>PMBR01000036.1 GCA_003152995.1 Chloroflexota bacterium | reverse complement strand
GACTCGATCGGCCGCATGCCGCTGGGGATCGTGCCCGTGGAGGAGGATGGCAGCGTCTACTGCGAGGCGCCGGTCGGGAAGCCGCTCTACTTCCAGCTCCTGGACGAGAAGGGGATGGCCGTCCACTCCATGCGCTCGGCCACCTATGTGCATCCCGGCGAGCAGTTGTCCTGCCTCGGCTGCCACGAGGACAAGTGGAAGCCTGACCGGCTGGCGGGCGTGCCCGCGGCCATGAAGCGGCCGCCGTCCAAGCTGGCGCCGGAAGTCGCCAGCGGCGCGACGCCGTTCAATTTCATCCAGCTCGTCAAGCAGCCCGTCTTCGACCAGAAGTGCGTGGCGTGTCACCAGAAGAACCCCAAGGCGCCCGACATGAGCTATGCCTCGCTGGCCCGGAATGACCGGGCCTTCAGCTACCCCGGGGAATACCAGGCCCTGGCCCTGCGGGGGGTCGGCGCTTCCCGCACCTCGCCGGCGCGCTTCGGCGCGCGCGCCTCGGGCATCCTGAAGGCGCTCGCCACCCTGCCCCAGCACAAGGACGTCCAGTTGACGCCCGACGAATGGCGCCGGCTCACGCTGTGGCTCGACCTGAACTCGAACGAGCTCGGGTGGATCGGCAACGACAGGAACGTGACCCTGGCGCAGAGGCGCGGCGAGGCAAGCTGGCCGCCCATCGACGTGGACCCCGCGAACCCGACCGGCGTCGAGCCGGCCGCCGCGCCCGCCGGGGAGCGCCGATAGGACGGGGGCAGCGCCGGCACTCGAAGTTAGGGTCAAGAGAACCTCTGTCCGCCGGGCCGTCTGCTGGGTCTGGACGAGGAGTCCAGCCGGCTGGATTTCCGAGTAGCCCACTGGGCATCAACGAGGTGCGAGAGAGTTTGTTGGTACCACTCTTTGCTCCGGTCCCGTCGCTTCCTCACCCAGTCATTTGTGTCCGGGCTTACAATGGACTACCTGATGTTCCTGGTTCACGCATTGTTCGGTGTAGCCTTCGCTACCGCTGACAGCGGGTTGCAGGCTCGGATGGCGTGGCGGGATAGGCAAGATACCTACCACTGCACGATTGGGCCCAGGCTCTACCATTACTTGACAAAGTGGCCCGATGGTGATCCCGAGAGAAACGACGAGTATCAATTATCAAGGGCGACCCTAAGAGCCGCGCCCGCCCTTATCGGACCCGCCCGCGACCCAACAAAGAACTTGTCAATCGCATCGTGAACTGATACCATGTGTGCACACATGGTATCAGTGGAGATGATGCAAGGTCGGGAAGGGCGCACCGGGTAAACATCCCCAGAAAAGATGTTGCCGACCACCGCCATCTTGTGATAGCGTGTGTTCACACACGCTATCACAGGAGGCGGCCCATGTCCAAATTCACTCCCGCCCAGCGGAAGGACCTTGCGGCGTTGCTTGCCCCTCCCGCTCGGTATCGGGAACTGAAACCCGTACTGGAGGCCTACATGGGGAAGACCGTGTACCGCCAACGCCATTCCTTCGAACGTGCCTTGCGGGAGGACGGCCTTCTGCACCACGTGAATCTGCGCGCACAGAACGGCCGGACCACGAACCTCTACTCGTCTGTTCCGGCCGCGAACTGGAACCCATACCAGGTCGCGCAGGCGCTGGCGCCGACTGGCTATTTCTGCAACCTCACCTCGATCTACTACCACTCCCTTACCAACCAAGTTCCAGCCAAGATCTTCGTCGCCACGGAGGGCAACCGGGCGAAAGACCAACCACTGGGAGGCCGACCGGAACTGACAGACGACGACATTTTCCAAGCGTTCATCCTCCCGCACCGCATGACAAGGCACGTGGTCACGTTCCACGACCGCGAGATCGTCATCTCGGAGAGAGTTGCGCGTAGCGAACTCGGCGTCGGCCCCGTGCACGCAGACAACCGAATATGCCCGAAGGGCTCCAAGGTGACTTGCCTGGAGAGGGCACTCATTGATGCGGTCGTACTCCCGCAGTACAACGGCGGGATTCGCGCCGCCATAGACGCCTTTCGCAAAGCCCACCCGCGTGTGAACCGCCGCCTCCTCCTTGAACTCTACGACGGAATGGCCTATGGTTACCCGTACTGGCAAGCACTCGGTTTTCTGTTCGACAGACTGGGCGCGCACAGCCTGGCAAGATTCATCGGACAACGGTACCCACTCAAACACAAGTTCTACCTCGACCACGGCGCCAAGACATCGTGGGTGTTCGATGAGAAGTGGCGCATCTACTATCCCAAGGGCGTGATATGACCATCGAAGAGGTGATCGCCATCGAGATCAGCGAACGTGAGTACTGCGACTTGCAGCGGACCCGGAAGATCCGCGGCATCCTCGTTCATGGATACACGCGGGAATCACTAGTCCTGGAGAAACTGCGCGCCATCTGCCAACAGCACCCGGACTACCGGTTCAGGTCGCAGAAGAACCGCGCCAGGGACTTCTACGACATCCATCGTCTGTGCCAGAAGCCCATGAGCGCCGCCTTTCTTGGCCGTTGCCACAAACACCTGCCACTCGTGTTCGGCGCCAAGGAAGTTCCGCCACTCCTCCTGAAGGCTCTCTGGGACGAACAGTTCCTGGAAACCCAGCGAGAAGGTTTCCCAGAGGTCATCGCTTCGACCACGGGCAAGGTCCACGCCTTCGAAGTGTACGTCGAGTTCCTCCGATACTTGGTCCAGAGGATCTACCCGGAGGCCGTCCCAACCCAGTCGCCCTGAGCGCCGCAGGTGCCCGAATCATCGGGCTTCACGCCAACTCTGGTCAGCTCCGCGCGGCCGTGGTTCCGCGGTGAGTTCGGATCCCCACGCCAGGGCCGAATCCGTGGCGCCGGCGCGGGCCGCCGCTCCCGTGGCGTCGCCCGAATTCCCAGCCCCGGCCGCCATCCGCCGCTTCTCGAGGTACTCCGGAATGTGGATCATCGGTGGTCGCTCGTGATCGGCCAGCTCGATGACCTCGAGGCCGAGCTTGCCGCCGCCGGAACGCGGCAACTTCATCGTCGAACCCAACTCGGCGAACAGGCTGGTCTTGTGCTTCTCTTCGAGCCGCTTCATGACCGCCTGGAGGATGACGAAGCTCATCTGCGACAGACCCGCGAGTTCCTGGTTGCGATGGATCCGCCGCTCCAGGTCCACCTGGCCGAGCCCTTCGAGCCCGCATCGTTCCGCGACATCGATCAGGTGCCCGATCTCGACGGCATAGCTCGTGAAGAACGGGATCGTCTCGAGCAGGCTCCGGCGCCCGGCGTACTCGCCCGACAGCGGCTGGATCAAGCCCGAAAGCTCGGGGTAGAAGAGGTTGATGAGCGGGCGCGCCACGAGTTCCGTAACACGCCCACCCCCGCCCTCCTTGAGGATTCCATCCTCGACGATCGGCCGGCGGTAGTAGCCCTTGACGTATTGCAGCCTCTCCTCGGCGATCAACGGACCGACTGTGCCGTAGACCATCCGCGGATGCCAGTTGCGCACGTCCGTGTCGGCCCAGACGACGATGTCGCCGCACGTTTCGTAGAGGCTCTTCCACAGAGCCTCGCCTTTGCCGCAGTAGCTGCCGTAACGTGCCAGCACCTGCGAATGGATCGCGACCCGGGCGCCCTCCGACGCAGCAATCTCGCGCGTCCGGTCCGTCGAGTCGGAGTCGATCACCAGGAGTTCGTCGACCAGTGGGTGGCGCTCCATCAGCTCGCGCCGGGCTCGGCCAACGATGGTGCCTATCGTCTCGGCCTCGTTGAGGGCCGGCAGAACGAGGCTCACGGTCAGACCGGCCTGCTCCTTGAGGTGGACCAGACGATCGAGGTCGCCGAACTCGCGATGGTGGAAGTTGGATTCGCCGAACCAGCGCTCTACACGGAGCGGCACCGCGCGGGATTCGGCTGCCGCCTTCTCGGCCGCGGCAAGCGTTTCCTCTCGTCGCTCGAGCTGATCGAACGTGGCCGCGCCGATCGCCTCGCCCGTCTTGACGACGATGACCGTCTTCTTCGATCGCGTCGCAACTGCCTCCGGGAGAGCGCCGAAGAGGAACGTCCGGCCGTCGCTCGTGGCGGGCACGGCCGAGGCACCCATGACCACTACGTCGGATTGGTCGGCCTCGTGGAGGATCGCGTTGCGGAAGTTCGGCGCCTCCATCACCGTCTGTTTGACCTGACCGTTGGCATGCTGGCGGATGAAGTGGTTCAGCGCCTTCTCGGCCTGAGCTTTGATCCCCGGCGTGATGCCGGCCGGAACCAGATGCAGCACCTCCACCCTGCCGCCGCCGCGGGCCAGCGCGTCTGCGAACTGGAGAGCCAGCTCTGCGTGGGGGCCGCCTCGGATCGGCACCAGGATCCGCCCGATTTCCATCGGGGCGCCCTGCTTGACGACGGCGATGTTGCAGGGCGCGTCTCGAACGACTTCGTCGATCGTGGGACTGAAGACGGACGTTTCGGCGCCCGGTTTTGGCATATGTGTCTTGCCGCCCCAACCGAAGACGATCAGCTGCGCGTCGAGTTCTGTGGCAGCCTCGATGACGCCCTCGGCCGCCCGCCGTCCGATCCGCACGGCGGTGTGGATCGTCACTCCTTCGGGCGCGTAGTCGAGGACCCGCTGGAGGAGCCGACGAGCCTGGCGGGCCATGGTGGCGCCCTCGCTCAAGGGCGTTCCCTCGGGCACTTCAACAATCCCGAGGACGGTCAGGCTGCCGTTCTTGCGGTCCAGCAGCGCCGCTCCGATTCGGACCAGCTCCTCGGCGGTCAGTGGGTTGGCCACCGGGATCAGGATCCTGGACGGAAGCGGCGAGCGGGTCATTCGGCCGCTTCCTTGTGAACCGCTTCCTTGTGAACCGCTTCCTTGTGAGCCGCTCCGCGAGTGTGTGAGGGATGGGCGTCAGGAGTTGCGCCGGCACCGGGCTTCGTGCTCGTGCTACCTGCGGACTTCGTGCCAGCCGGGTCGGCGCCGCCGGCCCGCGCTTTGCCCTTCGCCTTTGCGGCCTCGGTCCAATGCTCGACGAGATACGGCTTGTGCAACTCGAACTCGCGAGCCTGGTGCTCGACCCGTTCCTCGGCCTGGTCGCCCGAGAGACGCCGGTTCTCGATCACGAAGCGGCCGACACGTCCGAAGTAGATCGGCAACAAGGCGGCCACCAGCCGTTCAGTCGGGACTTCGCCGAAGCTCGACGAGACCAGCAAGTCGTAGAAGACCCGGGCCCACAGATCGTCTGGGAACTGGAAACCCGAAACGAGGTCCGAGAGCTCGTCGGTGGAGGGCAGCCCATCGCTGCCCGCCGACCCCTGGCCCGACTCGCCGCCGAGACCCAGCTTTCGTGCAGCGGCCTCGGCCATGGCCCCAGCCTCCCCGGCCAGCTCCATGACGCTGTTGTAGTTCTCCGGCCGAAGCATTCCGCGCCACGTGTCGGCGACCGTGAGTGCGCCGGCGTGGAACTGGCTCAGCAGGCGAAGGGTGTTGACCTCCAGCGGCGCCGGCTCGGCGTATCGCTCGAAGCCGTACGCCGGCACATCGTGGCTGCCGGAGATTTCGAGCCAGCGAGGGGCGTTGTCCCGGGCCATCTCCAGCAGCGTCCCCACGACCTGTCGAAACATCGGACCCAGATCCGAGCCCGGATCCTTGGGGTCGTGGATCTTTGCCCCCAGGCGGCTCTGGCAGACGGCGAAACCGCCGGTCAGGGCGGTGGTCGTCATCCAGATGTCGATGCCGAAGCGCGACACGTCCGACGTCCACGTCTCCTGGGCCAGGTAGTCGCGGATGAGGTCGCCGCTGACACCGAAGTCGCCGCCGATCGGCTGCCGGATGCGATGGCCGTACAGCGCCCGAGTCACCGGATAGGTGACGGTGTTTGTGATCGTGCCGTCGTACTTGTGGCGGGAATAGAGCGGCGCAACGAAGTCGTAGCCGCCCTTGAGGATCGGCCCGGCCAGCAGCTCGATCCATTCGGGGACGATCGAGCGCAGGTCCGAGTCGACGACGACCAACGCCCCGACCTCGAGCGCGGCGGCCATCTCGAATATCGTCCGAAGGGCGGCGCCCTTGCCGCCGACGCCATCGACGTCGGGATAGGTGAGGCTGACCCGAGCGAGCCGGTTCTTCGGATGGACGAGCAGGATCTGTTCGACGTAGCCGGGCGGCTCGGTTTCCACCACAACGCGCTGGGTCCCGTCCGGGGAGCCGGCGTCCGCGTTCACCAGGACGGGCCGGAGATCCGCGAAATATTGGACCAGGCCGGCCTGGGCGGCCCGAACCACGTGGCCGATCGTGGCCGCGTTCTTGTAGCTCGGGATTCCGACCATGATGTCGGCACAGCCGAGCCGGGCAATTTCGTCCCGAATCGCAGAGGTGAGCGCACTCGCAGGCATCCGGTGCACCGTACCACGCCGCCCGATTGTGAGGCCAGTTTCAGCCCGAATCCGGCGATCGCCCGCCGTCCTCGCGCCCGGGCGGCCCATTTGTGATCGCGCTCGCTACCGGGGCAGCTTTCGCGGAACCCGGGCTCGGTTCCTCGGCGTTCTGCGGCGCTCGCCTGCCGTCCGGAATCTAGCGTGGCGTGATCGGCGCGATGGCCCAGTCGCTCGGCTCGCCGGTCGGAAGGTAGCGTCCGTTTCCAGGCTTGACCGCCAGCTCCCGAAAGCCCAGAGCATGCCACGTGATGGTCAGCGAACCGATGGGCGGCCGAACGAACGGCGTAATCCGAACGAGGTTGCCGACCTCGATGGCGCCGTCCAACAGCCTCTTGCGCTCCAGGAGCGGGAGGTCGATCAGACTGGATCCGTCGATGAGCATCAGGTCCACCGCAACGAACGCGATCGGGCGGTCAGTATCGAGTCGCCGTTCGGGCTCGCGTGGCCGCATCCGGCCGCCGCCGATCATCTGGGCGAAGACCTGACCCTGCGTGGGGGCTTCCATCACCGTCGTTTCGACGCCGACGGTTTCCTGGGTCGGCTCGATCGTGAGATATCCGTCCAGGACGAGTTCGTCGGCCAGCGCTGCGGCGCCTATTGCCCGGGCGAGCTCGGCGAACTCCTCCGTCGCGTCGAGCCCGTCCTCGTCCATCAGGGTCGCTGCCGGCAATCCGTCCGACCCGCGAGAGATCCGAGCGAGGACGCGCACGCCGCTCCATTTGGGTTCGTAGATTGGATCGGCCAGAGAGCGGTGGCTCCCGGACCCGAAGGCCTGGGGGCGCCAGTCGGCGGGGTCGATCGCGGGCGCTGGTTCGGCCTTGCGACGGTTGAACGGCATGACGCGATTCTATCCTCAGCTGGGCCGGCTCCGGCACGATGTTTGTCCCGACGGGCGACGGGCCCGACCTGTGGCCCGTGGCCGGCGCGATTCCCGACCGCGGCGCAGGCTCGTCTGAATAGCAGTCGTCGACCGGCCAACGGAGGCCCGCCGTGAATCCACGGCTCCGCTACTCCGCGTATCCGGCGGGGTGAGCCCGCAGCCACTCCCAGGCCGATCCGATGATCTGCTCGAGCGTGCCCTGGCTGGCGTTCCAGCCCAGCTTCTCGTGGGCGTTCTGAGGGCTGGCAACCAGGATGGGCGGATCGCCGGGGCGGCGCGGGCCGACCTTGACGGATATCGGCCGGCCGATCACGGCTTCCGCGGCGGACACGACCTGACGGTTGCTGAAGCCGGTGCCGCTCCCAAGATTGCAGACGAGCGGCTCGCACGGCCCGGTCGCAGGGCCGGTCAGCGCGTTCGCCGGGTCCGTCGCTTCGAGCGCGAGCATGTGCGCCCGAGCCAGGTCCTCGACATGGATGTAGTCGCGGATGCACGTTCCGTCGGGCGTTGGGTAGTCGTCGCCGAAGAGCGTCACGTCGCGCCCCGCTGCCGCGGCCCGGAGTACTGCCGGGATGAGGTGAGTCTCCGGATCGTGGCTCTCGCCGTAGGCGGCACTCGCCCCGGCGGCGTTGAAGTAGCGCAGGATCACGCTTCGGAGTCCGTAGCCGTGGCCGTACCAGCGGATGGCGCCCTCGACGCAGCGCTTGGTCTCGCCATAGGCGTTGATCGGTTGGATCGGATCGGTCTCGAGGATCGGAATTCGCTCGGGCATCCCATATGTCGCCGCCGTGGAGCTGAAGACGATGCGTCGCACGCCAGTGGTTCGCATCGCCTCGAGGAGCGCGACGCCGCCGGCGACGTTCTCCCGGAAGTACTTCGCCGGGTCTGTCATCGACTCGCCGACGAGCGACTTGGCGGCGCAATGGAGGACCGCCTCGATGTGGTACCGATCCAGCAAGCCGGCAACGGCGGGCGTGTCGCCGTAGCTGCCGACCTCGAGCCTGGCCGCAGGCGAAACCGCACCGCGGTGACCCGTCGACAGGTCGTCGAGCACGGTGACCTCGTGACCGGCGGCCACGAAGGCTTCGACCGAGACCGATCCGATGTAGCCGGCACCGCCGGTGACGAGAATGCGCATTCAGTCTCCTCTGAATCTCCGCAGGAACCCTTTGCGGCGCGGTTCAATGGTCGCGCCTGGATCGGCCGGCTGTGCGGCCTCGGCCGCAGGCTCGTCTGGTTTGTCGCTCTCGCCCGAATGCTCTGGCGTTGGCTCCTCAATCATGCCCGACGCCCGCGGCCGGAGACCGGCCGGCGGCCGAACTGGTTCCTTGGACTTGGCCCTGGCCGACCCGCTCGCGTCGCCCTCCTCGCCGGCCTCGACGCCCAGGACCATCGCAACAGCCTCGCGCAGGGCGGCTGCCTCCGCGTCCCCTTCGGTGGGTTCGTCGCTGATCGACGAACCTTGCCTGGTTCGGACGGGGCGCCCGGGCCGGCCGCCGAGAGCATCGGACTCGGCGGCCTGCGGCTCAGCCTTCGCTGGCGGCTCGGCGGCTGGAGGCTCGGCGGCTGGCGGCTCGGCGGCGGCCAGATTGGCGGCCGGCTGGGCGGCTGGAGGCTCGGCGGCCAATTCACTCCCTACGAAGCTGGCCTTTGTGCTGGCGGCAGTCACGGACACCGTGCCGCTCTCGCGCGCCTCGCGCTCGGCGGCACGGACCTCGGCAGCCCGCAGGTCGGCCTCCACGGCAGCGAGGTCGATCCGGCGGGGCGGCGTCGGACCGAGCGCTATGGCGGCCACCATCTCGGCGACGTCTAGCTCTTCCTCGTCGAGTTCGGCGCCCAGAATCTCTGGCGTCTCGCCTTCGGCGGCAGGCATATCGGCTGCCGGACTCACCGCGGCATCGGGCTCGGCAGCATCCGGCTCGGCAGCATCCGGCTCGGCAGCTTCGGGCTCCGCCCTTTCGGGCGCCGCGCTTTCGGGCTCCGCGCTTTCGGGCTCCGCGGCAGCCTCGATCAGAGCGAGGCGCATCGTAATGCTCTCGTCCCCGCTCCTGGCGTCTATTGCCCCGAATGTCGCGGCCGCGAGCTCCGCTGGATCGAGATCCGCCCCATCTGCTACCAGCGCAACGCGCATCGCAATGCTCTCGTCCTCGTCAGTGGCATCCGCGGCTTCGAGAGCGTCGCTCAATTCATCTGCGGGCTTCCCAAGCGTACGCCCAGCTCGCCAGGCGGGCTCCTCGATGGCCACGTCGTCCGTCTCGTCAACTGCCTCGATCGCCGCCGCAGATTCCGCTGCGGCGAACGGGTCGGATCGCCATTGCGGTTTCAGGTCGTCCGACGATGGGAGCCGCCGGGCACGACCGCCCAGGGCTTGATGTGACTTGGGGCGAGGTTGCGGCTGGGGTCGCCTGGCCGCACTCCTTGCAGCCTCCGCCGAGGCGGCGGCTGCGGCTGCCGTGGCCGCCGCCTGGCGACCGACCTGGCGTCGCTCCGATAGCGGTTCAGCGCCGAGTTGCGGGAGCTGCTCGCGGTCGTCGTCGTCGGTTGTCTTGAGCTGCCTGCCCGCCTTTTGCCCGGAAGCCCGCACGGCTCCGTCGGCCTCGTCTTCGTCGGCAGCGGCACGCTGGCGGCCCAACGCTTCGAGGCGCAGCGCCGCGAGCATGAGCACGTCCGGCACGTCCGAGGCGGCCCCTGGAGCGGCGCCGCCATTGAGGGACTCCAGGATCCTCGTCGCCGCGGCACTCTCGGGGTCCATGGTCAGGGCTCGGTCGACGAATGTCCGGGCCAGTCGCAGATCGCCTCGTTCCATGGAAACGAGCGCAAGGCCGGTGACCGCGATCGAGTTCGTGGGGTCGAGGTCCATGAGCTGCCAGAACGACCGCTCGGCCTCGTCGAGCGCGCCGCTCGCGAGAGCCCGGTCCGCCCGTAGGAGCACTTCGAACATCAGCTCGCCTCGATGTTACGACCCGACGATCCACTTGCCTGCTCTCCACCCGTCGAGCCATCGCCGATCGCGTGGGCCAGCTCGAGCAGGATCGCACGATCGTTGAGAGCCGGCTCGGCGATTACTCGCTCCGTGAGTTCATCAAGGATCCGGCCGAGCGCTCGACCGGGCGGAATCCCCAACTCCGAATGCAGGTCGTGGCCGTCGATCGCCAGCTGTTGCCGCCCGAGAACAACGTGCGCGGCCAGCTCATCGCGGATACGGCGTTCCAGCTCAGGCAGCAGCCCGGCCTCGGCCGTAAGCCCGCTGCCTTCGTTGTCTGCTGCCCGGAGCGCCAGCAGGTCATCGATCGAGCCAGGGCCGACCTTGCGGATGAAGCGCCTGACGGCGGCGTCGCTCCAGTTGGGCTGGTAGGAGAACATGTGGTTTCGAACGAGGTGGGCGACCCGCTCCTGGAGAGCCTTCGGAGCGTGCAGGCCGGCCAGGAACTCGCGGGCCATAGCGGCGCCCACGATCTCATGGCCGTGGAAGTGCCCGTCGGCGAGAGTATCCGGCTTGCCGATGTCGTGGAGGAGGGCGGCCAGCCGGACGAGAGTGCGATTCGGCGCCGCGTCGACCGTTCTGAGCGTGTGATCCCAGAGGTCCTCGCCGCTGACTTTGTTCTGTGGAATCCTGGGCTGGCGTGCGAGGTCCGGCGCGATCACGGCCAGAAGCCCGGTCTGCGTCATGAGGCGCAGCCCGACGCTCGGTCGTGGCGCCGCAAGAAGCTTGAAGAGCTCGGCCGCTATTCGTTCGCCCGACAGATGGCGCGCCAGCTCGGCGTTTCTGCCTATCGAGGCCAGGGTTTCGGCTTCGATCTCGAAGCCCAGCGTCGCGGCCAGACGAACCGCCCGAACCATTCGAAGGGCGTCTTCGCCGAATCTACGATCCGGGTCGCCGACGGCCCGGAGCGCCCGCCGCGCGAGATCCGCTCGTCCGCCGTGAGGGTCGACGAAAAGAGACTCTTCCGCAGGCCTGCCGCCCCAGGCCATGGCGTTGACCGTGAAGTCGCGCCGGGCCAAGTCCTCCTCGATCGAATCGCCGAACTCGACACTGTCGGGGTGGCGGTGGTCCGAGTATTCGACGTCGCGTCGGAATGCGGTTATCTCGTACTGGCCGCGAGCATGACGCACGACCACGGTCCCGAAGCGGTTCTCGTACAGCGACCGCGGGAAGAGGCTCTGGATCCGGTCGGGCGGCGCGTCCGTGGTCAGGTCCCAGTCCGCAGGGTCGCGGCCGAGCAGGACGTCCCGCAGACAGCCGCCCACTACATAAGCGGAGTGCCCGCCCCCCCGGAGAGTGACCAACAGCTCGGCGACCGCCGCGGGGACTTGAGGGGCAGGCGCGGACTCGACTGCAGTTGGCGCGGTATCGCAAGCCATCCCCGCCTCCCGGGCCACGCGATCAGTGGCCAAGGAAGAGGTACGTGCGCCAGCTCCCGTTCCGGTCGTCGCGGAGGTACGGCGTGAAGAGCGAATAGACATCGCAGCGCGGCTCGACCGGTCGCCGGGCCAGCCGAAGCTTCGCATCTTCGAGGAGCTTGCCGCCCTTGCGATGGTTACATGACTTGCATGCCGTCACCAGGTTGTCCCAGGTGTGAGAGCCGCCCCGATGACGCGGCACGACGTGGTCCAGGGTCAGGTCGCCGCTCTGCCGGCCGCAGTACTGGCAGGTGTACGAGTCGCGCGTGAACACCTCGCGGCGAGTCAGCTTCACACGTGGTCGCGGTCGCCGGATCTGGTTCTGGAGCCGGATCACGGCAGGCGCGCGGTAGTCTGCCCGCGGCGTCCGGATCACCTGGTGGTCGTACTCGAGCACTTCGGCCCGATCGCCGAACACCAGCCGGAAGGCGCGTGGCAGGTTGCACACGTTAAGTGGCTCGTAGTTCTGATTTAGGACTAGGACCACGCCCTCCATGGCCGCATCCTACCAGAGCCGGGCCTTCGGCCGGGGCCTCGACCCGTGGAGCCAGCGCGCCAAAGGCAGATACCTGCCTCCTCGGGTGGGCGGGGTAGTCCGAACCCTCCAGAAACGGCGAGGCCCCCGCTGCCGGGGGCCTCGGACTTGTCGGATGGAGAGCTAGCCCACGCCTACCGGGACCAGGTGGACGGGGTTGCCTCGCACGTTGACGGACCAGGTCGTCGTGTCGTTGCCGGCGGTGACGTTGTACTGGACCTGCCACCAACCGCCCTGCCACAAGCCGCTGGCGCCGTAGGTCGTCCCGAGTGGAATCGTGATCTCGATCCAGGTGTTGTTGAAGCTGCTATGTGCCGAACCGTTCGCGACCGTGATCTTGCTGCGTGGGCCGCCACTGCAAGAGTCGGAGGTGCCGGCAACGCAGTTGCCCGGGCTCACCCTAGTCATGGACGCGTTGTAGGTGAACGTGGTGTAGCTGAAGTTGTTGACCAGCACCGGGCTGGACCCGGAAGTGTCGGGGCTCAGGATCTGGATGTACCCAGCCGTCGAGTCGCCGACATCGAACAGGTCGATGGTCAGCGTCTTGCCGGCGCCCGTCTCCTGATCGACCTTGGCCATGTAGAACTTCTGCAGGACCCCGCTTGCGGCCAGGTTGTTATACACGCACATCTTGTCGTAGCCGTAGACCGAGGGGGATCCGCCGCCAACGGCCTGGATAGCGAACATGTTCTCGGCGTTCGTGCCGTCATTGACCGAGGCGTTTCCGGTGTTGGTCGTGCTCACCTGGACTTCGTACGTTCCGGCCGGAAGGCCGCTGGCGAGCGTCCACCACTTGAGGTGATAGTCGTCGGCGCCGCCGGCCAAAGTGCAAGCGGTCGTGCCGCTGGGCTTGCCGCTGTTCTCCGAGCTGCTGTGGTTGGCCGTATCCCAGCCCTTCTCATTCTCGAAAGTCGAGCCGGAGCCGGAGCCATAGGTAGTCCAGAGGCTTGGACTGATCGGCACATCGTGCGTGTCCCACAGCTGGTAGTACGTGGAGACCGGATAGCTGCCGCCGCCCGAGCCGATCCAATGATCGCCGGCTCCATAGTTGCCCGATCCCGACGATCCCATGGCGCAGAAGCCCGGGTCGAAGATCTGAATCGATCCTCCGGATGGGAGGACGGCCGTATAGAAGTAGCCTTTGTATCCGTCCGCTCCAGCCGGTGACGCGGGGTACAAGACGTTGCTGCTGGGGCTGTAGGTCGAGTTGTTCTCGGGCGCGTACGCGTCGCCGTTCTCCTCGTTTCCACCCTTGGTGATGATCGAGGCCCAGGCCCCCAGGCTGTCCAGCGAAGTACCCCCGGTCGTACCGAGAGTAGTCAGCCCGCTCGCACCGGTGCCGGTCGTGGCGCAGGCGGGCGCGGTGACCCCGTTGAGGACCAGGCAACCCACGCCCAGGTAGGCCAGCGGGCTGCCCATCGGCACCGGCATGACGAAACCGGCGCGGGACATGCGGGTGATGGTCCAGTTGTTGACGCCAAACATCCTGACGAAGAACGTCGGAGCCTGGGCGGTGATCGTTACGTCGAGCTGGCGTGTGTTGGACGGGTTCTGGGCGGCAGTGACGACCGTCGATCCGCCTGTGGTGTAGCCGTTGCGGGTAACTTCGGCGATAGCACGATCGTGGGCGTTGCCGGCGGCGCCGGGCAGATAGACGACACCCGCGAGTGACCCGGCGTCGGCCGCGCGCTGAATCTCAAGACCCTTTCGCCAGGCGTACGTGACGTCGATGGCGATGCCGATGAGTCCGATCAGGACGGTCAGCATCAGGGCGAATACGACGATTATCTGGCCCGCCTCCTTCGCCGTGAGATCCACCTTCGCCCTGGGAGGGCGCGGTTGGCCGGCGGTCTTGCGATGGCCGTGGAGATGTATCCGAAGCAGCGGCTGGCTCATGTTGTTGGTGGCTCCATTGCCATCACGGTTTGGTCGATCATCGTGATCTGGGACGCGGTGAACAACGACACAAAGGCTCTTAGCGGCGTGATGAAGTTGTAGGTGTAGGTGATACGGACGCCTATCGATTGCGCGGGATCTGCACCCGAGCGGGTCGTAACGTCCCAGTTGGTCGAGGACACTTTGAAATCGAGCGGCCCGCTTGCGCCCGGCAGGGTCGGCCCGCCGTTCTCCGAATAGATCCACGTGTTGACCTTGGCGGACATTGACCCGTCAGTGTTGGCCAAGAAGATCTGGATCGAGGTGACCTGACTTGGGTCGATCGGCGAACCCGGCGAAATCAGGGCTCCCTCCACGGCACCGATGATCTCCGGGTCGACCAGCGCGGAGCCGATTTTGGCGCCATTAACGAGCTCGGATCCGACCCGGGCGCCCTGTCGCGTGGCCGTGCCGATGGCCGTGCTGTTGTTGATCGCGAACCCGAGCTCGATCATCCCGAGGACCATGGCCAGGATCACAGGCAGGATGAGGGTGAACTCGGCGAAGGACTGGCCCCGCTCCGAGCGGCGTGGCCGCGCGCGCCTCATTGCTGCGGCTCCAGGCGACTCGTGTTCGTCTCGACGAATACTGGCGGCGACCCGGAGAGACCGATCAGGCTGGGCAATGGAGTGACCCACTGGTACGTGTAAGTGATAGTCACGCCGATCCAATCCACGCCGGTGTGGCCGGGTGCACAGCCGGTCGCGAGGATCACCGTGCAGCGGTCCGAGACCGGGTAGTTGTTCGACGCCTGCGTGTACGGGACCGTGACCGTCTTAGCCTCGTTCTGCATCGTTCCGGTGCGGGTGAAGGTATTCGCGCCTTTGTTCGCGCCGTTGAGGTCGGTCCAGAAGATCGTGACGCCCGTGATCTTCGTCTTGTCGACGGGAGTCTGAACGTCCTTTTCGATCTGCGCCAGGATGTATACGTCGGCGTCGGGAGTGCCGCCCAGTTCTGCGGCAAGCTGGGTCGCGTCCTGGCTGGCATAGGTGATGCCGGTCTTGACCGTGAGGAGGAAGGCGAACTCGGCGATCGCAACCACGAGCACCATGAAGGGGAGGATGACCAGGGCGAACTCGACCATCGCCTGACCCGGTCCGCGACGGCGGCGCTGAGTTGCGGTTGCGCGCTTGTGGTTGCGCATTGAATTCTCCCCGGCGAACGGGTGTTCAGACTCCAAGAAGATGGAGGTTACGGTTGGTTCCTTGCACCCACCATAGCGGAGCGAGGGTTGAGGGACCCGACGAATCGTCCTTTTGGAGTGTTCTGGCCGCCAGAGTACCAACGGATACGCTGTGTCTGCGAACGTCCTGGGCCCGCACGCACGAACGGTCTATTGCGTCCGCTCAGCGTTTCGCCGACCCGCCGGAGCCCGGATGCGACTCGGCCGCTGCCAGGCGGTAGCCGCCACCGGGCTCGGTGAGCAGGTGAATCGGACGATCGGGGTCGAGTTCCAGCTTCTGGCGGAGGCGCCGGACCGTGACCCAGACATAGGCCGGGTCTGCCGCGTCCGAATCCGCCCAGACCTTGTGCAGCAGCTGCTCGGTGGTGACGGCTGCCGGCATACTGGCGGCAAGAGTCGCCAGGAACCGTGATTCGGTGGGCGACAGGGCCACGCGACGCCCCCGCACCGTCGCCTCTCTCCTGCGGGGAGTGAGCGTGATATCGCCGAGTGCCATTTCGTCGACCGGGATCTGATCGCGGAGCCGGCGGAGAATGCGCCTGATTCGGGCCAGCAACTCAGCGTAGTCGTAGGGCTTGGTTACGTAGTCCTCCGCGTAATGGGCGATCAAGTCCGCCTTGCTGTCTGCCTCGACGATGGCGGAGAGGACCAGGATCGGCAGGTCGGCTCGACTCTTGATGCGCCCGGCCAGGGCCTGGCCATCCATCTCGGGCATCAGCAGGTCGAGGATCACGAGGTCCGGCCACGCCATGTCGAGCTGGTCCAGGGCCTCGCGTCCGCTGCTCGCCTTGACCACGTCGAAGCCGTCGCCGGCCAGCCGCTCGGCGAGCGCGCCGAGATGGGGCAGGTCGTCGTCGACGAGGAGCAGTCGCGCTTCGCTCACGAGGGTGAGTGTAAGCCCGGCTCCGCCGGTCACGCGCCGCAGATTCCCGGTCCGAGGCGATCGGGCAGGTGCGGGTGCACCCACCGCAAGCCGCAGTTCGGAGCCCCACCACGAGGGCGCGACCCCTCAGTCGAGGGCAGCCAGTCGGCGCGCCCGAAGCATCGCCGCGTCGAGCATCGACGGAGTGAGGCGGCCGGTGAACGTGTTCTGAGGGCTGGGATGGTACGAGCCGAGCAGGGTGTAGCGACCAACACTGACCTCGGCCAGGTGGCCGAATCGAGGCCTTGGTGAGGCGGCTGCCCCAACCGCGGCGAGCGCCCGGAGTATGCCGTCCCAGGCGTAGGCTCCGAGCGGAACGATGACACGCAGCTCGGGCAGGAGCCCTATCTCACTTGCCAGGTATGGCAAGCAGTTGCCGCGCTCCTCGGGTAGTGGCTCGTTCGCGGGCGGCGCGCAGCGGACAACAGCGGCGATGTACAGACCGCGCGCCGTCAGCCCGTCCTGCGCGCCGGTTGACGCCGGCTGGTTCACGAACCCGGTCCGATGGAGTGAAGCGAACAGGAAGTCGCCCGATCTATCGCCGGTAAAGAGCCGGCCGGTACGATTTCCGCCGTGGGCGGCGGGGGCGAGCCCCACAAGGAGAACGCGAGCCTCCGGATCGCCCCAGCCCGGAAGCGGGCGGGCCCAGTAGCTCTGGCCCTTGAACCTGGCCGGCGGATGGGCCGCCGCCTCCTCGCGCCACTCAACCAGCCGGGGGCACTGGCGGCATGCCACGACCTCGGCGGAGAGGCGGGCGAGCGGAGAGTCGGGCGTCATGCCCCGGACTCTAGCGCCACCGGGTTCGTGACTTCGCGCAACGGTTCGAACACGCGCCAGCCTTCGATCCGGCGCCAGACGAAGAACGCGGCGACAGCACCCGTCGCGTTCATGATGGCGTCGTCGACATCGGTGACGCGATAGGTGAAGCCTTCGATCAGGGAGCCGGCGTACTGAGCCAGTTCGATGCCGACGCCGAAGGCCACCGCCACGACGACGAAGCGGCGCCAGTCACGCAGTGCGGGCCACAGACCCGGCCCATAGATTCCGAGCGGCGCCAGCGCCATGACGTTGCCGAACAGCTGTCTGACCGTATTCGGGCTCAGGTGCTGTAGCTGCGAGATTATTGTGGCAAACGGGACGAGGTTGTCCTCGCTCATGCCCCGGGTCCGGCGGTAGTAATCCTGACCGCCGATCGGGATGGGGAAGATGGTCAGAGCCACGACCAGAACGATGTGCGTCAGAGCAAGAAGCGCCATCAACGTCCAGCGTCGATCCGCTCCCCGCCGCCAGCCGGGGCCGCGGCCCCGGCTCAAGATCCAGACTGCTATCGGAGCGGCCAGTATCAGGACCACAAAGCCGGGTATCAGGACGAGCTGGCCATCGGTGAACGCGAGCAAGAGTTCCCCTCGGTGTCGTTGGTGCGAAACCAGGATGACACGCGACAGCCAGACTTAGAGGGCCGGGGGTAGCCTCCCGCCTTAGTGTCCAGTTTCGGTTCGATACAGGTTCGGCAACCTCGAACCTCCGACGCCGGCCGACCGAGCGATCCGCGGCGCGACTCGTCACCTGGGCGGGGAAGCTGGGGTCCGGAGTGGTCCGGGTATAATCCGGGAGCGAAGCGAGGGTCGTCGAGTCCGTTCCGGCACGCTCCCGCAGCTCCGCCGCAATAAGGATCAGGTACAGAATGACCGCCGAGACCTCCACCTGGGCCACGAAGAAAGGCCTTGCCCAGATGCTCAAGGGCGGCGTCATCATGGACGTCGTTACTCCTGAGCACGCCAAGATCGCCGAAGACGCGGGCGCTTGTGCCGTCATGGCGCTCGAGCGCGTACCGTCCGATATTCGAGCGTCGGGCGGCGTGGCCCGCATGAGCGATCCCGCGATGATCGAGGGGATCATGGCTGCGGTCAGCATCCCGGTCATGGCCAAGGCTCGGATCGGTCATTTTGTTGAGGCCCAGGTTCTCCAGGCGCTCGGCGTCGACTATATCGACGAGTCGGAGGTCCTGACTCCCGCCGACGAGGTCAACCACATCGANNTCGACAAGCACGCCTTCAAGGTGCCCTTCGTGTGCGGCTGTCGCAATCTCGGGGAGGCGCTGAGGCGCATCAATGAAGGCGCGGCCATGATCCGGACGAAAGGTGAAGCGGGCACCGGCGACATCGTCGAGGCCGTGCGCCATATCCGGACTTTGATGTCGGACATCCGCCGCCTCCAGTCGATGCGCGAGGACGAGCTCTTCGTGGCGGCCAAGGAGATGGACGCCCCCTACGATCTGGTCAAGCTGGTAGCGGCCGAGGGCAAGCTGCCGGTCGTCAACTTTGTCGCCGGAGGCATCGCAATACCGGCCGACGCGGCGCTGGCCATGCAACTCGGTGCCGAGGGCGTGTTCGTCGGGTCGGGCATCTTCAAGAGCGAGAACCCCGCCAGGACGGCCGAGGCGATCGTGCAGGCCACGCTCCATTTCGACAATCCCAAGATCATCGCCGAGGTTTCGAAGGGTCTCGGCAGCCCGATGCGTGGCATCGCGGCGGCCTCGGTTCCCGATGCGGAGCGTCTGGCAGTCCGGGGCTGGTGAACCAATGCTGAGCATTGGTTTTAACTGATGCTGCGCATCAGTAGGAGTAGCTGAATCGATTGACGTAGCGGGACGCGGATTGATGCTGCGCATCGGTTTGGCGATGCTCCGCATCGCAACCCGAAAGATGCAATGAAGATCGGCGTACTGGCGCTTCACGGCGCCGTCATCGAGCATATCGAGATCCTGCGGGCGATCGGCGTAGAACCGGTTCCCGTGCGCCTGCCCGAAGACCTCGACGGGATCTCCGGCCTGATCCTCCCCGGCGGTGAGAGCACGACGATGCGCAAGCTTGTCGCCCGCTGGAACCTGAGAGAGCCGATCATGGATCTGGCCCGGTCGGGGGCCCCGATTCTCGGCACATGCGCGGGAATGATCATCGTGGCCCGGGAGATCGCCGGCGGCGACGAACCCGTCTTCCCGATCCTCGACGTGACTGTTGAACGCAATGCCTTCGGGCGCCAGCTCGACTCGTTCGAGACGGACCTGCTGATGCCGATCGTCGGCGATCGCCCGGTGCATGCGATCTTCATCCGCGCCCCGATCATCGAGCGCCTGGGGCCTGGTGTAGAGATACTCGCCAGGCTCCCAGATCAGCGCGTGGTGGCGGTCCGCCAGCGAAACGTGATCGCCATCTCGTTCCATCCCGAGCTGGCCGGCGAGACTCGCATTCATCGCCTGATCGCCACCATGGCCTCGGAGTACTCGGACCCGGGCGAAGGCGCCGGCGTCGCCGGAACCGAGCCGTGGTCTCTTGGGGAGGCCATGTGAGCGGCCGCGTCCGCCTCGCCCGGCTGACCGACCTTGCCGCCCTGGGCGAGCTGTCGCGGCTGTCTCAGCAGGAACACGTCGACGCGCGCTCGCTGGGGCTGCCGCTCAGCGGCCCGCGGATCGGCGTCTTCAGCCTGTTCCGCCTTCCGCTCGGCGCATTCCGGGCCAACGACCTGCTGTTCGTCTACGAGGACGAGCGGCGTCTCTCGGGCCTGCTGCGCGTGGAGCGCGACGCCTCCCGCGACGAGATGACGATCGTGGAACTGGACGCCATTGGCTCGGGCGATTCCGGCGACACGCGATTCCGACTCGTGCAGCACCTGTTGCGCGATGGGACCAAGCGCGGCGCCTTCCGGTTCCACGTGGCCTGCGCCGATGTCCAGGGCAACGTCGAGTTGTTTATGCAGGCCGGCTTCGCTCGTTACGGCCAGGAGTTGCTACTGTTCCGCGGCCCCGGCCCGAAGCTGCCGCCGGTCTGGTCCGAAGAGAGAGCGCGGTCGGCGGGCATTCGCCCCTGCCAACCCCTCGATGCGCTGCCGCTCGCTCGCCTGTACGCCTCGGTCACGCCCCAACCGGTGGCGCGCATGGAGGCATACCGGCTCAGCGACTGGGAGCGCCAGGGATCCTCGACGCGGGTGCCTCGTTCCAGCCTCGCCCCGATCCTGCGTTTCGCAGATGTGGAAGCCTTCGTCCTGGAGACAGCGGACGGCGGACCGGAGAACCTCGCCGCGCTGCTGCAGGTGGGCGTGGCCCGCGAAGAGCAACCCCACTACCTGAAGATAATGGCTAGAGCGGGCGCCGACGTGGAGCAGCTGGTTGATTTCGGTCTGGGTCTGATTCATGCCCGGATCGACAGAGGCGGGAGCTGCCCCGACAACGGCGTCCTCGCCCCGGTTCGAACCTACGAGTCGCCCGTCGATAGACGACTCGAGCAAGCCGGCTTTGCCAATCTCGCGACGGTTACGCTTCTCATGAAAGAGGCCCTCGTGCGCGTCGCCGAACCCGCGCTCGTTCCGGCTGTACGCTAGCCCGAAAGCACAGGAGAAGACGTGGCCGATCAGGGTGTGCACCGCCGACGGGAGTCGATCGACGACCTGGATCTGCTCCTCGGCGCGCTGCCACCCGATGTCGTTGAGGCCGTCCATGCCCTGACGGATCCCGCCCAGCTCATCGAGGTCATCATGGATCTCGGGCGCCGGCCCGAGGCGCGCTCCACGGCGGCCGAAGTGACTTTGCTGGACCGCGAGATCACCGAGGCCGACATCGAGTACGTCGTCGAGCACATCGGCACCTTCGGCGACGACAACCGTGCCGGCATCGAACGGACGCTCCATCGAATCAGCGCCATCCGCAATCGGACCGGCAAGATCGTCGGCCTGACCTGTCGTATCGGTCGATCGGTCTACGGCACGATCGAGATCATCNNGGCAAGACCACGATGCTGCGCGAGGCTGCGCGCGTCCTGGCCGACGACCAGGGCAAACGTGTCGTCGTCGTGGATACCAGCAACGAGATCGCTGGCGACGGGGACATCCCGCACCCGGCGATCGGGCGCGCCCGCCGAATGCAGGTCCGGACTCCGTCGCTCCAGCACGAGGTCATGATCGAGGCGGTCGAGAACCATATGCCGGAGATTATCGTCATCGACGAGATCGGCCGGCAGCAGGAAGCCGCCGCCGCCCGCACGATCGCCGAGCGCGGCGTGCA
>PMBR01000114.1 GCA_003152995.1 Chloroflexota bacterium | reverse complement strand
CTCTCGCTCGAAGACGACCTGATGAAGCGCTTCGCCTCCGAACGGGTCGCCGGCCTGATGGAGCGCCTGGGCCTGGACGAGGACACGGCGATCGAGTCGCGCCTCGTCTCCAAGACGATCGAGAGCGCCCAGACCCGAGTCGAGGGCTACAACTTCGACATCCGCAAGCGAGTCGTCGAGTACGACGACGTGATCAACAAGCAGCGCGAGACGATCTACGAGGAGCGCGACAAGGTTCTCAAGAACGAGGACCTGGCCGACACGATCCTGTCATTCCTCGACCGCGACATCGACGCCATCGTCGATCGTCACCTGCCCGCCAGTCTTTCCATGGACGACTGGGACATAGATGGGCTGTCGGCGGCACTGGAGGCCATGGGGCTTGCCGGCGAAGAAACCAAGCCTGACGCCCTGTGGGATCAGGGCAGTCGAGAAGCCATCGCCATCAACCTCAAGGACATGGCCGCGGAGCGCCTCGAGGCGAAAGAGAAGGAAGTCGGTGACGACTGGGCCATTCTCGAACGCCTCGTCCTGCTGCGGACCATCGATTCCATCTGGGTCGAGCACCTGACCGAAGTGGACGCCATGCGCCAGGGCATCGGTCTGCGCGGCTTCGCCCAGGAAGACCCGCTCAACGCCTTCAAGAAGGAAGCCTTCGGCCTCTTCGAGGAGATGAGCACGCTCATCCGGCACCAGGTCGCGGTCACTATCTTCCGCGTATCGCTGGTTCGCCAGCCGGCGCCCCCGCCTCAAGGGACCGAGGGGCGCGGGTCGGAGGAGCCGGTTGGGGCGGCCGCAGGCAGCGCCGCGGGAGCGGGCAGCGCCGGGGGAGCGGGCAGCGCCTCAATGGGCCCAAGCGGATCGACAACGAGCGCAGGCGGTACAACGAGCGCAGGCGGTACAACGAGCGCAGGCGGTACAACGAGCGTCGCTGCCGCGGCCGCCGCCATCGCCGCCGCCGGTGGACGCGCAATCCCCAAAGCATTGCCGCAGGGCCGGCCCATCGGCGGTTCGAGTTCGAGTGGAGCGGGCAGCACCAGTGGCGCCGGGGCCGTCAGGCCCGGCTACTCGCCCGCCGGTGTTCGAATGGGACGCAACGACCAGTGCTGGTGCGGATCGGGCAAGAAGTACAAGAAGTGCCACGGCCAGTGACCTGGAAGTCGCGGCTTCGCGACCTGGCGTTCGTGGCACTGGCCTTCGTCATCGGCGGCGCGGCGCTGACCGCGTACACCGTCTACCGGATCGGGAACGTGGGCCAGCGCGACGATCGCCGGCACGTGGACGCAATCGTCGTTCTGGGTGCGGCCCAGTACAACGGCCGTCCTTCTGCGGTGCTGGCCGCTCGCCTGGATCACGCCATCGAGCTTTACAACGCGGGCTTCGCCCCATACTTCGTCGTCACTGGCGGCAAGCTCCCCGGCGACCACTACACAGAGGCGGAGACGGAGCGTAGATACGCCCAGGACCGGAACGTCCCTGCCTCCGCGATCCTCGCCGAGACCACCGGCAGCACCACCCTCGAGTCCATACGCAACGTCCGCGCGTTGTTCGACCAGCACGGGCTCCACACCGCCCTGTTCGTCTCGGACCGCACCCATATGCTGCGGGTCCTGCGTCTGGCAGCGGATCAGGGGATCGAGGCGTGGGCCTCGCCGACGACAACCAGCCCTGCCGACACCGATCCAGACATGCATTTCGACGCTCTCATGCACGAGCTCGGCGCCTTCGCACAGTACGTCTTCCTCGAAAGCGGGCCCGTCTCGCCCGCGCCGGCCGGTCCGGGCGCACCAACGTCGTCGACCGGGACACCGGTCCCGCCCGCCGCGAGTCCGACTCCCAGCTAGCCCGGTCTCACGTCGCGGAGCTCGGCGCGGCTCGGGCGTGTGCCATGGAACGCTGGGCTCGTCGGCCCGTTGCTGCGTTGCGGCGGCACGCGTTTCCCCGCCACGCGCGATCCTATCGATCCGGGTTGGCGAATCCGCTCGTCAACCCCCACAATCCGCTGATTTCCCGCCGATCTGATGATTTGACCCCTTGGCTACACCGAATTGAGCCCGTATACTCGCCGCAAGGCAACCCGCGCGCCACCCGTCAGGCCGTTGTGGGCGGGCCGAGGGGTTGTGTCGTCGCACAACGAGGAGAGAGTTGAAGCAGGCAGAGGAAGCGGCCTTCATCGATCTCATCGCCTGCGAGCGTGACTGCCGGAACTGTAGTTATGCGGCAGCGCTCGACTGCGATGGAAATTGCGGTGGCTGCTCTCACAACATCTACTGCCCCTGCGTGAACCCCGTCGTCGCCCGGAGTAAGAGTGCCCTGCGCCTCATCGAGCTCCGACCGATCCTGCTCCAGGACGCCCGAGGCCGAGGTTAGTGGAACCGGCCGAGACTCGCGACCTGGTCCTGCGGATCCAGGCGACCTCGGGGCGTCTTTGACCTCGCCGCGAAGGAAGACCGTCTAGCGGAGCTGGACGGAGCCGTTGGCGAGGCCGGCTTCTGGGACGACCAGCGCGTGGCCAAGAAGGCGCTGCGCGAGGCCGAGGGCCTGCGAGAGGAACTCCAGCTCTGGCGTGACCTGGAATCGCGCGCCCACTCCACATTCGAGCTTCTCGAACTGGCCCAGGAAGAAAACGACCAGAGCGTCCTGGCAGACGTCGAATCGGAGGCCCAGCAACTCGCCGCCGACTACGAGCGGGCGCGTCGAGAGTTGCTGTTCGGCGGCCAGTACGACCAGCGCAACGCGATGCTGACGATCAGCGCCGGGGCCGGCGGCACCGAAGCCACCGATTGGGCCGAGATGCTGCTTCGGATGTACCTGCGCTGGGCCGAGCGCCACCGCTTCGCCACCGAGATTCTCGACCAGACCGAGGGCGAGGAAACCGGCATCAAGAGCGTCACCGTGGCCATCGACGGACGGGCCGCCTACGGCTATCTCAAGGCCGAGCGAGGCGTCCATCGCCTCGTCCGGATCAGCCCCTTCGACTCGCAGAAGAGGCGTCACACGACCTTCGCCCTGGTCGAAGTGCTACCTGAAGTGGAAAGCGACCTCGAAGTCGAGCTCAACTGGGACGAAATCCGCATGGACACGTTCCGAGCCACCGGCGCCGGCGGACAGCACGTGAACAAGACAGACTCGGCCGTGCGTCTGACCCACATACCGACCGGGATCGTGTCCCAGAGCCAGAACGAGCGGTCGCAGACGCAGAACAAGGAAACGGCGGCCAAGATCCTCCAGGCTCGACTTCTGGAGCGGGCGGTCGAGGAGCACGAGGCGGAGCTCCGCAAGCTTCGCGGGGAGCACGTCGAGGCTGGCTGGGGCAATCAGATCCGGAGCTACGTCCTCCACCCGTACCAGATGGTGAAGGACCACCGAACGGAGGTCGAGACGGGGAATACCGCCGCGGTTCTCGACGGCGACCTGGACACGTTCATGCAAGCTGAGCTCGAACGCGAGGCGACCGGCGTGGTAGTTCCGGGCAGTAGACCCACGCCGGGCGACCGATGACGGAGGCGGTCACCTACCGTCCGCCGCGACCCAACGAGCTGGCCGACTGTGCCCTGGTCTGGCACGCCTCGGTGAACGACTACATGGCGCGCCTCGGTCATCCACTCCCTCCGCCCGTTCTCGAGCCTGCAGTGCGCCTGGGCGAGCATCTCCTGGGCACGGATCCGGAGCACTTCCGGGTCGCGGTGAAGTCCTCGCCTGGCGGGAAACGCGAGCGAATCGTGGGCTTCGGCATCGGACTGCAGCGGGAGCATGTGTGGTTCCTCTCGCAGCTGTACGTGCTTCCGGATGAGCAGCACCACGGCATCGGGCGCGCACTCCTGACGCAGGTCCTTCCTTCGGTGCCCGAGACGGGGGCAGGAGCCACAGACTCGGGCGTCGGCAACTCAGTGGACGCGGCCATCGACCGCCGACATGGCGTCCTGGCGACCTGCACCGACAGCGCTCAGCCTATCTCCAATGCTCTCTACAGCAAGCTAGGAATCGTGGCCCGTATGCCGGTCTTCAACCTGGTCGGTCGCCCGGGCTCGCGCTCCGTGTTTCCTCCACTGCCGGAAGGGGTCGAAGCCGTCGCGCTCGAACCGCCGGAGATGGTTTCGCACCGAAACCCGGCAGCTCCCGGCAAGGCCGAACTCCGCCAGACCATCGACGCTATCGATCGCGACGTGCTCGGTTACGCCCACCAGCCCGACCATCTGTTCCTTCGCGTCCAGGGTCGAACCGGCTTTCTATATCAAACCAGCGCGGGTGAGCCGCTTGGATACGGATACTCGTCCCAGGTCGGGCGGTTTGGACCCGTGGCTCTGCTGGATGAGACGCTGACCGCGCCCGTCATCGGGCACCTCCTGAGGGCCATCGAGCCCCGCGGCGCCGCCAGCGTATGGGTTCCGGGCGCCAACGACCGCGCCATGGTGGCGCTCTTGCGGGCCGGACTCCGAATCGAGGGCTTTCCGGCGATGTTCTGCTGGACCCGACCCTTCGCCGCCTTCGAGCGCTACCTGCCCGCCGGGCTGGCCCTCCTGTAGCGGACCGCGGCCGCCTGCGCGCCGCCGATCTGCCGTGCGCCGCCATCGGTGCTAGCCTCGCAATGTGAGCTCAGTACCATCCGGCCCCACATCGGGCACTCAGCGCCGGCCAGCGGTGGTCGGTCCGCGTCCGACCGATTCTTCCGCGGACGGCATCCCGGTCCTTAGCCTGCGCGGCGTCACCAAGACCTACTCCAACGGCAAGTCCGCCCTTCGCGACGTCAACCTGTCCGTTCCGGAGGGCGATTTCGTCTTCCTCGTCGGCCCCTCGGGCGCCGGTAAATCCACTCTCATCCGCCTCCTGATCCGCGAGGAGCTCGCGACCAAGGGCAAGGTCATGCTGGAAGGCCGCGACCTGGCCAAGCTCAAGCGCCGGGACGTGCCCAGGATCCGCCGCCGCATCGGCATCGTCTTCCAGGACTTCAAGCTTCTGCCCAACAAGACCGTCCGCGACAACGTGGCCTTCGCCCTGGAGGTCACTGGCACGCCGCGACCGCAGATCAAACCGGCGGTGGAACGCGTCCTGCGCGTCGTGGGGCTCTCGGCCCAGGCCGATCAGCGGCCCGGCGAGCTTTCCGGCGGCGAGCAGCAGCGCACCGCCATCGCGCGCGCCCTCGTCCACGACCCACACTTCTTCATCGCCGACGAACCCACCGGGAACCTCGACCCGCTCATCAGCTGGGAGATCATCCAGCTGCTGCTGCGCATCAACGAGATGGGCGTCACGGTCTTGATGGCGACCCACAACGCCGAGGTCGTCACCGCCCTCCGCAAGAGAGTGGTAGGCCTGGAGGATGGCCGCGTCGTTCGCGACGAGATCGGCGCCGCCTACCACCGGGAGGACTGAATGATCGCCTTCGTCGGCTTCAGCCTCAAACGGGCCTGGCAGGGTTTCTGGCGCAATGCCCTGATGAGTCTGGCGGCGACCGCCTCGATGGTCCTGATGCTCACGCTGCTGAGCGGCGTGATCATCCTGTGGTTCGGCCTGAATGCCACGCTCACCTACGTCCAGGGGGAAGTCCAGGTCGTGGCCTATCTCAACGATTCGGCCACCTCGCAGGACGTCGCGAAGCTCACCACGGCCCTGAAGGCAATGCCCCAGGTGACGACCGTCGACTACGTGTCCAAGGATCAGGCGCTGGCCGACTTCAGGGCCCGTCAGCCCGAAGTCGCGAACCTGGTCAACTCCTTGCCGAGCAATCCGCTGCCGGCGTCGTTCGAGATCAGTCTGCGCGACCCCGGCGACTACATGGACGTGGCGACCTACTTGCGCGGTCAGGGGGCGGTGGAGAGCGTCCAGGACATCCAGAAGACCGTCAGCCAGATGACCTCGGTCATAAACGTAGTGAGCACCATCGGGATCGTGGTCTTGGTGATCGTCGGCCTGACGGTGCTGTTCATCATCGTCAACACGATTCGCCTGGCGGTCGTGGCCCGTTCCGAGGAGATCGAGATCATGCGCCTGGTCGGCGCATCCGACGCCTTCATCCGCTGGCCGTTCGTCTTCGAGGGCGCATTTGTCGGATTCCTGGCGTCGGCCATAACCATCGGCTTATTACTGCTGGTGCAGGCTCCC
Organism: Chloroflexota bacterium; assembly: GCA_003152995.1. Taxonomy (GTDB): domain Bacteria; phylum Chloroflexota; class Limnocylindria; order Limnocylindrales; family CSP1-4; genus Fen-1039. Next base: position 5,031 of record PMBR01000114.1, on the reverse strand, counting down.
CTTGCCAACCTTCTGTCGAGCTTCTTCAACGTCCTGCCGGTCCAGGCCAACACCATGGTCGGCCAGAACGTCGCCCTCATAGTCCTGGCCACGGGCGTCGGGATCGGCGTCGTTGGCTCCTATGTCTCCGTACGCAGCTACCTGAAACGCTGACCCGGCCGAGCCGCCCGGCCCGCACCTGATTCCTGAGGTTCGATTCCATGCCAGCGCCCAAGCACCCAGTCAATCGGTCCAAGTCGGACCCGGCCGACCAGCCATCGAACAGCCCGGCGACGAGCCCGGCGACGCCACTCGCGTCGACTCCTCCGCAGGACCGTCTGGGAACCGACGCAGCGGCAGACGCGGGCACCGGCGCCGGCCGAGAGACGCGCAGACCGCGGGCTTTCGAACCGTCGCGGCTCGGCGTCTTCATCGTGGCCATACTGGTGGGGAGCGCTCTTTTCATCGGCGGCTTCACGCTTGGCTCGCGGGTGGCGACAACGCCCGGGACGCCTGCGACCGAGGAGGCCCGCTTCGGCCCGTTCTGGGACGTCTATTCGCTGATCGAGAGCAAATTCGCGGGCTCCCCGAAGCCCTCCCCGGATCAACTGGTCCAGGCCGCCATCAAGGGCATGATGGCGAGTCTCAACGACCCGTGGTCCTACTATCAGGTCCCCGAGGATTTCAACAACACGCTCCTCAACGTTGGCGGACAGGCCGAGGGGATCGGCGTCCAGATCCAGCTCCAGCCGATCCTGACCGGCGGCCCGACGGATTGCTCGAAGGTCGGCAACGGCTGCGAGCTGGCAATCGTCCAGCCGATCCCCGGCTCGCCGGCCGAAGCCGCGGGAATCAAGCCGGGTGACGTGATCACGGGCGTCGACGGAGCTTCCCTCGATGGCCTGACCGTCGACCAGATCTCCGCGAAGATCAAGGGGACCAGAGGCACGCCCGTCACCCTGGCCATCCAGCGTGGCAATCAGACCATCGACGTCACCATAACCCGCGATGTCTTCGACCAGCCTCAGGTCGACACCAGGACGCTGGCGAACGGGGCCGTGGAGTACATACACGTCGCCGGGATCAACCCACCCGCTAGCTCTCAGTTCGAGCTCGCCCTGGCGAACGCGGTGACGGCCGGCCGGAAGTCGGTCATCCTCGACCTCCGCGGCAACCTCGGCGGCTACGTTCCGGACGCGGTCAAGATTGCGAGCGAGTTCATTCCGTCAGGCGCGATCGTCTACCAGCAGGACGCGAGCGGCGCGCAGACCGAGATCGCGGCCAACCCGGGCGGACACGCGACCGACCCTTCGTTCAAGGTGGTCGTGCTCGTCGACGGGAACACGGCCTCGGCCGCCGAGATCCTGGCCGGAGCGCTGCAAGCCCGCGGCCGGGCGCCACTGGTGGGCACCAAGACATACGGCAAGGGCGTCGTGCAGGTGTATCTGCCGCTCTCCAACAACGACGGCGGCATCCACCTCACGATCGCTCGCTGGCTCACCCCGAACAAGGTCTGGATCCAGGGCACGGGGCTGACGCCCGACATCGCGGCCACCAACGACGGCGCCCGGGCGGGCACGGATCCGGTCCTCGACGCCGGCCTGGTTGCACTCGGCTATCCGCCCGAGACAACCGCGTCGCCCAGCCCGACGCCCGGAGGGACTCCCGTCCCGAGCCTGAGCCCGGGATCCACGCCGAACCTGAGTCCCGCGCCCGCCGCAAGCTAGGTGCCGACGGCCCGGCGCCCCGCATCTGACGCTCGCCTGGCAACCCACTGTTGCGCCTTTGGGCCGCCACCGATACCATGCGCGAGAACGAAAGGAGGTGATGTGCAGTGTCAAAGGACTTGCCGACGCGCTGCACCACCTCGCTAGGAGCCGGACTCTAGGGACGGCCCCTCGCGGGTGGTGAAGTTCGCAAACCGAATGCCGGTCCTTCGGGGCCGGCATTCGTGCGCCTTGCCCCACCGGACACGAGTTCGACCGCCCCGTCGGCTCGCACGTCCGCTAATCTCCGATTGTCCCGGCCCGACCGCCGCCAGCCCCAGGAGTCCCACGTGGGCGAAGAGAAGACCGTCGCCCAGAATCGAAGGGCCCGCCACGAGTACTCGATCGAGGATTCGTTCGAGGCCGGCATCGTCCTGACCGGGACCGAGATCAAATCGGTTCGCGCCGGCAAGGTGAGCCTGGCTGAGTCTTACGCGCGCATCGAGAACGGCGAAGCCTGGCTCATCAGCGCGACCATTCAGCCCTGGGACACCGGCAACCGCTACAACCACGAACCCAAGCGCCCTCGCAAACTCCTGGTTCACCGCGACCAGATCCTGGGATTGCTCTTCAAGACGAAGTCGAAAGGGCTGACTCTCGTCCCGCTCAAGATGTACATCACGGTGCGCGGCCGGGCCAAGCTGGAGATCGGCCTCGCCCGGGGCAAGCAGCTCCATGACCGCCGCAACGACATCGCCGAGCGCGACTCACGTCGGGAAATGGAGCGAGCCATCGCCGACGCCGATCGGGGCCGCGACCGGCGCCGCTGATCACAAGGCGCGCGAACGCCCCGCGAGTCGGGCGAGTGGAGGATCGATGGAAATAGCGAAGCTGCCGATCACGGGCAGCTATCGAACGTCGGTGAGTGAGTACCTGCGCCACGCCCCGGCACTCAACCGCGGCACGAAGTTCTCCAACGGGTTCGGCGCCCTGGCCGCGCTGCTGGCCATTCTCAGTCTGCCCTATCTAGTTCCCGTCGCCCTGGAACTCACGCTTGCCGTTGCCCTGGTGTCCGGCTACTACTGCGTGCCATTCACCTGGCTGACCCTCCGGTCCAACAAAGCGTTTGTGGAACAACAGATAGCGGTCACCGCTGACGAGGGCGGCCTCCACTTCACCCATGTCGTCTCCCAGATCGACGTCCCGTGGGAAGAGATCACCCGGCTGCGCGAGAGCCGCGACTGCTTCTTCGTCACGGCGCGCTATCCCCGGGCCTACATTCTGCCCAAGCGCGCCTTCGACTCGACCCAGCTCGAGGCCTTCCGGGACCTCGCCGAGTCCAAGGACAAGCTCCGGCGCGGCTGACCCCGAAGCCGCCGCCGCACGGATTAGCTCCGTCGGGAACGAATCGCGCCTCCCGCTGCGTCATCATCCGCGAGATGGCCACCCGTCACGATCTAGTCATCGCAGCCAGAGCCGGAGACGGCGACGCATTCATGGATCTGGTTCAGCTCGAAACGCCCGATGCGTTCCGACTGAGCCTGGCCATCATGCGGCACTACTTCGACGCGGAAGACGCGCTCCAGGAGGCATTCGTGCGAGCCTGGCGCGAACTGCCCCGGCTGCATGATCCGGAGCGCTGGCAGGCCTGGTTCCGCCGGATCGTCGTCTCTTCCGCAATCGACACGGGTCGGCGGAAGAACGCGCGCCGGATCGTGCCGCTCGGCTACCACGAGCCGCCGCCCGCGGCGGACGGCTCGATCGGCCTTGCCGCGCGTGACGAGGTGACGCGGGCGATGGGCCATCTCGACGCCAACGATCGAGCGCTATTGGCGCTTCGCTTCGGCCACGATCTCGAGCTGCCCGACGTGGCGGTCGCGCTCGGCATCCCATTGGGGACCGCCAAGTCGCGTCTCCACCGCGCCCTGGGTCGCATGCGAAAGGAATTGGAGAGCGTCGATGAACTCCAGGAACATCGAGAACCTTCTTCGGGAGAGACTGGGTGCCGGGTCAAGGCGGCCCCTACCGAGCCCAGGCTTTGAGGACCGCGTTCGCCTGTCGCTGACGCCGCGGGGGGCTGGAAGCCGGCGGCGAACCCACGCCATCGAGGCGTTGGTGGGGCTCGCCGCGGTGCTGGCGCTTGCGGCCGTCGCCGTGCCGCGGGTAGTCGGCCCACGCTCCGGCACAGTTGGGAACGAGGACACGTCGGGTGCCTCGGCGATGACTGAGCCGGCATCGGCCCCGCTGGTGTCCGGCCGAATCTGGAACTTCAAGTTCGACTACCCGGCGGCATGGGCATTGCACGATGGCGGCACGGCCAGTGTCGACGGAGAGCCCGGCAACAACGCCCTGGGCACTCTTGGTCCGGTCTCCGAAGCCTGTGACGCGTATGGGACGTATGTTGGAAACAAGCCCGCGGCATGTATCGCAACCTGGAGCCTTGCCCCCGGCAGCGCAGCGATGATGTTTGAGTGGCTCACCGTCAACGAGCCCTCGGGATACCGACCCTGGAGCCTGATGCGGGCGGAGTCGGCACCGCCAGCCGGCCCTCAGCTCGTGACGGTCGCAGGCGTCCGCGCCATCTACGCCCGCAACCTCACGAATCGGGTTCCGATCAGCTCGACGGTCGCCGGCGACGCCGCCATACCGGCCGCCGACGAGGTCCTGACCTGGGAGCTTGTCGACCGCTTCAACGGCTTCAACGGCTTCAAGATCACTGTCGCAATCCGCGGCCCCAACACGGCCGCCTTGGAGGCGCAGGTAATGGCGGTCATTGCCAGCATGCGCTACCTTCCTGCGATCGTACCGCTCGCCACGGACGAGGCCTCCAAGGCAGCTGCGCTGAAGGAGTTCTTCGCGGTCACGCCCCCGGCTCGCTTGACTTGCTTCTCTTCTTCGCTTGGCGTGACCGAAACGGCCACTGTTACGCGAATCGGCGTTGTCGACTTGAGTAAGCCGTTGCCTGTGCGTTGTACCGTCACGGTCGAGGCTGAGCCGGAGCAGGTGTGGCAGGTGACGCTGACCTGGGAGTGGGATGCAGCACCGGACCGTGTCGCCGGCAAGGCGTCCGAGATCTGGCACAACTCCCCAACGTGGGATGGCGCGGCCATCGACGTGATCGGCGTCGAAAACATGCCCTACGCGCTCCCGAACACGGGCAACGGCTAGCGGAGCGCAACCCCGGGTTGACCGCCACCGCGCCCGCGGTACAATCCGCGGGCGCTGGTAGCAGCAGCACCTGTGGGGATGCGTGGTTTCGACAGGGGCCGGTTGCCGGAGAACGCGAGCCGAGGTTGGTCTCAAGGCCTCGTAAAAAGGAGCCCAAACGAAGTAACTGGCAACAACC
>PMBR01000128.1 GCA_003152995.1 Chloroflexota bacterium | reverse complement strand
GCGAGACGGTCGGGCTCGGCGTCGGAACGATCGTGCTCAGGTCGGTACGCATTCGCAGCCACAACCGATAGCCGTCCTCACGGCCGAGGGCGCTGGCATGCTGGCCGACGATCCCGGTCAGGGCCACGTGCTCGCCCCGAACCACGTCGGCCTTGACGATGCCCGAGGGTGGATCGGCCAGGACGCGCAGTTCGGTCTCGCCGTCGGCCACGGTGATGGTCAGGCGGCCATTGTCCGAGGTGACCGAATTGACGGTCCCGGCCACCGACACGAGCGAGCCTTCGAGGCCCTCCCCGATATCGGACAGCGCCGTGGCGATCGGGGTCACGGTCCCGTCGGGCGCACCGAGCGTGAGACTCTCGATCTCACGCACCTCGATCTGACCGTATGGCGCCGCGAGGACACCGACTATGTCGATGGCCCGGCCGATCTCGACACCCTCGAGGGGGGCGGCGAGACGGACGAAGATCCCGCCGCTGGAGTCGGCGATGGCGAACAGGTCGTCCGCGCCGACCACGCCGCTCGAGGTCGTGACCAGGCCGGCCACATGAACGGCGGTTCCGACACTGCCGGACCGGGCCGTCGCGATCGACTCGAGATCGACGCCTGGATCGGTGGGCTCCGGGGAGACCGTCGGCACCGGCGTGGGGCTCGCGCTGGCAGTCGGCACGGGGGTCGGCGTCGGTTCGGGCGAGACCGTCGGCACGGGCGTCGGCGTCGGTTCGGGCGAGACCGTCGGGCTCGGCGAGATGGTCGGCGTGGCCGAGGGCTTGGCCGTCGGGGTGGGGCTCGCACCGGGCGTCGGCGTGAGCGTCGGCGTCGGCACGGGCGAGATGGTCGGGCTCGGCGAGATGGTCGGCGTGGCCGAGGGCGTGGCCGTCGGGGAGGGGCACTTGCTGGGTGTCGGTTCGAGGGTGGGCGGCGGGGAGACTGTCGGGGCCGCGGAGTCTGTCGGGAATGGTGAGACGGTCGGTTCCGGCGAAGGCGTCGCGGTTGGCTCGCTCGTGCGGGTCGCCGTCGAGGTCGGCGCAGGCGAGCTTGTCGGAGCCGGCACTGGACTCGAGATGAGCGACTGCGGCACGGGATTCGGCTGCACCGCCCAGTCCGAGGTGTTGTCATTCGAGTCGGCCCAGTTGCCGTCGATGCCGCCGGGCCGGCGCTCAAGGCTCGACCGGGCCGGCGGGGCCGGAGCAACCAAGCCCTCGACGTATGAATTGGTGGCCGTCCCCCAGCCCACAGCATCTATCACCGCGCCGGCAACATATCGGAGGGCGAGCGACCCGCCATCGCTCGCGAGGCCGCCCGTGTAGGTGGCGTCGGCCGACGACCCGTAAATTCCGGCCGAGTTGGCGACCAGCAGGTGCGCTCCCGGCACCAGCAGGAGCGGCGAGGCGAAGGCCGCCTTGCGCGAGGTGGTGGCCCCAGTCGCGGATGTGTAGATCAGCTCGCAGCCGCCCAGATCGATTTCAACGGCCCCGGCGTTGTAGACCTCCACGAACTCGTCCGAGGCAGAGGCACCTCCGGTCTGGACTTCCGCCAGCAGCAGACCCGTGGAGGCTGGCCAGGGTACCGGCGCGACGGCATAGCCGGGCCGCACCGTGATCGAGAGAGAGGCCGCCGACACGAGCAGCGACACGAGAATGACGGCAACCCCGCGCGGAGCGGACATTTGGGCACCTCAGGGTGTCTGGCCGGCGGGGAAGGTGCCTGTTGTACTCGCGGCCGCTTATCCGCGGCTTCACAACGGCTTATGTGGGCCGTTCGCGGCGCCAATGTCGCGGCCGTCCGACCGACATTCGTTCAGCGGCCTGTGACCGAGGGCGGCATGGACTACCATTCCGACCGCGACGTTGTCTTCCCGGCCGACGCCTGACTTGCCCACCGCTTTGACCTGAGGAGAGATCGTGGCTCGTGCCAAGAGGATCGATAGAGCTGAGGCACGCCGTCGCTATCGCGCCGCCATGCTTGAGCAGGGCCAGGGCGATCCCGAGACTCGCGAGATCGAGGAGAACCGTTCGGCTGCGACGGCGCGCAGCAGCGCAGTCCGGGGAGCGCCGGTTCAACCGGTTCAACCGGGTCAGAGGGTCGGAATCGTTTCCGCTCTCAAGCTGGCGACTCGACCGGTCCACTACGGCGACGACCTTCGCTTTGCGCCCACACTGATCCTTCGAACCAACGCCATCTGGCCGAGCGTGCTGGTCAGCCTGGCAGGCCTGGCGTACGGGCTGATGCAGACCGATTACACGTCCAGCGGCATGCAGCTGACGACGACTCTCTTGATTGCCTCGCCACCGCTCGTGCAGCCGATGCTGGCGGGGTTCCTCGCCCCACGGGCCACCTGGCTGGCCGGGATCATCAGCTCGTTGATCTCGAGCGTGTGCCTCTGGATACTGCTTGTGTGGGCTTACAGCGGTCACGTGACGAACCTGCCACCGGGCGCCATCTCCTACGTTCCGGTTGCGATCGAGCTGATCGTGACGGCCGTCACCTTCGGGGCACTGCTTGGCGCCGCCAGCGGCTGGTACAAGCGCTTCCTCTCGTTGAGTAGCGGCGGCGGCTCGCGGAACCAGAAGCGCTCCTCGAGCCAGAAGCCGGCCGCGCGGCGTTCGTCGGGTCGCCGCTAGCTCCCTCGCCACACGCCGGACGCGGTCAGCCGCGCCGCATCCCGCTGTAGCCGAGCGAGCGCACGCCAAAGCGACCGGCCTCGAGGTCTGTCGCTCCGGGCCGTGCCGGGCCACCGGCCCTCTCGGCCTCGACGGGGAGCGGCCTGATCTCGCGCGCCACCACGTTCACTACGTTCGCCTCCCGCTGCAGCATCCCCTCCACGTAAAGCAGCGCGTGGCGCCGGACCACTCCCCGAAGTCGAGCCCACGCGTCCGGCCAGAGAGTGACGTTGACCATGCCCGTCTCGTCCTCCAGGGCCAGGAAGACCGTTCCGCGTGCCGTCATCGGGTGCTGGCGAGTGACGACCAGGCCGCCCAGACGCACCGGCCCGGGGCCGCGATCCGCCAGCGAGGCGTTCGTCACGGCGCCGAGCCGATCCAGCGCGGGGCGGAAGAGCGAGACCACTTGCCGGCGGGCGTCGAGCGATAGCACCGCGTACGAATCGCCGAGACGCTCGCGTTCGGTCAGCGCCGGCAGCTCTGGGGCGGGCGTCGGCGGGAGACGCAGGTCCATCGGCCGTCCCGCGGCTCGGCCCGAGGCGCCGGTTCGGCCGCCAGTTCGACCGCCTGTTCGGCCGCCAGTTCGGCCGCCTGTTCGACCGTCGGTTCGACCGCCAGTTCGACCCCGCGTCGCGCCCATGACTTCCCGCAATTGCCACAGCAACTCGCGCCGCGGGCGATTCAGCGAGTCGAGCGCCCCGGCGCGGATCAGACGCTCGATCACTTCCTGGGGCAGCCCGGTCCGGTCCACGACGTCCGCAAGAGAGTGGTATGGGCCGCGAGCCAGCTCGGCGTCCAGGCGCTCGGCATGCTCGTCGCCGATTCCCTTGACGAGCGCCAGCCCCAGCCGGATCCCGTAGCCGACCACCGACTCCGGCGTCCAGTGGTCGCGCGACTCGGCCGAAGGCACGATGCAACCGGACGAGCGCACGACGGCCGGCCGGTCGTAACTCGGGCCGAGGTCGCCGTCGTCACCGCCACCCACCCACTCCGTCGTCGTCTTGTAGTTCGACGCGTTGACGTCCACCGGCAGGACCGCGACACCGTGGCGCTTGGCGTCGTTGATCAGCACCTCCACGGGATAGAAACCCATCGGCTGGGCGTTGATCAGGCCCACCGTGAACTGGGCCGGGTAGAAGAGCTTGAGAAAGGCCGATTCGTAGGCCGTTCGGGCGAAGGCGGCGGCGTGTGACTTCGCGAAGCCGAATGAAGCGAAGGCGGCAACCCTGCGAAAGAGCTCCTCGGCCTGCTCATCGGTCAGCCCGTTGGTGGTGCGGCAGCCGTCGACGAAACGCCGGTGGAGCTTCTCCATCTCGCGGCTCGAACGCCACGTTCCCATCGCCCGCCGGAACCCATCCGACTCCCCCGCACTGAAGCCGGCGACCGTAATGGCGATCTGCATCACCTGCTCCTGGTACAGGATCACGCCGAGGGTCTCGGCCAGGACCGGCGCGAGGCTGGGATGGAGATACTCGACCGGCTCGAGCCCCTGGCGGCGGCGCAGGTACGGATGGACNNTCGATCTGGAAGACGCCCACCGTGTCGGCCGCCTGGATCATCGCGAATACTTCCGGGACGTCTTCGGGAAGTCGATCGAGGTCGACGCAAACTGCGCAATCGGCCTCGATCAGCTGGAGCGTCTCGTCGATTGCGGCGAGCATGCCGAGGCCGAGCAGGTCNNGCTTGTCGAACTGGACGACGACGCGATCCGGCATCGTGGCCCGCTCCAGCGGGGCGATGTCGATCAGCGGCGCGGCGGTCACGAGCATCCCGCCGGAATGGATCGAGAGGTGGCGCGGGAAGCCATCGATACGGGCGCAGAACTCCAGCCAGCGCTCCCAGTGCGGCATGCCGATCGTGGAGCCGCGGCGAATGTCGGTGGGTCCACCAGCCGGCCCGAGTTCCGTGGTGCGTTCGGCGCCACGTTCGGCGGCCAGTCGGGCGACGCTTGCTGCCGAGTCTCCGGGGCCGCCCTCCGTATCCGACTCGACGGGCCGCCGCTGCGCAAGCCTCCGCCGCTGCTCCACGGCCGACCCCGAGCCGAAGTCCGCTTCTCGAGTAGCGGCAGTGTCGGCTTCACCCGCTTCCCCGAGGCGCCTACTTGCGGAATATCGCTCGGGGTAATACAACGCGAGACCGTCCCCTGCCGGCCCGCCGGGGGCAAGCCCACCTGATCTTGGCGTCGAGCCTTGCACCCCTCCGGAGCCGCCATTCGGGCTCGATCCAGGCTCCATCCTCCACTTAGCATTACCTGGGACGATATTGCGCGAAACTGGTGTTCGTCCGGGATCGCCCGCCCCGTCCGCTCCTGCCTGGCCCGCCCCTACCGGGCGCGTCTCGCCGCTTCCGATCCAGCCACCATGCGGGTGATTCAGCTGGCCCATTCGGTCGGTCAGGCCGCGCCCGAAAGCCATTTCGGCCGAGCCCGCCATTTCGGCCGCCGCCTCGGCCGCCTCGGCCCGTGCAGTCTCGCCTCGCGCCGCCGCCTGGCCGCCGACCGCCGCCTGGCCGCCGACCGCCGTCTCGCCCGGCGCAGCCGTCTCGCCGCCGGCCGCGGCCTCGCGCTCGACGGTATCGGCGAAGAACTGGCCGAAGCCACCTTCCGCCTCCAGGTCCCGCCGGACCATCACCGAGTCGTACGTTTCGAGCGCCTTGGCGACCCGATCGACAAGCGGCCGTGGAAAGCCGAGCGCATACCCCACTTCGCGCACCGCCGATCGGGCCCGATACGTGACCAGGTTGCAGACCATGCCGGTGTGCTCGGGTCCGTAGCGCCGATAGACGTACTGGATCACCTCCTCCCGCCGTTCGGAGGAGAAATCGATGTCGACGTCCGGGTAGCTCGTTCGACCCTCGTTGATGAACCGTTCGAAGAGCAGGTTGTGGCGGATTGGATCGACGCGGGTGATGCCCAGGACGTAGGCCACGATCGAATCGGCCGCGCTTCCCCGACCCTGCGCCGGAATTCCCCGCGAGCGGGCAAATCGCATCAGATCCCAGCAGATCAGGAAGAACTCGGCCAGGCCGGTCCGTTCGATGACGTCCAGTTCGTGAGCCAGCTGCCGCACCACCGGCGATGAGATGGGGTGATATCTGCGGCGGGCGCCCTCGTGGCACAGCTCCTCGAGGTACGAAAACGGCGTCTGGCCCTTCGGGACGCTGAAGCCCGGAAAGCGGTAGCGCTCGAACCCAAGGTCAACCGAGCAGCTGGCGGCCAGCTCGCCCGCGTTGCCGATTCCCTCGGCCCAAGCAGCCACCGTGCGGGCGTCCGCGTTTTGAGTGGCCGAGCCCGTCGAGGTCAATCGCGAAAGCTCACCGGCCGTCGAAGCTCCGGGCCCGCCGTCGCCCGCCAGAGAGTGGCGCGCCGCGCCCGGCGGCAACCCCATCAACTCTGCGGCCGACTTGAGGAACGACTCTCCGTCCGGGCGCCGAAGATCGTGCAGCTCGTCGAGCGATCGACCGTGGCGGATTGCGGTCAGGACGTCGTGGAATTCCCGGCCCTCCGGATAGGCGTAATGGACGTCGTTCGTGACCACGACCGGCAGCCCGAGCTCTTCGGCGAGAAGCGCAGTCTCCGCCACAAGCCAGTCGTCGTCGGGGAGCAGATGATGCTGCAACTCCAGGAAGAAGCCGGCCGTTGCCGGGGAGCCCGCCGGCGGAGTGGCGCCGTGGAGTGGCGCGCCGCGTCCGGCCGATGCGCCGTAGCCGTGGCCGCCGCCGGCCGCTCCACCGCCGAAGAGCCGCGCATACAGTTCCGCAACGGCCCGCGCCCCGGCCCGGTCCCCGACCCGCAGCCGCCTGGCGATCTCGCCCTCGCGACAACCGGAGAGCGCCACCAGCCCGTCCGTGTGCGCGGCCAGCAGCTCCTGGCTGAAGCGCGGCATGGATTTCGTGCCGGCGAGATTCGCCCGACTCACCAGCCGGCAGAGGCTGCGATAACCGGCCGCGTTCCGTGCCAGAAGGACGAGGTGCGGACCGCGCTGCCCCTCCCCGACTCCACGCAGATCTTCCTTCACCGCGTCCCGATGACCGGGCAGCCTGGCGCGATCCGGGCGCGGCCGGGCCGGCAGCCCCTCTCCGCGCCGCGCGTCCTCGGGGAGTGGCGCGCCCACCCCGCTGCCCGCCAGAGAGTGGCGGCGCGCCCTTCGCGGCGGCACCACGACCCCCGCCGGATCGTGCGTCGGCGCGACGTGCGTCGGCGCGACGTGCGTCGGCGCGACGGGCACCGCCGCGTCCATCAGCTCGATCTCGACCCCGATGATCGGCCGCAGCCCCGCCTCCTGGGCCGCGCTCGCGAAGCGGACCACGCCGTAGAGGCCGCCGTGGTCCGTGACCGCCAGCCCGGAGAGCCCCAGTTCGACGGCGCGCCCGACCAGCTCGTCCGGTGACGAGGCGCCGTCGAGGAACGAGAAGTGGGTGTGGCAATGGAGCTCGGCGTAGGGAGCCACCGGCGCCTCGCTGGGTCGGTCGGTTCGGCGGAAAGCTCCATAATAGAACAGACGTTCGACTACCGGAAGACCCTATGCGCTGCGCGGTCCGGCCGTCGGAGCGCGCATCTGGCGGGCGCGTAGAGATGCCGCACGGACCCAACAGGTGATTGCGAGGCGCCCCGACCGGCCGCTCGCGGGCCCGACCGCCGTCTTCTAGATGCCCTCGGGCCAGTCGGGTTGGAATGGCTCCGACTGATCTTCGGCCGGCGAGGCTGGCTGATCGGGAAGACTCGGCAGATTCGGGACGCGATAGCGGGCCAGCGTCGTCGATGAGGGACGGAGCACCGGCTTCGTGGATTCGGTCGGGGCCTGGTCCTGCGGCGGCCCGAGGAGTTCCGGCGGCGCAGGCGGCGACTCGCCGGGCTCCGGTGCCGCAGGCGGTCGTTCGGCTGGTGGCGGCTCGGTTTGCGCCAACTCGGGAAGCCTCGGCGGCTCGAAAGGCTCCCACTCCACGGTTGCGTCCGCGGCGGTGTCCTCGCCCGCGACCTCGCCCGCGACCTGCGCCTGGACGGTTATCCAGCGAGGACGCGGAGGGACGGCCGCAGTCTCCTGAACGACCGGCGCGGGCTCTTCGGTGTCTGGCCCCGGTTCATGGACGGCCGACGCCGGCTCCAGGATTGGTTGCGCCGGCTCCTGAGCCTTCCACTGCCGGGCCGAGTCCGGCGCCTCAGGCGGCGGAGGCGTCCATGGCGAGCGGGCGGCGGAGCCGGCCGCGGGATAGGTTGCCGGGGCGGTAACGCCGACGGCATGGCCGGCCAAAGTGCCGTCCCGACCCGCGCTCTGGACCACCCATTGCCGCCTGGCCCTCTGCGAGTCGGAGAGCGACAGCGTTATTCGGGCTAGAAGCAGGAGGGCGATGATGTTGGCCACTACCTCGGCCACGACCAGAAGGACCAGCAGGGCCGCGAGCGTGTAGAACGAGCTCAGGTAGTTCAGCTCGGAAGCCGGGGCGGTGCCGAAAGCCTCGCGCGTCATCTGGATGAAGCTCGCAATCACCATGACGATCGCTCCCACCACGACCACGAGCGGCGTGATCACGTCGATCAGACGGGCCGTGCTCCAGGCCCCCGACCACATGCTGGCGAGGCCACGGTCGGAGGAGCCTCGCAGGGCAAGTCGCGCGATCAAGTCCTCCAGCAACCGCGCGGGTTTGCCCAGGCTGTACAGCGGGTTGTGGAAGTACCGCGTCGTAACGGTGAGCAGCATGAGAGCGAACGCGAGACCGAACAAGCCCACGACCTCCATCGATTTGAGGCCGATGGCCAGCGGCAACCAGACGGTCAGGTTGGCACGCAGCGCCCACAGGCCGGACTCGATCCACCACGCAAATGCTCGTGGCGGCGCGAACCTCGGCTCGCCGCCGCCGAGAGAAGGAACGTTCATGTCCGTCAGGCCGAGGAAGATGCTGTGGACGACGCCCGCGAGCACGAGCGACGCGCCGAAGCCACCCAGGCAGATGGCGAGGACGAGCGACCAAGTGGCCCCCATTGAGTACCTGTCCGGCGCCACCAGGGCTATGAGGTAGGCGACCTCATAGAGCAGCAATCCGACCTGAAAAGCGATCGGCGGGATCAGAAGCGCCACAGAGGCGTACGCGTAGGGCCATGCCGGGTTGTACGGATGCTGCGTCAGTATCGCGCGCGCCACGCCCGGCTCCAACTTGTCGAAGCCGGGCATCATCACGCCCTCGAGGTGTCGCTCGTGGATTGTGGCCATCGTGGCGCGAGCTCTCGGCGCCCGGCAGCGATAGCAATTGTCGGCGTCGCCGCGGTTCATCGACTTGCAGGTTTCGCAGAACCAGTACTCCTGCATGCCTCTCCCTGCACTCCTTCGGTGACCCCTCGGCAGCTCCTGCCGTTCCAGGGCTGGAGAACGCGCCAATGCTACCCGCTGGCTGCGGTCCGGAGGAGCGATTTCGCGGGCCGAATGTGCCCGGCAGATCGACGGGCCAACGAGCGCAGTCCGGGCGGCGACTTGGCCGCGGCCGACCGACGTCGGAGCGAATTGCGTCGCTTCACCCGGGTTCCTGGCTCAGTCGTACAGGCGCTCCAGGTGCCAGGAGCCGTCTACTCGGTCCAGATAGACGAGAGCCAGCCAGCGGGGCCCGGCCACTTTGAAGTAGTCCCGAGCGATCGGTTCGCTCCACCAGCTCTCCTCGACCCGCCACCGATTGCAGACCTCGACGGGCTCGCGGCGGCCATTCCAGCGGAAGGCGACGAGTGCCCCGCTTGAATCGAGCTCGGCATCGATGGGCGGGTGTTCGCGCAGCAGCCGGGTCATCGGCGCGACTCACGGTCGGGAGCCGCGGCTCCGCCATTGCCGGTGGGACGGCGCCACGACCAGCGTGTCTCCGGTAGCGGCGCATCCGGATCGCCGATCTCCATCCAGCCGATCCGATGCTCGCCGAAACGGAGCCCGAGCCGCGCCAGTTGCCAGCCGAGTCTCCCGGTCCTGCCTGTCTGCGGCGTGAACAGGGTCAGCTGAGTTCCGGCCGCCGGCGCCACGTCGCCCAGCTCCAGCTCCAGCCGGGAGACCGGAGCCGGCGGCGGCGAGGCCTCGATCCGGGCCAGCAGCAGCCGCTCCACGGCCAGGCCTTCCGACGTGGGCTCGGGCAGGCGCTGGTCGATGACCAGCACGGGCGGCGTCTCCCCGGCCACGAACGTGCCGTCCAGCTCGAGGGTCAGCCGGGCCCGGCCGGCGGCCGCGCCGCGCGCGACCAGCTGATCGCCGAATGTCGCCGCCAGTCTGTGCAGGACGAAACGCAGCGCCTCGATGTTCGCCACGGGCGGCTCTACGGGGAGTGCCAGCGCCATTCGCTCGGGGGCGCGGCGCGGCCGGAAAGGCTCCGTCTCGAGGCCCCGTGCCCGCGCATGGATCCGCTCGCCCTCCGCTCCGAACCGAGCCACGACCGCGGAGAGTGGCAGCTCGGCGACCTGGCCGATGCGGCGCAACCCGAATCGATCGAGGCGAGCCCGCACCATCGGATCGCGGCTCAGCATTGCGGCGGGCAGTGGCGCCAGGAAGTCCGCGTCGGCGCCCGGCTCGACGACGTGCAGCCGGACTGAGCCGCGTGCCCCAGCGGCCGGTGGCGCCGTCGCTCCTGCCACTCCCCCACCGGCCAGCGAGGCCGCCAGCGCCGCCGCAAACCGTGTTCCGCCGATGCCTGCCAGCGGCGGCCCCGGCAGAATCTCCGCCAGCGCCTCCCCGATCCGGCTCGCGATCAGCGGCTCCGGTCCCCACAACCGCTCCAGCCCGTCGAGTTGCACTTCCGCCCGCCCGAAGCCCGCCATGGTCGGGTCCGCGTCCGCGGCCACGCCCGGGCTGAAGCCGGCCAATCGATCGAGCGCCGCCTCGAGGGCGGCTCTATCAGCCTCCGGATTCGGATCGAGGAATCGAGCCTCCGGCGCCAGCCGGTGTGCTGCGCCGAGCGGCATGCCCGGCCGTACCCCCAACTCCAGCGCCGACCTGCTCGCGTCGAGCACCGGCCCGTTCGCCCACGGCATACCTCCCAGCACGATCGGCTCCGCCGCGAAGGGAGTGGAGGACCGGGCGCGTGCCAGGCGAATGAGCAGGTGTGGCCAGTAGAGATGAAGAAGTCGCATCGGCGGAAACCGGGAGAGGGAGATGAGTGAGGGGCGGCGACGGCCGGACCGCCGAAGAGCCGGCGACCGGCCGCGAGCCACCGGGCGGCGCGGCCCCAAAGGGCGCCGTCCCGACCCGCCGGGCGGCCGACAGAGCGGCCGGAGCGGCAGCGGCACGCCGGGCGGCCGACAGAGCGGCCGGAGCGGCAGCGGCACGCCGGGCGGCAACGCGCGGCCCGCTTCGAGGTGCCGTTTCTCTCAACAGCTCATCGCGACCCAGGCATGCGTCCCGCGGGCCGCCCTCCGCGTACAGGATCCGAAGCTCCGCCGCCCGCCCCGGCGGCCCGTACCGATCCCTCGATACGCGAACCTCGGTCCGCTGCCCCACGACGTCCCGCCCGAGGCGTATCCAGGCCCGCCGGCTCAACTCCAAACGGAGCGCGGCGATCTGGGCGATCGCGCCGGTTATGGGCGCGGGCAGATTCGGCGGTTCGAGCACAAGCAGCTGGACCTCCGCTCGACGTGCCAGCGCCGCCAATCGGTGCAGTCGCTCGCCGAGAGCGGCCGCGGACAGACCCGCGCGATCGCCCGTCAGAGGCGGCAGGTCCAACAGCAGCAGGTCCACCGTTCGGTCCTGAAGAAGCATCGCCGCCATCGACAACGCCTCCTCGAAGGTGTTCGGCGTGAGGACGACCAGCCATTCGAGCGCAACGCCCCGAGCCGCCGCCTCCACAGGATCGAGGCTACGCGCGAGGTCCAGGTAGGCGGCTATCCCGCCGGCCGCCTGAGCCCCGGCGATTGCTCGTAGCCCGAGAGTGGTCTTGCCGCTCGTTCCGTCCCCATGGAGCGCGGTGGTCGCAGTTCGAGGCAGCCCACCCAACCCGAGGATGGCATCGAGTGCGCGAAACCCGGTTGGTATCGCCCGTTCGTCCGCCGGTGCCGGCACATGCGCCGGAAGGACCAGAGGCAGCAGAACATCCTCCGGGATCGGTCGCGGCGCCACCGCCAGCGCCCCCAGAACCTCCCCGCCCCAGCGTGGAGCTGCCTCACCCCAGCGATCCCGGAGGGTCGCCAGAGCAGCCTGAACGTTGGGGGAAGGAGTAGCCATGAGACGTCAAATAATAGAACATATGTTCGAACAGTCAAGGCCGGACCGCCCACCGCACTGGGCCGCCGCGCCCGCCCGCGGGCGGGCTTCGGCTGTGAGCTCGAAGCACAAACTGGCGCCCATAGCGCCCACAGCGGGCCGGTTTCGGCCGCCGCCGATCGAGCACGCGCTACCATCGAGCCTGTCCCTGCGAGTTTCCAGCTGGTCGTGGGTAGGAGCATGAAGGCGGCATCGGTCATCAAACGCCCCGTGGCTCGCGTGCTTCTCTTCGACGAGCAGGGGCGCATTCTTTTGTTGTTCGACCCGGATCCAGTTCGCGGCGCCTACTGGTATCCGCCCGGAGGCCGCATCGAACCCGGCGAGTCACCCGAGCAGGCCGCCCGCCGAGAGCTTTTCGAGGAAATGGGCCTTGACGTGCCTCATCTCGGGCCGGTGGTCCTGAGACGACGCGCTCGCTTCATGTATGGAGGTCAGCGACTCGACCAGGACGAGTGGCACCTGCTCGGGCGTGTCGAGTCGCCCACGATCATCCGCGGACGTGAGGGCGACAGCGAAGCCGCGGCTGTGACCGCGCACCGGTGGTGGTCGCTCTCGGAGCTCCGTGCTTCCCGTGAGCAATTCTTTCCAGAGGGTCTGGCCGGAATCGTGGAGCGACTCCAGGCTGAGGGCTTCCCGTCGACTACCTCGGGCTGAGCAGCTTTCGCGCGGTTCCGGACGGCTGCCTCCGCTCTAGGCCATCTACTGCGTGGGGCTATCCGCCGGGCAAGGGCGCAACAGAAGAGGCCCCGACCTTGCGGTCGGGGCCTCGGAAAGCACCCTGTCGTCCGCGGTCCCTCCCACCGCGGGCAAGCGACTACTACATGCCTGCGATGTTGGTCGGAGCGCTGATCTTGATCGTCGGGTCGTTGACGTTGGTGATGTCGAACAGGATCTCGTAGGCCAGGCTGTTGTCGCTGGTCTTGGCCACCATCGCCATGCTTACGGGGTAGCCGCCGGCCTTGGCAATCCAGATGTCCATCGTCCACGTGGCGTTCGCGACTCCGAGCAGCGATCCATATCTGGACAGCGCCGTATCGGTGGCCTGGTAGTGGTCCGTGTCGACACCGTTCTTGGGCTCAGAACCAACCTTGCTGTAGCCACTTGAGTCCGATGCGTTGGCGTAGCTCGAGAACATCTTCTCCGGCGAGAAGCCGTCGGCCATGCTGCTGCCGGACGCGGCGCTCTTGATGAAGCCTCCGGTGCCCATATCGAGGTAGCTGAAGCCCCCGACCTCGATGATGTGGAAGCCCGACATCTGGATATCCGATGCCTTGTCCGGCTTCACCGTGACCATGCCGGACACCGTGAAGGCTCCGCCGCCCGTGGCGCCGGCGCCACCGAGCGATGAGAGCATCTGGCCCCAGGTGCCGCCCGCGAGGGTCATGCTGAATTTGTAGCTGTTGATCGAAGAAAAGGCCGTGACCGCTCCGCTGATCCCGGAGCCGTTATCGGTGGCAGAGGAGCCGTTGTCGGTGGCGGCAGGGCTGGTGCCTGGGAGCTGGGCGCCTGTCGGGCTGGCCTTCGAGCCGCTCGAGCAGCCCGCGAGGGCGATCGCCATCACGGCGAGCAAGACGAACAGGCCTCGACCCTGCTTCTGGATGGTGCTGAACATAAAGATCCTCCCTGACGAATCCAGCCGGCCGGTGTCGACGGATGCGTGCGAGGGGCGCCGGCCGGCGCGTCCTAAAAGTTATCACGACAGCAACGAACCGCCCATTTGGGCGGGTATTCTCGGGCTCCTCTCCGGTCTGGCTGCCAGACTGAGAGAGTCGCCCGACACGGAGGCACCGCCGATGCTGGCAGCCATGCCGGCAGCATGGAGACTTGCGGTCCGTCCAGGGAGATCCGGAGGTTCGTCCTGCCGACCCTGTGCTAGACTGCGGCTCGCTCGCGTGGGGATGTAGCTCAGCTGGAAGAGCACCGCGTTCGCATCGCGGGGGTCAGGGGTTCGAGTCCCCTCATCTCCACCACCCCCTGCCGGCCTTTCCTGGCTGTGCGCCCCGATGTCGCGGGCATAGCGACGCGAGCATCGGGCGGCAACGGGATGGGCGTACCGCGCGATCTAGCTTGCGCGACGGCGCCAGCCATCTACACCGCGCCCCACCGACGACGACGTGAACAACCCTGGCGAAGTCGGCCGCTCAGCCCTCGGGCGACAAAGAACGAGGCCCCGGCGAATGGCCGGGGCCTCGATTTGCGGACGAATTAAGGCTCAGGTCGGGATCGCGTCGACCGACGGCTGCGCGACGGCGTTGGTCGCGTCATTGACGTTGGTCACGTCCAGGGTGTAGCCGAACGAGCCGCCCTGGCCTCCGGCCGAGGCCGTGATCGCGAGGACGCCCTTGACGGGATAGCCGCCGTCTTTGGCGACCCAGAGGTCGGCGGTGAAGGTGCCGTTCACGCCTGCGATGGCCGAGTACATGTTGCCGAGAGAGCTGTTGCCCTTGTAATGGATGCACGCGACGCCGTTCTGCGTCTCCTCTCCGGCCGCCTGGTATCCGGTTGAGTAGGCATCGAACCAGGTTCCGTACAGCTTGCCCGGCAGGTAGGCGTCGAAGGCCGACACGGCCGCTCCCGCCGACATCCAGGTCGTGCCGTCCGAGGACATCCACTCCTGAGTACCGATGACGATGAACTGCGAACCGGCGAAGTTGATCCACTCCCTCTGGTCAGGCTTGTTGATGACCGTGCCCGAGATCGTGGTGCCACTGCTGTCGCTGGTCGCCTGGGCCCCAAAGGAGCTGCCGGACATGGTCTCGGTGAACTTGTAGCTGTTCAGGGTGTCGAGATTGGCGGCGATGCCCTGGCTCAGCGAGCCGGTGCCAACTGCTCCCCCGCCGGGGATGGTTGGCAGGGTGACGCCTCCGGGGAGTCCCGGCGTAGACGTTGAGCCGCCGCAGCCGGCCGCCACGAAGGCCAGCGCCACACCAATTGCCAGGAGACCGCGTCTTGGTCTCCGAATCTTCCCAATCATGTGCATTCCTCCTCTTGGGACAACCGGACGGTGACGACTCTAGATCAGCCGAGGGACCGTGAATGAAGGGAGACTGTCTGCAAGCCGTTTTCGGTAGCTCACGGGCGGCTTGTCCCACCTGCCGGTCCGGAAGAGTCGCGGGCCCTCCGTTCAAAGATGTCGATCATCGACCGCGCTTGACGCGGAGCGACCGCTACCCGCATGATTCATGTGTGAACTCGCACTTCCAAGCTTGCCTCTGTCCCCGGCGGTGGCCCCGCCGCAGGAGGTAGCAGGCTGTCTCTCGCTCCCCAGGGAGCGGGTCGAGTCGCCCAGGGGCCGCGTTTCCTAGAAGGATCCGCGGCTTTTTGTTACCCCTCACGGACGCCGCCGCGCTCGCACCGAGCTGCCGTCCGCTGTCCCCGAACCGGCCGGTCCCGCGGCACGCTCGGCCTCCGTCCACCTGCCCTGCCCGAGCCACCCGCGCACCGCTCATCGGCCGCCGCTCCAAGCCAGACCCGAGGAACAAATGGCTCTCCCTAGATCCATCACAACCGCCAAAGCTGCCAAAGCGGCCAAGGCCGCCGCCGCCAGCCAGGATCCGCTCGACGGGCTGGCCGCACGCGTCTACGACATGCTGGCCAACGACACTCAGGCGCGGCTCGCCAAAGCTCGCGTCGGGACGTGGCTCCGGAACCTGCTCGATACGCTGTTCCCGCAGTCCGCCGAGCAGACTTACGCAACACCGGGCGACATCAGAGACGCTCTCGACGCGTCCGCGACCGAGCTCCGGTCGCTGCTCCGGCCGCTGGAGGGCGACATCGACGACCCGGCCCGGATCGCCGCCGAGTTCTTCCAGGTCGTGCCCGAGATCCATCGCCAGCTCTACGTCGATGCCACCGCGATCGAGCGAGGCGATCCCGCGGCGGAGAGCGTCGACGAGGTGATCCTGGCGTATCCGGGGTTCCTCGCCATCGCCGTCCATCGCATCGCCCACCGTTTCTACGAACTGCAGGTTCCGCTCCTGCCGCGCGTCCTGTCCGAATGGGCGCACGAACGAACGGGCATCGACATCCACCCGGGGGCGACTCTGGGCCATCCGGTCGTCATCGACCACGGCACCGGCATCGTCGTCGGCGAGACGGCGGTCATCGGCAACAACGTGAAGCTCTACCAGGGCGTGACCCTGGGCGCGCTTTCCGTGACCAAGTCCCTCGCGTCCACGAAGCGCCACCCGACGATCGGCGACGACGTGGTCATCTATGCCAACGCCACGATCCTCGGNNAGACCGTCATCGGTCGGGGCAGCGTGGTGGGCGGCAACACCTGGATCACCGCCGGCATCCCACCCGATTCCATCGTCTATCAGCGCAGCGAGGTCCACGTCCGGCAGGGTCGGGCCGACTTCGAAGCGCCGGATTTCGTGATCTAGCCGACCGTCCGCGTGCTTTTGCCGAATCTTCGGCCGATCCACGCTTCATCTGACTCAAGGAGACCATCATGGCCAGGGCCAACAACATTCTCGAGACCATCGGCAACACTCCCCACCTGCGCATCAACAAGCTCTTCGACCCCCGGGTCGAAGTCTGGGTGAAGCTCGAGCGACAGAACCCCGGCGGCTCGATCAAGGACCGCATCGCCCTCTCGATGATCGAAGACGCCGAGAGTCGCGGCATTCTGAAGCCCGGCAGCATCATCGTCGAACCCACGTCCGGCAACACCGGAGTCGGCCTCGCCCTCGTCGCTGCGGTCAAGGGCTATAAGCTGATTCTCGTGATGCCCGAGTCGTTCTCGGTCGAGCGTCGAAAGCTGATGGCCGCCTACGGAGCGACCTTCGAGCTGACCCCCCGCGAGCTGGGCATGAAGGGCGCCATCGCCAAGGCACGCGAAATCGTCGCCGCCACGCCAGGAGCCTGGCTCCCCTTCCAGTTCGACAACCCGGCCAACCTCGAGGTCCACAAGCGGACCACTGCCGAAGAGATTGCCCGCGACTTCCCGGACGGCCTCGACTACATCTTTGCCGGCGTCGGTACGGGTGGCCACGCCACGGCAGTTGGCGAGGTCCTGCGACCGCGCTGGCCGCAACTCCAGGTTTTCGCCGTGGAGCCCGAGCTTTCGCCCGTGCTCAGCGGCGGCGCACCCGGCCCGCACCCGATCCAGGGCATCGGGGCCGGTTTCGTGCCGGGCAACTTCCATCCCGACGCCGTCAACGGCATCGTCCAGGTGTCGGCACCTGACGCTTTCAAGTACGCCCAGCGGGCTGCGCGCGAGGAAGGCCTCCTGATCGGAGTCTCGTCCGGCGCGATCCTCGCGTCCGTCGCCAAGAAGCTGCCGGAGATCAAGGACGGCGCGCGCATCCTGGCCTTCACGTACGACTCCGGCGAGCGATATCTGTCCGTCCCGGGTCTCTTCGACGTAGAACCGGAGGCCGTCGCGGTCCCCTGATCCTCTGCCCTGAATTCGTCCCGATAGAGCGGCCGCCCATCCGGGCGGCCGCTCTTCGATTCTCGGCCCAGGACCGCCCGGCCACACTGTCATTGAGGGCCTGTGAACGAACTCCTCGTTCTTGACGTGGGATCGGCAGGACCCGACGATGCGACCATGAGGGCACTACCGTTCTACTCCGGCGGTCTCAACGCCGAGACATACGATCTCGGTGTGGCGAGAGGTGGTCCGAGCGGCGACGAGGACATCGCCTTCTATCTCGCCCTGGCACGGCGCGGGGGATCTCGTGTCCTGGAACTGGGCTGCGGGACCGGCAGAGTGGCGATCGCACTCGCCGCGGCCGGGCTCGAGGTCGTGGGGATCGACTCCTCTGTCGGGATGCTTGATGGCGCGAGAGCGAAGGCGGCATCGCTCGACGCCGAGACCGCTCGGCGACTCACTTTGCTCGAAGGGGACATGAGGGCTTTCTCCCTGGATCGAACCTTCGACAGCGTGCTCATCCCCGCCCGAGCCTTCGCCTTCCTGCTGACGCCGGAGGCGCAGATGGCATGTCTGACGCAGGTTCACAGGCATCTCCGTCCGGAAGGAGTGCTCGCCATCGACGTCTTCGATCCGCGCCTCGACTGGTGTCTCCCCGAGGCGTCGGGCAGTCGGACGGACGAGTCGTATGACCCCGTGTCGCATCGGCGTCTCCGGGTCGAGGTGCTAGACCGCCGAAACGACGTTCTCAACCAGGTTATGACCGAACGGTGGCGATTCTCGGAGATCGACTCCGCTGGAACCGTGCTTCGCCGGGAAGAGGAACAACTCGCTCTCCGATGGACCTACCGCTACGAGATGCGCCATCTCCTGGCGCGGACCGGATTTGTCGAAGTCGTCGAATACTCCGACTTCACTGGATCGCCGCCGGCGTATGGTGCCGAGCAGATCTGGGTTTGTCGGAGGAAGTGACAAAGTGCCGGCAGGCGGGGCCCTGATGTCGAGCCGGACGTTGTGGTGGGCGGCCTCTGAGTCCGGGCGGCTCCTGCGCGGGACCGGGCAATGTCCAGTAGATCCATAATAATAAGCCAATTCTTCATAGATAACCGGTTTACTTAGGGCCGCCGGGCATCCGGAATCGGGGTCCCGGGGCCCTGTGTAGCGATTGCTCCCCGATCGAACCTTTCCAGCAAGGGCCAGGCATCGGGCCGGCTCGACGAGACGCTCTTTGGGGAGCTCGCCATGCGAGCACAACTTGTCCGGCATTTCGACGTCGTGGTCGTGGTCTGGGCGCTCGCCCTCCTCGTGGGCTTGAGCATCGCAACGCTCTCGCACTCGCAGCTGAGCAACGCTCAGTGGGACCACGCTCCGCAGGCCGGCGCAGTCTGGGTCGTCCCCGCAGACGGGGCCGGGAACTAGGCTCGGGTAACCCGCCGAACGCGGCCCGCGGCCGAGGTCAGTCGACCGGCACCGCGGCGCGAACGGGCTCGCGCAGACCGCGCAGGATTACTTCGGCCGCGGCCTGGTATCCAAGACGACCCGTGTTGATGATCAGGTCGTACCCGTCCGGATCGCACCAGTCGCGCTTGTACAGCTGGCGGATGTAAGCCGCTCGATTGGCATCCGTCTCGTGCATCTTGCTTCGCGCCTCGGCCGCGCCCAGACCGAGCCGTGCCATCAAGGCACGAACCCGCACCGGCTCCGGGGCGCGCAAGAAGACGCGGAAGACGTTCGGCCGGTCTTGCAGACAGAAGCCGGCGCCACGACCGACGATGACCACGTTTCCGCCGTCCGCCACCTCTCCGATGACCTGCTCGGTGAGCTCGATGATCGCCTTGCGGGGATCGAACATGGGGTCCGGATAGGGCGGCGACCAGCCAGCCCCAATACCCGGCTCCAGCGCCGAGAAGGATCGGACGAGGCGTTCGAGCAGTGGCCGGGGCCGCTCGTCCTCGGCGGCCACGTCGCTCGGGGTGATAGCAAGCCGCCGCGCCACCTCCTCGATGAGGATCTTGTCGACGACCTCGGCGTGGAGTTCGGCAGCGACTATTCCCGCAACGCTCGAGCCACCGGCGCCGAACTGGCGAGAGATGGTGACGACTGGCATCTCGGGCTCCTGTTTGTCTGCTCGCGCCGGATTGCAGTCGGCGCATCGACACTGTAGGCCGACGCGGCCGCGCCCGCCAGAGGGCTTGGGACCGCAAGCAGCCATGGCCGTTCTGTGGCCCAGCCGGCGAGCCGAGACAGCGGCCACTGCGGCAACTGCGGCAACTGCGGCAACTGCGGCCACTGCGGGCCGCGCGCCGGCTACATCGTCAGGCGACGGTCAGGGCTCCGTGAAGTTCCATCGAATGGTCTCGCAACCAGCGTCGCCAGCGTCGGTGATCCGGCCGCCTTCCGGCCACGAGCTCCCAGAACTGCGGCCCGTGGCCAAAAACCCGCAAGTGCGCGAGTTCGTGGACGACCACGGTCTCGAGAGCCTCCGGCGGAGCGAGTACGAGGCGCCACGAGAAGGAGAGGCGGCGCGCCCGAGAGCAACTTCCCCACCGGGTTCGGGTGTCTCGGACCGTGACCGCGGCCGGCTCCACGGCGAGGGCGGGTGCGTGGCGTTCAATCTCACGTTCGATGGCAGCCCGGGCGCGCACCCGCAACCACGCCTCCAGGATCGCGGCCAGTTCCCGCCGCTCCCCGGCGCCGGGACGGACGACCAGCTCGTCGCCGCCATCGCTACCCTCGCGAGTCACGACAGTGCGACGCCGACCCGGAGCCGGCGCCTCGATGCGCAGCCGGTGCGGCTCACCGCGGAATAGCAGCGTGCCCCCGTCGCGGAGAGGGCCCATCGCCGCCAGCTCCTCTCTCTGGCGGGCTTGCCGCTCGAGGTGCCGTCGCAGCCAGGACTCGCGCTCGGCCACGAACGATTCGGCCAACCGCTCCGCTTCACCTTTGCTGCGCGCCGCCCTCGAGGGGATCGTAACCACGGCCGTGTGCCGAGGATCGACGGTGAGCCGCAGAAACCGCGCCCGAGGCGAGCGCCGAATCGTGCATTCGAGGCGCCCTTCGGCAAGTCGCAGTGAAGCTCGCCATTCGGTCGTCGTAGTTGCCACGCCTACTAGGGTAGCGCCGCCTCGGCCGCGCCGACCGGCTTCGACGCCGCGCGGCTACCGGCCGGCGCCGTGTTGCTCCGGCCGCTGCCGCCACGGGCGCGTCGACCGGCTCCGACGCCGCCCGGCCACCGGCCGGAGCCGCATCGGACTCGCGACCGCAGCCGTGCGAGTCAAGATTCGCGGCCGCGAGAATTCCCCAACCACGACTAGCCCGAAGTGGCATCCTCGTGCGTCTGACTCATGACGGGCAGCAGGAAGCCGCTCGCAGTAAGAGAGAGGCACCGATGGTGGTTCAGGCGCTGCGAACGCGCCAGCCCGCTGTCCTCGAGGATCTCCTGGCCACGTACGGCCGCGAGATCCAGGCCGTTGCGTATCTCATCGTCCGAGACCGGGCCGACGCCGAAGACGTGGTCGCCGAGACGCTGATCGCGGCGCTGGAGCACGGGCCCGCGCTGCGAGACGAGCAATCCCTGCGGGCCTGGCTGCTTCGAATCGCCACTAACCGAGCCCTGACGATGCGCCGCCGGACCGCCCGAGTTGTCAGACTCGAGGTCGTCCCGGAAATGGCCACGGCTGCTGCGGGCGGCATCGGCGACAGCGATAGTCGGGTGGCGTTGCTAGAGGGAATCGCCGGTCTCCCGCCGAAGATGCGGGCGGCGGTCGTTCTGCGCTACTACGCCGATTGGAGCGTCGACGAGTGCGCCCGGGCGCTGGGCAAGAGCCCCAACACCGTCAAGGCGCAACTCCAGGAATCGCTCGATCGACTGCGGGCGGCACTCGCGGACGCGTCCGCCGGGCAGCCCACGGGAACGGCCATGGAGGCCCCCAATGTCTGACATGCTCGAAAACCAGATCCGACAGGCTTTGCGCGACGAGGTCCGTGGCCTCTCGCTCGAGGTCTCCGCTGCCGACATCGCGCGCCGCCACGCGCAGCGCCGCCGAGATCGGGCGATCAGGCGTATCGGCGGGCTGGCCGCCGCCGTCGCGGTCGTCGCGGTAGCGCTGGGCATGTTCGCGCGCTTCAACTCGGCGCCACCGGCAGGTGGAGGGGGCACCGCGTCGCCGTCGGCGTCCGCAACGCCGTCGGCGTCCGCAACGCCGTCGGCCGGCCAGAGCGTCCCGGCCATCCCGACGCAGCTGCTGCCGGCCGTTCTCCTGACGGTCGGCGGAGGCCAGGTCGGGCACGCCGCGCTCCCGTCGTGCGTGGGCACGGCGCAGAATGGCGCCGCCGTCAACACCGCCGATTGCCTGGGCCAATGGGCGCTGCCGCCGGCAACCGACACGTTCGCGGTGACTTCCGGAGCCACGATCACCGTCAGCATCGCCCAGCCTTGGGCGTTCTCGATAATCCCGCTGCAGATGCGGTACGCGGTTCCGGCGGACTGGTCGGCCGCAGGGCGAACGGACAACTCGCGGGCGCTTTCGATCGATTGCAGCGTCGACACGGGGACTTGCACCTTCACGGCTCCAGGTCCGGGTGAGTGGGTCATCAATGCCTATGTCGACGCCATTGACGGAAACGGCGGGTCGGTGGAGGGCGGGTTCAACTGGCGCATCAACGTCGTCCCATAGATCTCCGATCGGCGCGCCACAACGGTTCCTGGCCGCCCGTCTGTTGACCGCATCCGGAGAGGGGCCGCGGACCAGGGACCGCGGAACCAGATCGCCGAGGGGAAGTCAGGGGCCCGGCAGAAATGCCGGGCCCCTTTCTATGCCGACAGCACGCGCGCCTGCGCCCCGCCCAAGCGCTGAGGCCCAGAGGGGTCGGCGGGCGCTCATCCAAATGCCGGGCGCGCAGCTGCGCTCGGTTGCTGTAACATTCGCGTCCGCGTGGGGCTATAGCTCAGCTGGAAGAGCACCTGCATGGCATGCAGGGGGTCCAGGGTTCGAGTCCCTGTAGCTCCACCAAATCCCCTCTGACACACCGGCCGCGGACGCGGCTGCCCTCCGCCGGCCATTCGACCGGCCTATCACCCTCCGCGGCTCTGTCGCGCATCTATAGGACGAGCCAGAGAATGAGGCCAGGTGCGATCCTGAGCGGCAAATACCTGCCCGGGAACTGAGGTTACGGCGCCGATGACGATGGAGCGGCTTCGCGAGCACCGACCCGACGTCCTTGCCGAATTGCTCGCGCGCTTCGGCCGGGAGATCCAGACCGTCGCCTATGTGATCCTCCGTGACGCCGGCGACGCCGAGGAGGCCCTCGCGGAGACGCTGCTGACCGCCCTCGAGCGAGGGCACCAGCTCCGCGACGAGGCCGCGCTGCGCGCCTGGCTCCTGCGGATCGCCGCGAACCGGGCGCTTGGAATGCGCCGCCGCTCGGTCCGCCTCGTTCGATTCGAATCTCTTCCGGAGGCCGTTTCGCCCGAGGCGACCGACTCTGGGGCGCTCGATCGGGCTGTGCTCGATGACGCTCTGGCGGACTTGCCGCCACGAATCCGGGCCGCCATCGTGCTGCGCTACTACGCCGACATGAGCGTCGACGAAGTCGCGGCGGCGCTCGGAACGAGCCGGAACACGGTCAAGACGCAGCTGCGGATCGGCCTCGACCGGCTGCGCGAATCCCTGCGAGACGACGTCGGGCCCAGTGCGCTCGGGATGGAGGCAAACCATGTCTGATCCGATCTCCAGAGAAGAGTCCTGGTTACGGGGCGCCCTTCGCGCCGAGGAAGCGACGCTGCCGGTGCGCCTCCGACCCGAAGACCTCGGCCGCAGGTGGGGCGAGCGGCGCCGGCGGCGCACCGTCCGGCGCGTCGGGCTCGCCGCGGCCGCGATGGTCGTCGTGGCCGTGGGACTCGGCGCCATGTGGGCGATGGGGCAGCGGGGCAATCCGATCGAGAGCCAGCCGGTCGTCGCCGGCCCCATCTCCGGTCCCATTTCCTATACGCAAACGCCCGCGACCGGGCCCGGGCTGTCGGTCGGCCGCGCGACGCTGACGCTCAGCCAGCCCAAATCGTCTCCAGGCTCGTTTGCCGTGGGCTGCATCTGGAGCGTGTCGGGGCACGTGGTGGGCCTCTCGATCGGCAAGCAGCAAGTCGGCGGTGAGTCCCTCTTCGTGCGCTGGAAGCTCGCCGCCGGTCCGAAATACCAGATCGAACTCGTTGAACCCGACCAGACGATTTTCGTTGGGCTCGCCGGCAACTACGCATCGCAGGCCACCGCGGACGGCCTCAGTGGCTCGATCTCTTTCACGGACCTGACCCTCAACGCCGGCGATCCTGCCACCGCGCCTCGTCGGTCCGGCACCTTCACCTGGACCTGCGAGAGGGCGGCGAAGCTCGGCCAGGCTGCGCCGACTCTAGGGTCACCAACCGCGGAGAACGGCGTGCCGACTCTATGGATCGTGCAGAACGGCACACCCACGCGCCGAACGCTCACCGGTTGCCCGATCGACCTCAGGACGGTCGCCAATACGGTCACGACCAGCTGCGCGACGGCCAACTGGTGGGAGCCGCTCAGGTCGCTCAACTCCACGCTCGAAGTCGCGCCCGGCGACAGCCTCGCCTTTGCCCTGGACGGCTGGACCGTCACGTCGGCGAATGTCGTCGCGATGCCCGCATCCTCGGCCGGGGGCCCGAGCGTGAATTCGCCGCTGGTCGATCTTCGAACGGTCCTGGGTAACGGCGTCGTTGACTTCTCGCCGCCCGGCGGCGGCGACTGGTTCGTCCACTTCACGGTCGAAGCGGCGAAGGACGACGGCAGCACGCTGGACGCGGAGTATTCGTATCCGATAAGCGTGCCCTGATCGTCGCCGCTCGCGCCGCGGAGAGTCCAGTCGGAGGAGAGCAACTAAGATCGAACGATTGAGCCCCGGCGTTCGTCCATCACGGCGACAACCCCAAACCACCCCTAGGAGAGGCATGCTGGACGAAGCCGCGGCGCCGATCAGCGCGGACGATGCCATCCGACGGCTGCTCCGCGCCCGGGTCGACGATGCCTTCCGGCTCGCTACGTTCATCCTTCGCGACCCGCTTGCCGCCGAAGATGCCGTGCAGGAAGCCGCGCTGCTGGCCTGGGATCGACGGCGAACGCTCCGCGACAGCCAGACCGCCGACGGGTGGTTCACCCGGATCCTGGTCAACGTCTGCCGCGACGAGCTCCGACGGCGCGCCCGGCGGCCGCAGTTGGTCGCCCTGGATCTCGGGGCCGGCCCGGGGCCCAGCCACTCTGCGGCTGACGCCGACCTGCCGGCCGCGGTCGGCCGCCTGTCCCCGGACGAGCAGGGTCTCCTGGCGCTCCGTTTCGGCCGCGAACTGACGGTCCCCGAGATTGCGGAGCATCTGCACATCCCCGAGGGCACGGTGAAGTCGCGCCTCCACAGCACACTCCAGCACCTGCGAGCCGCGCTCGAAGCCGAGCGACGTTCGGCGGAGGCAATCCGATGAATGACGACGAACTCGGGCAGAGCCTTCAGGCCATGTATAGGGCGATCGATCCGAGACGCGCTCCGCAGGGTTTGGACGCCCGGATCGGCGATGCGCTCGAAACCCGGCCCAGCCGGCCGGTCTTCGCCGCGCGGACTCGACCGGCCTTCGCGGCCGCCGTGGCCGCCGTGGCCGCCGTCCTGATCGTCGCGATCGGACTCGGCCTCCGGCCCGGCGGGTTCCTGACCGCGCCGGGAGGATCGCCGGTGGCATCCAGACTGACGGCAACGCCCAGCCTGACGGCGACGCCCACGCCCGGCTTCGCCTGCGCGAGCCCGGCCCCGAGCCCGTCGCCAAGCCCGTCCCCGAGCGCCTGCGGGAGCGCACCCGCGAGCACCGAACCCGCGCAGACCGTCACGCCGCCGAGCGGTTCGATGCCGCCCGTCTCCACCGCGGTCTGGACCGGGCTCCAGCTTCAACCGCTCGCGGGCGGGCCGGTCAGCGTCTCGTCCGTCACGGCCTGGGCCGGCGGCTACCTTGCGCTCGGCCGGCAGGACTATCCGGCACCGACGCCCGCATGGATCTCCCATGACGGCCGGAGCTGGGTCCAACTCCCGGCCGACACTTTCGGTACCCCCGCACTTGCACAGGCTGCTCCATGCGCCGACGGAATCGTCGTCGCCACCGGGAGCTACACCGGCGAGACTACCGTCTGGCATTCGACCGATGGCACAGCCTGGACATCGAGCCCGGCTCCCCAGATGCGTCTCAGTCGTGATGGCGATCTTGCCGGCAACGCAACCGGCGTTGTCGCGATCCTTGCGGACACGCCGTACGGGCTTGCCTTCAGCCCCAACGGGACCACCTGGGCGGTCGCCTCGCTGCCCGGTGACCCAGGCGCCAGCGTCCAGGCTGTCACTGCGTTTGGCACGGGCTTCGTGGCGGTAGGCGACATCGGGAGCACCACCGGGCTGGGGCCGGCGCCCGCGTGGTGGTCGGCGGACGGGCTGCAGTGGAGCCTTGCCGGCGTCCAGGCCGGTCCGGGGAACGCCTTCTTCGATGTCCATGCCGCCGCATCCGGGCTGATCGCCCTCAGCCACGACGGTGGCGTGCCCGGGTCCACCTCGTTCTGGACCTCGCGCGAGGGATGGGTCTGGGCCATCAGCCCCGCCGACCCGCTCGGAAACGTGGCGTCCGGCGCGGTAGGGCCCGGGTCTGGCTCGAATGGGCTGTTCAGCGGCGATGGGACCAGGCTCATCGGCTATGGCATCCGCACCGCCAACGAGTCGCCCGAGTACTGGACCTCGCTAGACGGAACCCACTGGACGAGGCTCGTCCTGACAGGCGACTCGACCGCCACAGAGCCGACGCCGGGCGGTGTCACGCCGTTCCTGCTGCGCAACGGCGTCCTGTTCGTCGGCGACAAGGAATCCTGGTTCGGCACTCCGCTGAAGTAGGCGCTCGGACCGCCCCGCGCCCGGCGCCGCCGCCCGCAGCCACGCGGCCCCTTGCCGCCACACCGCGCCGCCACGCGCCGCGCCG
>PMBR01000130.1:45765-60688 GCA_003152995.1 Chloroflexota bacterium | reverse complement strand
GGCGCGGCCGGCGGGAGTGGCGCGAGTGGCGCGGCCGGCGGGAGTGGCGCGAGTGGCGCGGCAACGACGCGGCGCGACCGACTGCGTGCGGCCATGGCGGTCATCGGCGCCACGGAGCGAGGTCTGGCCCGGCGCGCGCTCACGGCGTTGGGCGACGTGCCGGGTTTGAGGTTACGTGGAATCGTGGATCCGGACCGCCTCGCCGAGCGCGTGCCCACGTTCGCCTTCACGCTGGCTGGCCACTCCCCGCGAGAGATCGCCACGCAGCTGGGCCGGCGCGGCATCGCGGCGTGGGACGGAGACTACTACGCCTACGAGTTGATCCGAGCACTCGGGCTCGCCGAATCCGGCGGGATGGTTCGTGTAGGCTTCGTCCACTACAACACCGACGCCGAGATCGACCGGCTGATCGAAGCCCTCGGCGAGATGTCCCCAGGCAAGACTGGCGGGAGGGGCCAAGCATGACGGCTGACTTCTTCGAAGCGGTCCGGAAGGGTGACCAGCCGACGGTCGACTCAGCGCTGGCGGCCGACGCAAACCTGTTGAATGCTCGCGACGAGTCCGGCCTCTCGCCCGTGATGGCTGCCGCCTACGGCGGTCATGCGCGATTGGCCGAACATCTGGCCGAGAAGGTCGGCCCGGACGGGCTCGGTCTCTTCGAGGCCGCCGCCGCCGGTGAGGTTGCCGTCGTCCGACGCCGATTGACCGAAGGATGGGAGATCGAAGATCGGAGCGACGACGGCTTCACGCCGTTGCACTTTGCGGCCTACTTCGGGCGGCTTGAGGTGGCCAGGCTACTGCTGGAGCTCGGCGCGGATCCAAACGCCGTGGCCTCCAACGGCTCGCGCGTGACGCCGCTGCACAGCGCCGTGTCGGCGCGACACCGCGATCTGGCGGGCCTGCTGCTCGCTCTTGGAGCTTCGGCAAACGCGGTGCAGAGGGGCGGCTGGACGCCGCTCCACGCAGCCGCGCGCAACGGTGACGAAGCGATCGTCGATCTGCTCTTGCTTCGCGGCGCCGATCCGACACGACCCGCCGACGATGGTTGCACGCCGCCCGACCTGGCCGACGCGGGGGGGCACGCCGCCCTGGCCGACATGCTTCGCAAGGCTTCGCAGGACTGAGAGTCGACCTGCGATCGCGACAGGCCCGCGGCTGATCCGGTGACCTATTTCGGCCCCGGGAGCCACCCCGGCAGTTCCCGGGCGAGGGTCGCGAGCGGAAGGGTGCCGTGGCCCAGAACGGCATCGTGGAAGGCCCGCAGCTCGAAGCTCGAGCCGAGGCGCGCCGTAGCTTCCCTCCTGAGCCGTTCGATCTCGCGCTGGCCGACTTTGTATGTCAATGCCTGGGCGGGCAGGCAGATGTATCGGTCGGTCTCGATCAGGGCGTCGGTTTCCGTGAGGCCGGCGGCCCGGAGTTGCGCGATCGAACGCTCTTGGGACCAGTGGAAGGCGTGGAGTCCGGTATCGACGACCAGCCGCGCGGCACGCCAGGCCTGGCCGTCGAGCATGCCAAACCTTTCGGCCTGATTCTGGTAGAGCCCCATCTCGTCTGCCAGGCGTTCCGAGTACAAGCCCCAGCCCTCGAGGTAGGCCATGCCGGCCATTCTCGCGCCCATGCGACGGAAGACGCTCAGGCTCTCCATCTCGGTCTGGAGAGCGATCTGGAAATGGTGCCCCGGGACGGCCTCGTGGAAACTGGTGCTGGCCAGGCTCATGAAGCTGCGACTGGGCAGGTCGTACGTGTTGACGTAGTAGACGCCGGGGCGGCTACCGTCGGTCGCAGGCGGGAAGTAGTAGGCAGCCGGGGAATCGGCTTCCTTGAACGGCTCGACCGCCCGGACCTCGACCGAGGCCTTGGGGAGGCGACCGAAGTACTCCGGAGATCGAGCCAGAGCCCGCTCGATCTGGCCGCGGGCGTGGTCCAGCAACTCGTCGGCCGTCTCGGGAATGGCTCCGGGGCCGCTCCCCAGGCTTGCGCGAGCGGCGTTGGTGTCATCGCCCAAACCGAGCGAGCGGCTGATTTCGAGCCGCTCCGCCTCGATCGACTCGAGCTCTTCGAGACCGATGCGATGCAGGTCCGCGGGATCCAGGTCCAGCGATGTCCACGCTCGAACCTGGGTCCGGTACAGCTGCTCGCCGTTGGGCGCGGACCAGAGCCCGGGCTCCACGCGCGACGCCTCGCGGTATCCGCCCCTGAGGACGTCGAAGAAAGCCTGGTCGGCCGGTCTGACGGACCGCCGGATGGCGGCGACCAGCTTCTCCCGGTCCGACGGCTTCGGTAGTGTCGCGGCGACGGCGATCGGCGACTCTTCGTCCGGAATTGCCAGCAGCCGTTCGAGCTGACCGATCACCCGCTCGGTCACGATCCGGGCGGCGGTGAGCCCGCTCGCGAGACCCTCGCGTGCCAGTTGCGCGTTGGCGGCCATGTAGCGCGGGTAGTCGGCGATGCGCGCCAGAAAGCGGTCGAAGCGCTCCGGAGTATCGGTCCGCTGGAAGGTCGCCAGCAGCGGCATCACGGTCTGAGGCCCGTCCATCTGATCGACGACCTTGAGCCGATCTATGCGCTGATTCTGCTGCTCCAGCTCGGTCCGGCAGACGACCGTGAGAATATCGAGTGTGATCGCCTCTTCGACGGGGAGGCTCGCGCCGCCATCCGATCCGGGGACCGGGCCGGCGGCAGCGGCCTGCGCCTCGATCTCGTCGGTCGCGTGGAGCGTCTCGCGGAAAAGCCGGCGAGCCTTGTCACGGCCCTCCGGGCCCGGGTCGTCGAGACGGTCGTCGTTGTCGTCATACCCGAGCACGGTCGCCGTGATCGGCGAAAGTTCGAGCAGACCGTTCCAGAATCGTTCAGCCAGCGCGTTGACGGCGTCGGCCGCGTTGCGGACCTCGCTCACCGGAACCTCCTGCGGACTGGCAGCTGCCGGGTACGTCCTGGGCCCAGGGCTGGATGGTGCGACTAGCGTAGCGCCTACGCTTCGAACAGCGGCAGCTGCTCCCCGACGGTGGCGTCGGCATCGAGTCCCATGTACGGCTCGAGGTCGGCCAGCGACACATTCGTGCGAGCGGCGAAGGCGGCCAGCTGGTCCCACTTGAGGACGTGCCAGTTGCGCTCGGCAAACGCGCGGCGCAGAAGCGGTGAACGGGCGAGCTTGTAGCGCACCAGTTCGGCGCGTTCGGACGGCACGACCAGGATGCGGACGACTTTGTCGTCGTTCGGGAAGCGGCTGTGACGCACCAGGACGGCATCGCCGAGCATAGCCGTCCATTCGACCTCGAACAGGAATGTCGCCTTGTGGCGGACGTACCAGGCGCAGTCGACGCGTTCCAGCTCGGCCTCCGGGCCCCAGGCGATCACGGTCGGCACGATGTCCCGCTCTTCGGTGTCCAGCCGGTCCGCGAGCGGGCGGCCATCGACGCGGCGGAGCTGCTGGCGACGGCCGATCCAGACGCGCGTCCCAAGCCGGTGGCCCATGTCCGCGATGAGCGCGATCACGGCGTCGTGCTCGGCCGAGCGTCGCTCCAGCTGATCGGCGGTGGCCACGGCATCGGGCGTGCTGCCCGGCGCGCTGTAACTGTCGAGGCAGGCCCGCATCAGCTCCCCATCGGGGGCGTCGCGATCCTGGAAGAGCCCGGTCGTCCGCTCGAAGACGGCCGACTCGGACATCTGGCGCGATGACGAGAGGAGGCTGAATACGGCCCACTCGACTCGATCCGCCAGCGGTTGAGCGGCGCCGGAGCGGTCGTCCTCCGAACCGAGCCAGTACTGGCCTGGCTCTATCTGGCGGACGCGTCGGTTCGTGCCGCGGTCGAGCTCGCCCCGGATGATGGCCAGGAGTTCGTCGACCGGACCGGTGACATCGGGCGCCTCTTCGTCCTCGATCGCTTCGTGGCCGGCGGACTCCTTCGTGGCGGCCATGTCAGGGGCGGATCGCGCGTCTCGGGCCGGCCGATTCGCGGCGGTTTCGTCCGCGGCGGACGCCGGCTCGGCCTGACTGTCGACCCAGGCGTCCCAGCCCTGGTCGGCGCGCGGCGGCCGGAACTGGCGGGCGAAACGTGCCAGCTGCCCCGAGCGGTCGAGCCCCACCAGCAGATCGCCCAGCATGTGCTCGAAGCAGGCCGGCTCGCCCCTCGCCTTGAGCAACTCGACGGCCGTGTCGCTGACCGCTTGAGCGGCCGCCGGAACGCGGAACGGCCCCTGGCTCAGCTTCTCGGGCGCGGTAAAGACTCCCTGTCCAGCGATCGTGCCCGGATCTCCGGCGCCGCCCTCGATCGGTGGCAGCGGCCGGTTCGCACGCGTGCGCGGCCCGGGTCCGACCACCCCGTTTGGTGGCACGAAGACGACCACGGCCGGGCTGTCGCCAGCGCCGCGATGCAGACTTGCCTCGACCAGGCGGCAGCCCGCAGCCGCGCCGCCGATCGCGGCCGCGACCAGGGTTCGTGGCTCGGCGTCGTCGAGCAGCACGACGGCGCGGCCGTTCGACGCGAGCGCCGGAGTGGCGATGGCCAGCGACCGGGCAATCGAGAATGCCAGCTCCTCGGCCGCGCTCCGCCGGTCGGGGGGCGCCGGGCGGAACAGCTCATGGTATGGAAGCAGCGACGTTGCACCCGCGCCAAGCGCCCACGAAGTCTCGTGGTAGGCCTCGGCCAGCCGCCCGCGAGTCATTCGCAACGGGGACTGGCCGACCATGAGTCGAACCCTCGAGGGCGTGCCGGAGTGCGCGATGCGCTCGCCCGCCAGGCCAATCCGCCTCAGCGACCCGGGCGTGGCCTCGCCGATCAGCACGTTGGAAGTCCCTTGCTGGAGGTCGACCAGGTCCGCCGCCGGGCGTGCCGCTACCGATCGCTTGTCGTCCGAATCGACGCGGGCGATGAAGGTCCGCATCATCCGGATCCCGTCCTCGAACGCGACCCAGGGGTTCCGCTCACGCCAGGCTCGAGCGGCCGGAAGCTTGATCGTGCCCCGCGATATGGCCAGCGTCGCCGGCCGGCCACGGTATGAATTGAGGCGGCCTGCCGACGCCACGGCGTGAAGGAAAGCCAGCCGCAGCGCGGCCGTCAGCGGCGCCGCACGCATCTCCAGCTCGATGCCTTCGAGGATCGCGTTGAGCCCGAGCAGCTGCCTGGCGGTGTGCAGGTCGATGAGCTGGTCCGGCAGCTGCTGATCCGGCATCGGAGTCGGGAATCGTCGTCTGAGACTCTCCCGGATACCAACCGGAAGGTCCGAGAAGGCCGCCAGGACGAGGTCGTCCTGAGCGAGTTCGGCATGGCGCAGTTCCGGGCCGCCGAGTTGCTGGTGGCACGCGACGCATCTGAATTCGCGGCGGATGGCCCGCTCGGCCGCTGTGCCGGCCGGAGAACCGCCGACCGAGGATTTGCGGGCCGAGGATGCGCGGGCCGGGGTGGCGCCCGCCCGGGAGGCCCCTGCTTCAGAAGCGCCGGCCGAAGACGCATCGGTCGCAGAAGCGCCGAACGGCAGCGAAGCCACCTCGGCTGCCGCCGATCCAGACCCCGTCTTGCCGCCCCTGGCTCGCGCTTTGCTGCGTGCGTTGGCCGGCTCCCAGATCACGGAGTCGAGGACGACGGGCTTTCCGCAGGCCGGGCACGAGCTCGCAAACAGCTGGTCGATCCGATTCTTGAGCGTGTCATCGCCTAGCAGCCGGACCGAAATCGCCTGGACCGCCGCATCGAGATGACTTACGTCGGGCGGGCGCACCACGACATCGGCGAGGAGCCGGGTCAGCGACAGGGATTCGAGATCGGCGGCGCGACGCTGGGCGGCTATCGCCGCTCGGGCAACCCAACCGCCACGACCGTCGAGGTCGAGGACGACCTCGCCAGGTCGGGTCCAGGTCTCTATCTGGAAGGCAATATCGGCGATTGGGGCCGACGGGGCGAGTCGGTCGAATAGAGGCAGCGATGAACTGCCTTCCTTGCGCCGTTCGGCGCGGTTGGTGACGGCGCGCCCGACCATGCTCCAATTGTGACAGACGCGCGTTCCCGGGCGCCAGCGGTCACGCCGCGAGTGATCACCACAGTCGCGTCGGCCGCGTCAGCCGCGAACCGGGCGCCCAAGACTCGACGGGCCCGTGCCCGGGGCCGCGCGCGGGACTGCCGCTAGGTCGTGGGGGCCGGGCTCGGCGTGAGATCCGGCGCGGGGTTCGGGTTGAGGCCGGCGGTGGGGCCGGCCGCCGGGCTCGGGCTGAGCCCGGCCGCTGGGCTCGGCGCCGGCCCTTCCAGCGTTGCAACCACCAGGTCCAGGAGCTGCGGCGCGAACCACGTGGAACCGGCGCCGGTGAAATGGGTCTGGTCGTCGCCCGGGAGCCGCACCTGGACGCCGGCGACGGTGCCGGGGCACGGGTAGCCCGCCGGGCAGAGCAGCGAGTCGACCTGGATCAGGTACACGCCGGCAAGTCCGTCCAGGCTGGCGAACCACTCCGTGGTCGCCTCGCGCATGATCGTGTCCTGAGTCTGGATGTCGACGCAGCGACTTTGCATCGGCACGCCGTGACAGCCCGCAGCTTGCTGACTGCGGAGCGGCGGCAGGACGATGACGACTCTGGCACCCGCGGCCAGGAACCGATTCAGAACCAGGGTCCACTCCGCGAACAGGCTCGTCTTCCACGCGCTGGATCCGGGCTTCAGCAAAGTGCCGTTCGGAGACCTCCGGTCCAGGACCGATTGGAGGTCATGCCAGATGACGACATTGGGTTTGGCAGCGATGAGCTGATCGTGAAGAGTCCGAACGACACCGCATTGGTATGGCGAGGGATTGCCGTATGCGTCATACAGGGGTTCGTAGCCCACCGGGCAGGCCCGCCGCGCAGCCGACACGAACAGCCAGCCGCGTCGAGTCGCCTCCGCCTGGAGACCGGGAACAGCCGAGACCATGACCGAGTCGCCGACGACCCCGACAACCCAGCCCTGGCCACCGATGGGCTCCGGGGTCGGCGACTGTGACGGCGTCGGCGCGATGCTGGAGGACGCGCTCTGCGTCTGGGTTGCCACAGGCGTCGAGGTCGCCAGGGCGCTCGAAGCCGTCGGCACGGGAGTGTATATCGTGATTCCGGTCGGGTCGCTGTTGGCATCGTTCCAGTTGGTTGCCACGACGCCGTTCGCCGTCGCGACGACTATCACCAGCGCGACCGCGCCGGAAGCGATCGGAACGACTCGCGCGAGCCGGGCCGGAGTGAGCTTGTACCCCAGAAGCAGACCTCGCCGGCGGATGGGCGACTCGACCACGACGTATGAGATCGCCGTGGCCGCAAAAGTCAGAGCCACGGCCAGAAGCGCCACGGTGGGCGTGGTCGTTGGCCCGACCCACTGGTTCGTGAAGATGATGATCGGGAAGTGCCACAGATACATGCCGTAGGAGGCCAGACCCACGAGAACCATCGGCCGCACCGACAGCAGCCGATCGATCGGGCTTCCGGCCTCCAGGCCGGCGAGCAGCGTCGCCGCCGCCACGGCGATGAGGACCGCCCCTCCGTGGTAGTAGATCGTGTTGTCGTCGGCCAGCCACAGGTACGCGGCGACGATCGCGAGCAGCGCCACTGGGGCGAGGCGGCGACCCCAGGCCGCAATCCGAGCCTTCTGCGAACCCGCCAGGGCGATCGCGAGCAACGCCCCGATCAGGATCTCGAAGATCCGCGAGTCCGTGCCGTAGTAAGCCCGCGAAGGATCGAGCGGGTCGAAGATGACCACCATCCACAGCGCCGAGGCGACCGCCACGGTTGCGGCGACGGCGGCGAGAGTCCGCCTGCGGAAGCGAGCCAGGACGAGGGCGACCACTATCGGCCAGAACAGGTAGAACTGCTCCTCGATGGCGAGCGACCAGGTATGGCGGTCCGGCGAGACGGCCACGAACTGAGTGAAGTACGACTGCCCCGAAGTTATGAAATGCCAGTTCGCGAAGTAGAACAGCGTGGACAGCAGATCGCCGCGGGCCTGGCCCTGGGCGAGCGGATCGCCGCCGATGTCGATCAGAACGACCATCACGACGAGAACGACCAGCAGAGCCGGCAGGAGGCGGCGAATTCGGCGGGCCCAGAACGCGGGCAGGTGGATCCGCCCCGTGTCGCGCTGCTCGGTCAACAGCAGCATCGTGATGAGGTAGCCGCTCAGGACGAAGAAGATGTCGACGCCGAGAAACCCACCCGGCAGCCAGTTGCGGTTCAGGTGGTAGACGAGAACGCCCAGGACCGCGACCGCGCGAAGACCGTCGAGGAACGGCCGGTAGGTCGGCGCCGATCGGGGTGCGACTGTCGCCGGGGAGGTCGCCGACGGCGACTCAGCCGGCGGCGGATCGCCGGGCGGCGGATCGCCGGGCGGCGGATCGCCGGGCGGCGGATCGGCTGGTCGCGGATCGCCGGGCAGACTGCCGGACAACTCGCCGTCGCCCGAACCGTCGGCTCCGGCACTCCCCTTCGTCATAGCCACGGCGCAGCGTGAGGACGCGTCGGCTTACGGCTCCTCGAGCTCGTCGGGCTCCTCTTCGAAAGCCTCGTCGCCGGTGACTTCCGCAGGCAGGACGCGATCGAGGTCCTCGATCTCTTCGTCCTCCTCGTCGTCTTCGAGATCCTCCTCCATCAGCTCCTCCTCGCGCAGCAGCGTGCCCTTTGTGTACGGGCGCAGGTCCGTCGAGCGGGCTGCCGTGGGGAAGCTGACCTTGCCATAGTTGCGAGGGTCCTGGAAGATTTCGCGGATCACGATCCGGACGTCGCGATCCCCGAGCGAGGTGATCCCCGCGGAGTACTTGTTGCCGTCGGCGAGGAGCTTGAGCAGGCGGGCGGCGACTCGCGGCTCGACGATGCCGATACGCGTGCCGTTGGCCTCGGCATAGAGCCGGTTTCCTTCGGGGACGAGCTCAACGGCATCGCCCGGGTTCACGTGGGCGAGGGTCCGCGGCGCGGCCAGGTCCGTGAGCATCGCGAAGCCGGTCTTGCCCGTCTCCTCGACGAAAATCGCGACCGGCGCCTTGCTGGCCTTCTCCGCGGCCACGGTCTTCTCGCCGGCCTCGCTCATCAGCACCCTCAAGCGCTCGATGTTCCGTTCGGCGATGCGGTTGGTGGGATCAAGGGCGAGCGCGATCTGGTAGTGCTCGCGAGCCTCGCCCAGTTCGCCGAGCTCCCAGAAAGACTTGGCCAGACGATTCTCCGCCTCGGCGTCGGGTCCCATCTCCAGGATCTTGCGATTGGCCTCGACGGCTTCGGACCAGTGGCCGCCCGACGCATGAGCGATGGCCTGCTCGACAAGCTGTCGCTTGATCCGGACGCTGTTGCCGCCGGTGCCCTTTTCGATGTCGGAGAAGGCCAAGGATGAGGTTCCTTTCGTCAACTGCGCCAGGCCGACGCGCTGATGGTGCGGTGTTGCGGCGAGACGGCGCGATGTCACCGACTCGCGGGAGGCACGCCAATTCTGACGGGTCGAGACCCGTCCGGACCATGCTTTCTAGCACCCATCGCCGAGCCTGTCAACGCGGCGGGCTCGGGCGAGTTCCGCGCGGTCACCGGCGGACCGTGGCGGCGTCGCTCACGAGTCGGTTCCGGGGCGGCCCGATTTCCTAATTCCCGCTAGCGGGACATTGGGCAACGAATGAACCCTTTGCCGAACTCCGCCCGTCGACCGCCGGACATCCGCAAGTCATGGTCGAGCGCTCTGCGTGGCGCGGGGCCGTGATCGAGGATCAAGTCGAAGCGGCTGCAACGACCTGAGTGCGGAACAGGTGCTCGAGTGTGGCCGCCGGGTCGTCGGTCAGGCCGGTATGCGGCTCCGAGCGCTGGACGATCGTGCTGTGCGGCGACGAGATCCAGTGGAACCGCTCCGACTGTGACAGTCGAGCAATCGGGCCGGCGTCCGCGTCACCTTCGGCGACCCGAGCGATGGCTTCGAGCTGGGCTCGGATTTCGGCCGCGTCGCATTCGGGCGCCAGGGCCGCCAGTCGAGCGGCATCGAGCCCGATCCGCGCCCCGAGGAACCGTTTCTCGCGGCAGAACAGGACGACGCCGACGTTGATGAACTCGCCCCGCTCCACACGCGGCACCGCCCGCAGGACGCAATAGGCAAACGGGCTACGCGACTCGGGCACGTTCCGCCTCCTCCGCGAAGAGCCGCGGCGGCGCCAGCCGGCGCTCGAGATAGTCGAGATAGGCGCCGCGGAGGGCGGCCGGGTCGGGCCGGTCGGCATCGGGCAGCAGCCATTCGTCGGGCACCGCAGCGATGATTTCGGCCAGAAGCCGGCGCGAAAGCTTCGACGCGAGTCGTTCGTCCGCCTCGATGATCGAGCTCGCGTACGGCAGGAGCACGTTCGTCTTGATCTCGGCCAGTGGCTTTCGGGCGTGCGCCGCCGGGTCGCGCCAGCTGTGATGGATGTACAGCGCCGAGCCGTGATCGATCAGCCATAGCCGTTTGTGCCAGACGAGCATGTTCGTGTTCCGAGCGTCACGGTCGACATTGGTTACGAAAGCGTCGAACCAGACGATGTCTGCGCAAAGGTCGGCAGGAGGCCGGAAGCCGGCGGCCGGATCGAACCCCAGCGCGCCCGGGAGGAAATCGAGCCCTACGTTGAGGCCGCTGCTCCGCTGGAGCAGTTCCCGGATCTCGGCGTCGGGCTCGGCGGCCGCCAGACGCGAGTCGAAGTCCAGAAGCACGATCTCCGGCACGAGCAGACCCAGGGCCCGGCCGATCTCGCCCGCGACCAGCTCCGCGACGAGCGCCTTCACGCCGTGGCCGGCGCCGCGGAACTTGGCCACGTACAGGCCGTCGTCGTCGGCCTCGACGATCGCCGGCAGCGACCCGCCCTCGCGCAGCGGGGTCACGTATCGGGTAGCGGTCACACGTCGGATCACGCGGTCAAGTATCGGCGGCGCGGGCCGGCCGCGCTTGGGGAGTGGCTCCGGGGAGTGGCCCCGGGGATGCGCTCCGGGGAGTGGCTCCGCCCGACGGCCTGTCCACTGCCGGAGCCTCGGCCAGGACCTCGCTTACTGGCC
The DNA here is from genome assembly GCA_003152995.1 of Chloroflexota bacterium. GTDB lineage: Bacteria > Chloroflexota > Limnocylindria > Limnocylindrales > CSP1-4 > Fen-1039. The sequence continues at coordinate 49,701 of PMBR01000130.1, read as the reverse complement.
GGCGAAGTGGAAGCTGCCGGTACTGGGGTCCCACAGCTCGGCCGAAGCGACGGGAGCGTTGCCGGGGAAGTCGCCCTGGGCGTCCCTCGGGCCCGTGGCGTTGCCCTGGCCCCCGGCAACGAACACAAGGCCGTCGGACAGGAGTGTGGCAACGGGCCAATAGCGGTCGGAAGCCATCGAGCCGGTCGAAGTGAACGTTCCAGTCTTCGGGTCATACACCTCCGCGGTCGCGATCGTGCGACCGAACGCGTCCGTGCCGCCGACGATGAGGACCCGCCCGTCCGCAAGCGCGACCGCGACATGATCGCTGCGCGGCTCGACCATCGACCCACCCTGTGTGAAAGTGCCAGTCTTCGGGTCGTACAGGTCCACGTCGGGGACCTTCTGCAACTCGCCAAACCCACCACCGGCGATGAGAACTCGGCCGTCGGGCAGCAACGTGGCGGTGTGCCCAGAGCGCGCGGTAGTCATCGAGCCCGTTGGGCTGAACGTGCCGGTTGCCGGATCATAGATTTCCGCCGCCGCCGTCTCGTCCAACTGATCGTCCATGCCACCGACGATCAGAACGCGTCCGTCGGGGAGCAGAGTGAGGCTTCCCAATGCGTGTCCGCCGGCCATCTGGCCGGTGGTACGGAACGTACCCGTCTGCGGGTCGTAGACATCGGCCGTATGGCTGATGCTATCGATGACCAATACTCGCCCGTCTTTCAGAATGGTCGCCATCCCGCCCGAGTTGATCGCGCTCATCGATCCCGTCAGCGTGAACTTGCCGGTCTTGGGGTCGTACAACTCGGCCGCCTTGACGTCACCGTCGCTGTCGTTGGCCCCGCCGGCGATCAAGACTCGGCCATCGGCGAGAAGGGTTGCCGTGTGGCCCTCGCGGGCGACTGTCATAGGGCCGGTTTCGGTGAACTTGTCGGTCTTCGGGTCGTACAACTCAGCCGAGGCGGTGGCTGGGGTCTTTCCTCCCGAATACCCGCCAGCGAGTAGCACTCGCCCGTCGGCGAGCAGTGCGGCGGTGCCATCCACGGGGCCGGGGACTACGGGAGCCGATTGGACCAGCGCGCATCCGACCAGCCCGAAAGAACTCACGGCGACCACGGTCGCCAGGCACGCACCTGGCCAGCTAAGGCCAAACGCGAACGTCCGTCTGCGCAACTGGCCCTCCTCAATGACCTCGGCCGAGGCTCGATCCCGATGGTGATGGTAGATGACCCGAGCGCCGCGCGGCGGGCGCTCGGCCCGTCCCCCACCTCGCGCCCCGCTCGCCTACTTCACCAGCAGCCCGACCACCAACACGGCGACACCGGCCAATAGAAGCACGCCCGTCTCTTCGAGGAGCCGGACGTTGAAGCGGACCGGCTCGTCGGACTCGCGCAGTGAGGTGAGCACGTAGATCGCCAGAACCACGATCGCCGGGCCGAAGAGCCGCGGCAGCGCGAGCACCCGAACCAGGACACCGATCGGGGCGACGACCATCGAGTACAGGTAGAAGGCCGTGACCGCCTGTCCGGGTGTGTGAGGCCGCAGGGCCGCGATCCGATAGCCGGCCAGACCGCCGATCGCCACGTCCAGCACGATGGTCGCCAGAAACGCGCCGAGCCTCAGCGGCTGCCCGTCGCCGGCGACGCCTCCGGGGATGATCCCGCCGATCGCGGCGAAGCCCAGAAACGCCAGAGCGAACGCGCCGAGCCGCGCCGAGGTGGATCGAGCGTGGGCGCGGGCGGCAGTGACCGAGGCGGCCATGCCGCTCTTCGCGATCGGTGCCGTCTCCGTCGAAACCACCCACGATGTGAGCGCCCACGATCCGGCAAACGCGACGGCCAGCCACGGCACCGGGTCGACGAGGCGGGCCGTCCCAATCGACACGAAAGCGGCGATGCCGGGGAGCGCGACGCGATCCAGCGGCCAGCGCCACGGCCGAAGCTCGCCCAGAATGCTCGCCGTGCCGGCGACTGCCACGACCACAGCCAGTGCCGCCGCCGCCCAGAGCGTCTCGTCCTCTACGAACCGGCTGAGCACCGCCAGCGTGGCCACGATCAGCCCGAGCTCGCGGGCTCCATTGCGTTGCTGCATCTGGGCATGGTACGCAACCGGGGCGACTCGCGGGCGCCGGCCGCCCGCCGCCGACCTTCGGGGGCTCTCGGCTCAGGCCCCGACGCGGCCCGGCTTCGCCCACGCCCACGCCAGCAGATCGGCTCGAGAGCGGGTGTTCATCACCCGATCTGCCGTGAGCCAGGCGCGGCGGGCCATGGCCGTCCCCCACCGCAGGTTGTCGAGCTCCTCGGTCCGGTGCGCGTCCGAGTCGATGGTGAAGACGCAGCCGAACTCGGCGGCGCGGCGGGCCCGGACGTCGGAGAGGTCGAGCCGTTCGTCCGAGCCGTTCAACTCAAGGGCGGTGCCAGTCCGCGCGGCTTCATCGAAGACGGCGTCCCAGTCGAGATCGAGATCGTCGCGAGAGCCGATGTAGCGCCCGGCGGGGTGGGCGATGATGTCGACGTGGGGGTTGCGGATCGCGGCCAGCGTGCGGGCGGTCAACAGCTCGCGCCTCTGGCGGCGCGAGACGTGGACGGATGCCACGACCAGGTCGTACCGCGCCAGGAGCTCGTCCGGATAGTCGAGGCTGGCGTCGGCGCGGACTTCGAGCTCGCAGCCGTGCAGCAGTCGGAATCCTTCGGCCGAAGTTTCGGGCGGAGCCGTTCCGTTGGCTTCTTCGGCGGCGAACCGCTCGTTCAGCCCGGCTACGATCCGCCGTTGCCGCTCGACGCGCTCGAGATCGAGGCCGCGGGCGATCGCCAGGCTGACCGTGTGGTCGGTCAGCGCCAGGTAGGAGTAGCCGCGCCGCCGCGCGTCGAGCGCCATCTGCTCGATCGAATGCACCCCGTCGGACCAGTCGGAGTGGCTGTGGCAGTCGCCGCGCAGGTCGGTCCTGGCAACCAGCACGGGCAGCGTCCCCGCCAACGCCGCCTCGATCTCGCCACGGTTCTCGCGCAGCTCGGGCTCGATGAACGGCAGACCGAGGAAACCATACGCCTCCGTCTCGGTCGGGAAGGTTCGAAGCTCTGCCGCCGGCAGGCCGGTGGCTGAGCCCTCGGCCGGGCCATCGGCCCCGCCCACCGCCGGTTCGCCGTCATCGCCAAGCCGCAGATAGCCCTTCTCCGAAAGGCTCCAGCCCCGGTCTCGAGCCATCCCGCGAAGCCGGACGTTGTGCTCCTTGGACCCCGTGAAATGGATCAGATACGTGCCCGCCTCGCCGGGCGGCATGATCATCAGATCCACTTGAGGCCCGCGCAACAGTCGCACCGCGGCCTTGTGCGGCCCCCTGGCCAGCACCGCGTCGACCGAGCCGAGAGTCGTGAACCGATCCACCAGCTCGGCCGGCCGATCCGTCTCCGCCAGCAGGTCTAGGTCGCCGATAGTCTCGCGGCGGCGCCGAAACGAGCCGGCCGGTTGGATGGAGCGCAACCCCGGCACGCCCGCCAGCTCGGCCAGCAGCGACTCCACGATCGCCTCCGCCTGACCCAGGCGCATCCGTTCCTGGCGCGACTCCAGGGCCGCGATGCCGGCCAGGACCTGCTCCTCGGTCTTCTCGGACATGCCCTTGAGCGATCGCAGGCCGCCCGCCTCCGCCGCCCGCCGGAGATCGTCGAGAGTCTCTACGCCGAGCTCCTCGTGCAGCTGCTTTACCGTCCGCGGCCCAATCCCCGGGATCTCCAGCAGCGCCACGAGACTCGGCGGTACCTCTTCGCGCAAGCGCTCGTAGAAGACGAGCCGACCGGTTCGAGCCAGCTCCTCGATCTTCTTGGAGATCGCGTCCCCAACGCCCGAGATCTTGGGCGGCCGGCCGTCGAGGTAGGCGCGCGATACCTCGACCGGCGAATGGGCGATGGCGTCGGCGGCTTTGTGGTAGGCGACGGTCTTGAAGACGAGCTCGCC
>PMBR01000130.1:0-45712 GCA_003152995.1 Chloroflexota bacterium | reverse complement strand
GGGCCGACGACTCGACCGGGGCCGACTGCCCGGACGGCGAAGGCTCATCCATGTCTTCCATGGTAGCCCGCGTCCGCCGGCTACACGTCCGAGGGCCAGGCCTCGATGACGCGGTCGCGCCCGGTGCGTTTGGCCGCATAGAGCGCCCGATCCGCTCGCTCCACGATCTCCGCGATGGGCTCGTCGGCAGCAAGCCCCGATGCCACTCCGATCGACACGGTCACGCGGTCGGTCACGCCCGCTTCGATCAACTCCAGTTCGCGCACGGTGGTGCGGATCCGCTCGCCGATCTCCATGGCCACGCCATGGTTCGGGTTCCGCAGCAGGACCATGAACTCCTCACCGCCGTAGCGGGCCGGCACATCTTCTTCACGAACCGATGTCTGGATCGCGTTTCCAATAGCCCGCAGCACCTCGTCGCCTGTCTGGTGCCCGTACATGTCGTTGAGTCGTTTGAAATGGTCGACGTCGACGGCCAGGATCGCGACCCGGTCGGACGCCCGCCGGCGGCTCGCTATGAGGGTGCAGTACTCGTCGAAGTAGCGCCGATTCGGCAGATGAGTGAGCTGATCGGTCCGCGCCGCCACTTCCGCTGCCTGATGCGAGTAGACCCGCTTCAGCGCGGCCGTCGTCTCGCCGGCGGCGCTGTTCAGCAACCGAACCGATGAATCCGTCCAGGGCTCGCTGGTGCGGCGCGACAGCACGATCGCCCCGACGATGGCTTCGCCATCAATCAGGGGCGCGGCCAGAGTGTTGCGAAGACCGTACGCATCCCGCAACCAATAGGCGATCTGGTCCGCCATGTCACGGGCGTTGTCGGCGGATCCATTGATCGCTGGGTCCGACTCGGTGCGTCGCGAGCGGCTCCGTGGACGCCCGGGTGGATCGCGCCTCTCGCCCTTTGCCTCCCAGGCCAGAGACTTGCCACGCGCCGCGACGTCCTCGGGCGCATCTTCGGCGCGACCAGATGCGCCGACACGGACGGTCGGGTCGCTCGCGAGACGCGGCCCAGTGCGCAACCGTCGTGTCTCGACGGGCTCCAACTGCCGGATCGGCATGACGGTATTCGAGGCCTGCGATCCTGGCGCCATCGACACGAAACTCACGTCGAGCACGGTTCCGCCGGGTTGCATCTGCACGACCGCCACGTGGTCCGCCCGAGTGGCGCTCCCGAGTTCGTTGACGATGGCCTCGATGACCGCGTTGGGAGACACGGAGCGCGACAGAGCCTGGAGCAGCCGGCCGAAGCTCTCGGCCTCCGAGTGGCGCCGTTCTACGAGGATGCCCGTGGCCCGGGCATTCAGCACGGCCGAGGCAACGAGCAAGGCGGTCGCTATTGCGAGGCCGAGATCGGCGAGGCCGTTTCGACCCACCACGAAACCGATCACAGCTTGCCCGAGAAGGAGCGCGATCGAGATCGAGAGCAGGGTCCAGGTCAGCGAGATCGACTGCGGGCCGAGTTTGGGCGAACGGTCTCCGCTATTTGTAGAGGACCATGGGCTCACAGTGGAAGCATGCCCCAAGCGAATATTTCGCACCCCGCCATGTTGCCGTAACAGGCGAAGCAGCGGCAGTCGTACTTACGTTCACAATTCTTCGTCCGCCCACCTCCGGATGCGTTCATCTACCTCCTCGGCGCCGTTGACCCTCCCCCTCGCCCGGGGCTACACTCCATGTGGTCGGTGGGGCATGTAGCCGCGCCTCCTGACCAGCCCCAACACGCTTTCGGAGGATATCTCCCTCAGTGGAGACCGGACCCAGTACCTGCGGCGCCCGACGCGCCGACATCCACTCTCTGGTCCGCTTCGCCTTCTAAGCGGTTCGCGCCACAGCGGCGCGCCACCGACGGGCGGGGCGACCCGCCGTCGAGGTGGCACATGCTCTATCTGAGCCAGGCGATCGGCCGTCCCGTGCGCGACAAGCTGGGCGAGCCGATCGGAACGGTTGCCGACCTGATCGTCGCCATCGGCGATCGGTATCCGCCTGTGACCGGAATCGTGGTCAAGACGAACGGCCGGGAGATCTTTCTGGCCTGGCATTCGGTCAGTTCGCTCGACCCCAGCGGGGCGACGCTGGGCACGACTGCCATCGACATCAGCAAGTTCCACCAGCGTCCCAACGAGATCCGCCTGAAGCTGGATCTGATGGACCGCCAGATCGTGGACATCGACGGCCGCAAGGTCGTCCGCGTCAACGACCTCCGGCTCGACGAGGTCGAAGGCGCGCTTCATCTGGTCGCCGTGGACGTGGGCGCCTCCGGGCTGCTCCGCCGGCTCGGCATCGAGGGGCCGTGGCGAGTCATCGCCCGGGGCTTCCATCGAGCCGTGCCGGAGCGCTACATCGACTGGGAGGACGTCGATCCGGTCGAGCGGACGATCGCCAGTGTCAAGCTGCGCGTGCCCCACAAGGGCCTTGCCGAACTCCACCCGGCGGACCTGGCGACGATCATCGACCAGCTGAGCCGCAACGACCGAGTGGGTGTCATCGCCTCTCTGGACGACGAGGCGGCAGCCGACGCCATCGGGGAGATGGAGCCCGAGACCCAGGTCGACATCCTCGAAGACCTCGAGCCGGGGCGAGCGGCCGACATCCTCGAGGAGATGGACCCGGACGAAGCCGCCGACCTGGTGGCCGACCTGTCGGACGAAAGCCGGGTGGAAATCCTGGGCCTCATGGAGAAGGAAGAGGCGGACGAGGTACAGGAACTCATGACCTACGCCGAGGACACGGCGGGCGGCATCATGACGACCGAATTCGTCGCGGTGCCGGCCAGCCTGACCGCCGCCGAGACGATCGACCGTTTGCGCGACCTCGAGCCCGACGCCGAGACCATCTACTACGTGTACGTGACCGACGACGACGAGAAGCTCGTTGGAGTGTTGTCGCTGCGCGACCTGATCGTCGCCAAGCCGAGCACCTGCATAGCCACCTTCATGTTTGCCGAGCCTGTCGCCGTGAAGACGGACGCCAGCGAAGAAGAGGTCACCGAGCTGGTGGCTCGCTACAACCTGCTGGCGGTGCCCGTGGTCGACGCGGAAGGCCGGCTCGAGGGCATCGTCACTGTCGACGACGCCATGGACACGCTGCTGCCCCAGCAGTCCAAGCGACGCCTACCCCGGCTGTTCAGCCGCTCCGGGACTTCGGAGCGATGAGGGGTCCGGCATTCGCGCTGACCCCCCGCTCCGTCAACAGGGTCCGCATCGCCGCCATTCTCGGAGTGCTGGGCCCGGGCCTGGTCAGTGGCTTCGCCGACAACGACGCCGGCGGAATCACCACCTACTCCGTTGCCGGTGCCAAGTTCGGCTACGACCTGCTCTGGGTCCTGCTGATCAGCCAGATCGTGCTGTTCTTCACCCAGGAGGTAGGTGCGCGCCTGGGTCTCGCCACCGGCCAGGGACTCGCGGGGCTGGTTCGGGAGCGATACGGCGTCCGCTGGGCCTCATTCATGATCACGGCGATGCTGATCGCCAACCTCGGCTCAATCGTGGCCGAATTCGCCGGGTGTGGCGCTGCCGTGACTCTGCTCGGGCTGCAGAGCTGGCTCGGGGCTCTTATCGCAGCCGTCGTCGTCGTGGTGCTGCTGACGCGCGGTAGCTTCAAGTGGGTCCAGTACATCTTCGTGGTGGTGGGCATCGCCGTTTCCATCGCCTATTTCGTGTCGGCCCTTTTGGCTCATCCAGATTGGGGCCGTGCCGCTTCGTCGCTGGTGATCCCGCGCCTCGCGACCTCGCCCGCCTACTGGGTCGCCGTCGTGGCCACGGTTGGGACCACGATCACGCCGTGGGGTCAGGCCTTCATCCAGTCGTACGTCGCGGACAAGCGGCTGGGACCCGAGGACCTGGTCGGCGAGCGGATCGACGTTGGTTTCGGTGCGCTGCTCACCAATGTGATCGCCCTGTTCATCGTCGTGGCATGCGCCGCGGCGGTCTTTTCGGCCGGCAGGCAGATCGACACCAACTCGCCCGACGCGGTTCAGTCGATCGCCGGCGCGCTCACGCCGCTGGCCGGGTCGGGTGCAACCGTCCTGTTCGCGGTAGGCCTTCTGGCGGCGTCGTTCCTCGGCTTGGGAGTGGTGCCCCTTACGAGCGCCTACGCGGCATGCGAAGCCTTCGGCTGGGAAACGGGCGTAGATTGGCGCCTGCGAGAGGCACCCGCGTTCTACGGCCTGATGATCTTCTTCGTCGTCTTCGCCGCCCTCTTCATCCTTATCGTCCCAGCCAGCAGCCTTATCCAGGTCATGCTGACCGCCCAAATCGTCAACTGCCTGTTGTTGCCCTTCGTGCTCGTTTTCGTCATGCGCCTGGCTTCGGACAAGCAGTTGATGGGTCCGCTCGTCAGTGGGCGAAAACTACAGGCGATCGGCTGGGCCGGAACCGCCCTTCTGGTGGTGCTGTCGCTCACACTTCTTGCGACCTCGGTGATGGGGATCTAGCGGCAAGCCGGGCGACCCGCCCTCGACCGTGCGAAGATGCCAGAGAGCCGGTTCGAGCGCAGTGAGTCAACGGCGCCGCGAGGCGTGGAGGCAGATTGGCCAGGGATCTGGAGCCCGATGATCATCGTCCGCGGCCACTGCGGATAGCCCACGTCAACGACATCGCCTTCGTCGGCAGCACTCTGGCACGGGCGATGCGGGAGCTCGGCGAGGACGCGGTCGTCGTGGAGCCTTTCCGGCTCCGCACGAACCTTCGATACCCATGGAAGGCGGCGGCGCTGCCGTTCCGTGCCGCCGGGCTGCTCGGAGCCGCCGCGACTGTCCGGCGAGGCCATTTTGACGTGGTCCACGTCCACTACGCCCGCCTGGGCATGGTCGGGCCGCTGACGGGTCGTCCGTACGCCATTCACGTCCACGGCACCGACATTCGCGGCGTGCGGCCCCGAAGTTTCTGGGGGCGCGAGACGGCTCCGCTGCTGCGCCGCGCCGGGCTCGTCTACTACGCCACGCCGGACCTGGAGCAGTGGGTCCGGCCGTTCCGCGACGACGCGATCCTCCTGCCAAACCCGATCGAGACCGACCGCTTCCGGCCGCTCGCGGCGGACGACCCGGCCCGCCCGACGCGGCGCGACCTCCTGGTCGGCGTCAGGCTGGCTCCTATCAAGGGGCTGACGACGATCCTCGAAGTGCTCCGCATGCTGGCCGCCGAGCGGCCGGCAACGACCATCACCATCGTCGCCCAGGGGGAAGGAGTCGAAGCGGCCAGGGCAGTCGCCGGCCCGAACGCCACGATCGTCGCGCCGGCGTCGCGCGATGAGCTGGCAGAGCTGATGCGCGGGCATCGCCTGGCCCTCGGACAATTCCTGGTCGGGGCGATGGGCAACTATGAGATCGAGGCGCTGTCCACCGGCGTCCCGGTGGTCATGCGCTTCGACCAGGGTTCGGCCTACACCACTCAACCGCCGGTCGCGAACGCCGCGGACGCCGGGCAGGCGGTTGCGCGGATCTGCGAGCTGCTGGACGACGAGAGGGCACTCGACGACCTGGCCGCTCGTGGACCTGCCTGGGTCGATGGCAACCACGCGGCGCTGACGGTTGCCGCGCGCGTCATTGCCGACTACCGCCGCTTCGGGCTGGCGCCCGGCTGAGGGCCGCCCAGGCGGCCCGGGCGCCAGGCGGACCGACTGGCGCCGAGCCGAGTGGGCGCCGAGCCGAGTGGGCGCCGAGCCGAGTGGGCGCCGGGCCGGATGGCGACCGGCGAGTGGCGACCGGCGAGTGGCGACGGGCGCCCGCCGGCGGCTGAACGACACCACGGCCTCGGGGCCGCGGCGGCATCGGTCAGCCTGCCTTCCGGCCCTCGACGACCGCGTCGAGCTGCTCCGCCATTCGCCGGGTGAGGTTGACCCGGTTGTAGCGACCCTGGGGATCTGCGCGGCCCTGCGGCAGCGGCGTGGCCAGCAGCCGCTCCACCCCGTCCGCAACGGCCTCCGGCGTCGGGTCCACCGCGATTCCCCAGTTGAGCTCGCGCAGGATCTCGCGGGCCTGACCCTCCGGAACGACCGCCAGGATCTGTCGGTCGAGACCGACATACTCCATCAGCTTGCCGCCCTGGATCTGGCCCTTGTTCGGACCGTCGGCTATCAGCTGGAGAAGCGCGTCCGCCGCCAGGAACCGCGCCACGGCCTCGCGATGCGGCAGGAAGCCCGTCAGGCGGATCATCGGACCAAGACGGTCGGGCTCCGAGTAGCCGGCGGCGATGGCCTGGTTTCGCAGGTTCAGCCAGCCGATGAACTCGACCTCGAGCTGGTCGCGGATCTCGGGCCGGCGGGCGACGAGCCGCTCGAGCCCGGTCAGGAATATTTCCAGCTCCTGCTCGCCGTACACGCTGCCCCCGTATACGAGCCGGAATCGGCCATCCGGGCGAGGGGCGGGCGCGGCCTCGAGAGCAGGAAGATCGCGCCGATCGTAGCCGTTGGGAATAGCCAGGAAGCGGCCTGCCACCTCGGGATAGCGGGCCGCGTAGGCATCCAGCAGACCGGATGTCGCGAAGATTGACCGGTCGGCGAGGTGGACGATCCGCCGCTCGATCTGCCGCTGGAGTTGCGCATGAGCGGCCGGCAGCGGGGCCGCGAACGCGTTTCCGATCCACGGGTCGCGGAAATCGGCGATCCACGGCAGACCCGTGCGGCGCGCGATGACGGCCGCGACCAGGTGGCAGGAAACGGGCCCGGACGAAGAGTAGATGGCATCGACGGGCGCGCGGCGCTGGATCTCCATGCCACGCCCGATCGCGAACGGGACCCAGGAGACCTCTTCGTCGGGGAAGAAAGTCAGCCTGGTGGCGGCGCCCCACAATCCGAGGAGTCGGCCGGTCCAGAGGCTCTTCGAACCGGCGGCAACCTTCGGACCGGGTGAGGCTGGTCGATCGCGGCCGGGCGCTCCGGCTCCCGCTCCCGAGTCTCCGCGCAACCGCCGTGCCGCCCGCCCCAGGGCACGTCGCAGCTTCACAGGCTCCGGCGACAACGCCCGCTCCACGACCAGATCCGGCGGCAGGCTGCGCTCCGCCTCCTCGTCTCGAGGGTACTTTCCGGGATCGCGCGCCGTCAGGACCACGGGCTCCCATCCCGACTGCGGGAGATATGTCACGTACTTGAGGGTGCGCTGGACACCGACTCCGCCGACCGGCGGGAAGTTGTAGGCGACGACCAGCACGCGGCCGGGCATCAGCGCACCGCTCCCGCCGACGGCGCGACATTCCGCGACCGAATGCGGCCGGCCAACCGCCGCAGGCCGGCGACCAGAAGCGCGACCTCGGCTCGGCCGGGCACGATCAGCGTCAGCATCGAATGACCCGACAGCCGGCTGGCGATGAACAGGGTCATTGCGGCATGGGCCGTGTAGGAGATGAGCGACGCAAGCGACGCGCCGACGATGCCAAAACGCGGAATGAATATGAGGTTGAGGCCCACGTTCAGCACCAGCGCAACGCTCGTCACGACCGAGATCAGCCCCGGACGCCCGCGGCCGCTGACGAAGCTCGACATGACCTTGGCCACGCTCAAGCTGACGACTCCCGGAAGCAGGACGAAGAACGCCGGCAGGCAGTCGACGTATTTCGTCAGGACGACGTGGATTCCGACGAATGCCGTTGGGATGAGGGCCAGCGCGACGAGCACGGTCAGCAGCACGGACAGGCGGCTGACCCGTCTGACCATCTGATTGGCATCTTCCGCGGTGGAACCGGCGACGCGTGGCAGAAAGATCGTGCCGATTGAGTCCGGTACGTAAAAGACTATCTCCGCCATCGTCACCGCTCGGGCGTAAAGCCCGTATGGGCCGGCGGAGCCGATGATGAGGGCCTGGATCAGGTAGGAGTCCGCCCGATAGTTGAAGAAGGAAGTGAGACTCGCCGGGTAGACGCGAGCTCCGTATGAGAGGAGCGAGCGAATCGATGCCGGAGAACCAGATCGGTCGCGCTGCGCCAACCGCCAGACCGCGAACAACACCGCCGCCGCAAGCAGGGCGCTGATGATCACGCTGCTCCACACGCCGCCCCAGATGCCCAGCCCGAGCACCCCGACCAGGAGGATCGTGAGGGCGAATGACATAGAAGCTTGAGCGAGCTGGATCAAGTTGTAGGAGCGAACCGACTGCCGACCGTAGAGGATCGTGCCCCCAAAGGCGGCGAGCATGCCCAGCGGAAGCGTGAAGATGATCACCCGCAGCATGTCATCGTGCCCTTTGGCTGCGCCCAGAAACGAGGACTCGAGCCAGGGCAGCGCGAACCAGACGATGCCGATGAGAACGATCGAAAGCAGCGCCGTGAAGACGAAGGCAGCCCTCATCAGGCTTGCCAGCGAGTTGCCCTTTCCGGCGAAGTAGTTCGTCGCGCTCGGGAGGCCGAACATTCCGATGGCCGAGAGCATTCCCGGGAGAGTCGTTATTGCAACGAGCGGTCCGTAGAGCTTCGGGTCGAGAAGCCAGGATATGAGAATCGAGGTCGAGAAGGCGAGCCCGAACAGGGCGACGCGGGTCCCGAAGACGCCCGCCACCTTGCGGGCGAACGGACTCCGAAGGATGGCGGCCTCGCCGGACGGGGCCGCAACTGGCGCAGGCGCAAGAGGCGCGCCGGTCAAGTCGACGGGGGCAAGCGGGGTCGGATCAGCCGGCGCCGCGACGCCGTTCTCCAGTTCTATCTCGGCTCCTTCGCTCATGAACGGGGACTCTACCAGACGCGCGGCCTTCGACCGCCGTCACGAAAGGCCCGCGGCGGACCCCACATTCTGCGTTTCGGCAGCCCCTGGTCAGCGGGCCTTCGGATCGGCAGGCCCGCCGTCCAGCCGCCGGCTCCCGCGCCGCCGGGATGCCAGTTCTCGATAGAGACGCTCCATCTCGGCCATGCTGACTCGCTGATCGGCCCGTTCCTCGACAGCGGCCCGAGCGCGCGCGGCGAGCTCGGCGCGCTCGCTCTCGGGCCGTCCGAGGATCGTGAGCAACGCCGCGGCGGTGGCTTCTGCGTCGCCTACCGGGACGAGCGCCGCCGGATCGAGTTCCGTCAGCCATTCCCGGTTGGCCGGGAGATCGGAGGCGACGATCGGCCGCCCGGAGGCAATGGCCTCGACCACTGTGTTCGGGCCGCCATCCGAAGCCGGCACGCTGATCACCACGTCGGCCAGCCGGTAGAAGTCGGGCATCTCGGCGTGCGCCACTTCGGGCACGATCCGGATTCGCCCGCTCACGCCCAATTCGGCGGCCCGGGCCTCGATCCGGTCGAGTTCCTCCGGCAACGCCCCGTGGCGCGTCATGAGCACGACGACATCGTCCGGCAGGCTGGCAAGAGCCTCGATCACGACCTCGTGGCGGTAGAGCGGGGCGATCCTCCGAGACGAGAAGACGACCCTGCGCCCGTCGAGGCCGAGGCGGGTCCGCAGTTCGGCGGGAGCGGGCCCCTGAGAGAAGCGAACCAGGTCCACGCCGAAGTGAACGTAGTGGGTACGCGATGGCCGGGCGCCGGCGGCTATGGCCGCCTGTACGAGCGCCTCCGAGCCGCCGGTCACGAGCCCCGCACCACGGAGGGCGAGCCACGTGTATATGCGGCGCCGGCGGCTGACGAAGGGGATGACCATCACGTCCGAGCCCCAGACCGTGATGGCGTACGGCCGGAACCGGGATAGCCAGGCGGCCAGGCCGTACCGTGTCACGGCGTGAGAGTGGAGGACGTCCGGGTCGATCTCGCGCAGAACCCGCCCGAGAGAGCGCAACGTCATCACGGCCGGCCGGCCACGGATCCTGCTCGGCGGCCAGGCTCGGAACCGATGCACCTGGAAGCGCGGGTCCGGCGGCACCGAGATCGCATCGTTGTCCGGCACGATGAAATGGATCTCGTGGCCGCGGTCGGCGAAGAAGCCGGCCCAGCGGCGGGTGTGGACGCTGTTGGGCTCGCCCAGGAAGGCCAGCTTGAGCGGTCTCGCGGTCGCGTCCGGGCCGCTCATCACGCCTCGCCTGGCCGTCGCGGACGTCCGCGAGCGGCCAGCTGCCGGTAGAAAGCCTCCATCTGGGCCATGCAGCGGTTCTGGTCGGCCCGCTCCTCGACGGCCCGGCGGCCGCGGCGCGCGAAATCGGCCTGCTCCGCCGGGCCCCGCGCCAGCATCCGCTCGACCGCCGCGGCCGTAGCCCCGGCGTCGCCGACCGGCACGACCGCGGACGGATCGAGGTCGTCGAGCCACTCCCTGACCGGCGGGAGGTCGGAACAGACCGTCGACCGCCCGACGGCGAGCGCCTCGACGAGCGTGATCGGCCCCGCGTCGCTCTCGGGGACGGAGACGACGACATCCGCCAGCCGGTAGAAATCGGGCATCTCCGCATAGGGCACGCTTGGGACGATGACGACCCTCCCGGCTAGGCCGCGGTCGTGGATCCTGGCCTCGATTGCCGCCAGCTCAGTTGGATCGGCGAGGTGGCGGGTTAGCACCAGCGACACGTCCTGCGGCAGCCGGGCCAGAGCGTCGACCACCGTCGCCTGTCGGTACACCGGGGCGATCGTTCGGGGCGAGAAGAGCACACGCCGGCCATCGAGGCCAAGGCTCGCCCGAAGCGCGATCGGGTCCGGCCCCGGCGAGAAGAGAGCCGTGTCGATGCCGAAATGGAGCCAGTGGCTTCGCTCGGACCTGGCTCCGGCTGCCACCGCGGCCCGGACGACGTGCCTGGAGATGCCGGTCACGAGGTCCGCGGATCGCAACGACAGGCGCGCAAAGATCCGTGCCCGACGGCTCCGGCGGACGCTGACGAGCACGTCTGAGCCCCACACGGTTATCACATATGGATGGAAGCCCGACATCCATGCCCGCATGCCGTTGACCGTGAGATGGTGGGCGTGGAGGACGTCCGGATCGACGCGAGTCAGGGCCGCTCGAAGCGACCGGCGAGTGTCCAGCATTCCGAATCGGCGGAACCTGTGCGCCGTATGCGGCATGTAGCGCTCGATCGCGATCTCGGGCGGCAGCCCCGGCTCCAGGACCTGATCGCTCGGCACGAGCAGAGTGATTCGATGGCCCAGGCCGGCGAAGTGACCCGCCCAGCGGCGCAGATGGATGCTGTTGGCATCCCCGAGGAACGCTATTGACAACGGTCCCGCGGCCGGCTCATGAGCAGGCGGCCCGCCGGGCGCGGGAACCTCGCGCGCGGCAGTGTCCGGGCCGGCCGCCGCCTGCCTCATGACGCGGCTCCCTCGTCCAGACCGAGAGTCGCGAGCACGGTCGCGGCCCGCGCGTCCCAGGTGGCATCCGGAGAGCAGGCGTACTGCCGCGCGTTGTCGGCGAAGTGCCGCGCCAGACGCTCGTCCGCCAGGATCGGAAGTATCCCGCCGGCCAGACCCGCCGCCGTGTCCGGAGTCACGGTCCCGGCGCCGCTGGCCTCGATGAGAGCCCTGGTCTCGATCGTGTCGGTCGCCACGATCGGCTTGCCGAAAGCGAGGAAGTCCAGCAGGCGAACGGCAACTGCAAGATCCGTGTAGGCCGTGATCGGCAGTGGCAGGACGCAGACACGACCGGGACGGAGCGCATCAGCGAGCGAGTCGCGACCGGCCGAGATCACCTCGACCCAGTCCGGCAGGACTGCCGCCAGCTCGCTATCGACCGAGCGGGCGACGATCCGAAGCCGGACCGACGGCCGGCTCGCGCGAACGAGCGCCACGGCTGCGACCAGAGTATCGAGGCCCGTCCTCGGTGCGACCTGCACGATCGCGACCACGACGTCCGGTTCGCCGATACCAAGGTTCGGAAGGGACGGGTCCGTCCCGGGCGGCAACATCACCGCATCGCGAAGGCCCAGGACGCGAGCAAGCCCGCTCGAGGGAGCGTACCGAACCGTGGCGATCCCCTTCAGCAGCCGCGTCGTGAACCGCCAGACCCAGTCGACGATCAGCTGGCGGCGGTGCTGCCTGGGATGGAGATCGCGGAAGAGCTGGTACGCATCGCGGAAGTAGATCCCCACCGGCCGGCGCAGCAGCCGCATCAGCGTCAGGAATGCCAGATCGCCGGGGAGGACCGCGGAGGTCGGGGTCTCGACGTAGACGGCGCCGACCCGGCGCGCACCGCCCGAGGCCAACCAGCGAAAGGCGGCGACAGTCCGCCCCAGGCGCCCGCCGACCACTCGCTCCATATGTACCCGATGCGAGAGAGCGTCGGCCATCATCGCGATCCGAACCTCCGGCGCCCGGTCCATCCCTCGCAGGTCGTACATCCCATACAGGAGGATGCCTCGGCGCGGGCCGTGGCGCTTGTCGGAAAGCGAGTCGACTGACATCGCCGGAATTGTACGGTCGGGCGGCCGGGCGAGCGGGGCCGCTACAATCGGCGGGCCGACACGGCTTCGAGTCGGCCTGGCACGGAGGAACGCTGTGACGGCTGCGGAGCAGGGACTGGTCGTTGTTACCGGTGGCTGCGGATTCATCGGCGGCCATCTGGTCAGGCGGCTTTCCCAGATGGGCCGATCGGTCCGAGTGCTCGACGACCTCTCGAACGGAGACCTCGGACGCCTGCCCGCCGGGGTCGATTTCCGGGAGGGCGACGTCGCCGACCCGGCCGCCGTCCTCAGCGCAGTCACGGGCGCGACTGTCGTGTTCCACCTGGCGGCGGTCGCGTCGGTCCAGGTGTCGAACAAGCGCTGGCTGGACAGTCACCTCACCAACAGCGGTGGCGCTGTCGCGGTTATGGAGGCGCTCCGCAACGAGTCCCCAAACGCGGCGTTCGTATACGCCTCGTCCGCCGCCGTATACGGGGACGTTCCCCTGATCGGCGACGAACGGATCACGGAGAAGGCACGCTGCGTGCCGCTGGCCCCTTACGGGATCGACAAGCTCGCCACCGAGTGGCACGCCGGCGTCGGCGGCACTCTATTCGGACTCCGATCCTTCGGGCTGCGGTTCTTCAACGTCTTCGGCCCAGGGCAAGCGCCCGACTCGCCGTACTCGGGAGTGATCAGCCGCTTCGTGGCCCAGGCCGGCTCCGGCGGTCCGATCACGATCTTCGGCGACGGCGAACAGACCCGCGACTTCGTCCACATAGACGACGTCGTCAGCGCCTTGCTGCTGGCCGAATCCGCCGCAAGCACCGCGGCGCCGGTCGCCAACATCTGCACCGGCCTGACCACCTCGGTGAACGAGCTGGCGAACGTGATCGCCGGACAATTCAAACCCGCACCGCCGCTCGTGTGCACGGCCGGCAGAATCGGCGACATCCGCCGCTCTGTCGGCGATCCGACACTTGCCTGGAAGCTCCTCGGCTGGCGATCGGCGGTGTCGCTCGGCGACGGGCTCGCCGACCTCGTGAAGTCGGAGGCCTCGGAAGCCCGCTGAGTGCGGGCCAGCCGGTCTCGCGCCAGGCGGCTACCGTCCCGGGGCGATCTCGGCGGCGATCTCGGCGGCGATCTCCCTGATCGTGGCTTCGAGTGGCGTCGTCGGCACGAAGCCGATCAACTTTCGCAGCCGGCTCACGTCCGGTACGCGGCGGCGCATGTCCTCGAAGCCCTTGCCGTACGCCGACTCGTAGTCGACGAGCTGCACCTTCGAATCCGATCCGACGATGCCGCACACCAGAGCGGCTAGATCGCCGATCGAGATCTCGCGCGGGTTGCCGACGTTGACCACCTCGCCGACGGCGGCCGGCGTGGCGGTCAGGGCCATCAGCGCCGCCACGACGTCATGGACGTTGGTGAAGCACCGCATCTGGCCGCCGTCGCCGTAGACGGTGAGTGGCCGGCCTTCGATCGCCTGGCGGACGAACCGCGGCACGACCATGCCGTAAGCGCCCGTCTGACGGGGGCCCGTCGTGTTGAAGAGCCGCACGACGGTCACCGGCAGCCCGAGCTCCTGGTGGTACCCGAGGGCCAGGAACTCGTCGGTGGCCTTGGACACCGCGTACAGCCAACGGTTGACCTTCGTGGCGCCGTAGATCGTGTCGTCGTCCTCGTTGAGGGCGTCGGAGACGTTCTTCCCGTAGACCTCGCTCGTCGAGGCGAAGAGCGTCCGAATGCCGCGCGCCGCAGCCCGCTCGAAGACGGCCGACGAGGCGTCGAGGTTCGTCCGGATCGATGCCAGCGGGTGCGCCAGGATCTGGAACACACCCACCGCGGCCGCCAGGTGGTAGACCAACCCGACGCCGTCGAAGGCGGGATCGATGATTGCCGGATCCTCGGCCTTGCCCTGGAGGAAGCGGACCCGGCCGGCGGCGACGTGCTCGCCGATGTTCTCCAGACGGCCGGTCGAGAGATCGTCCACGACGACCACCTCGTCGCCCTTCGCCAGATGCGCATCGACGAGATGTGAACCGACGAAGCCGGCGCCGCCGGTGATAAGAACTCTCACCGCGAGCCGCTCGCGGATTCTGCGGCGACCGCGGGGATGGCCACGGGGGCGCAGTCGTCGCTGAGCACGGCCGCCGTCTCGAAAGGAACCCGCAGGGCGACGACGGTCTCGAAACCGAGCACCACGACGCCGGCTGCGGCGACGATGGCGATCTCGACGAGGGGGGCGGGGGCGAGCCAGGTCAGCAGAACGGCAAGGCCGCCGCACACCGCGCTGGCGAGCGCCACGACGCCCAGCATCTCCCACGGATGAAGACCGGCCCGGACGAGCCGGTGTGAGGTGTGGTCCGTGCCGCCGCGGAATGGCGAGCAGCCTCGCCGCATTCGGGTGACCGAGACCATGGCCACATCGCCGAACTGGACGAAGGCCGCAAGCGGAATGGCAAGCGCGGCCGCGGTCGCTTGGGCACTCGGATGGATCTCGGCGTCGTGAATCAGCAGCACTCCTGCGCCGGCAAGCGCGAAGCCAAGGCCCAGGCTGCCCGCGTCGCCCATGAAGACTCGGGCCGGCGGACGGTTGTGCACAAGGAAGCCCAGGCACGCGCCTGTGACCACCAGACCGAGGGCAACCTCGTTGCCCCTCATTCCGGCCACGACCGCCGTCAGAGCAATGGTCAGGGCGGTCTCCGCGGACAGTGAGCTCGCCAGCCCGTCCGAGTTGTCGACCAGGTTCGTGGCATTTGTCATCATCGGGATCGCGATGGCGCCGGCGAGGGCGATTCCGAGTCTGGGCAGGAAGGGGAAATCGTCGAAGACGACGACCAGGAAACCGGCGCCCAGCAGCGCCTCGGCAATCAGACGATAGCGCGGATGCACGTCCCAGAGATCGTCCATCAAACCGATGGCGGTGAGGCCGACGAGACCCGCCAGCCAGGCATAGAGCGTCGTGCCTTCGTCGATTGCCATCCAGGCCACGGCCCCGACTGCAATCGCCACGGCCAGCCCGCCCAGGATGGGCACGACCTGCCGGGACCAGCGGTCGGCCCTGGGATGAACGACGGCCCCGAAGCGGAAAGCCAACTTGTTCGTCAGCGGGACCATCAGAAGCGACACCGCGAAGGCGATAGCGCCGACGGCCAGCGGACCGGAGATCACAGCTTCACACCTCGCTCTGCTAGCCCGTGACGATACAGGCTATCGAGCCAGCCGACGCGCCGTTCGGCCGCGGGTCGCGCTCGAGCGCGACGCCGGCAGTCGAGCGGTTCGCTTCGTCCGCCCGGGCCGGCCCGGAGCCGGGCACCTGTACGCAGCATTGCTGCATCATGGCTGCCGGGGCGACATCTGCGCGACTCAGCTCCACCGCGCCCGGCTCAGAGCGAGACGATCCGGTCAGAACCCACCCACCCGAGAGCGTTTCGGGTGTCGAGCACCACTCCGACCCGACCCGCCAGAGCCGAGTAGTCGATACTCGAATGGGGCGTGATCACGACCGCCGCATCGGCGCCGACCGCGCCTGCCGGCCAGACTCTGTCGAGCGGCATCGACGGCCGCAGCACGCCGTTGACGATGATCCCAGTGGCGAGCGGATCGTGGACGACGACTTCCGCGCCACGCGACTCGAGCTCGCGGATCACCGCGACCGCCGGGGAGTGGCGCGTGTCGGCGATGTCCGGCTTATAGGCCAGCCCCACGACGATCACCCGGGCCCCGGTCATGACCCGACCGCGTTCGGCGAGCAACGCCGCCAGCCGATCGGAGACGTGCCCGGCCATTCGCCCGGTTGCCCGGAACGACGCCGCGATCACGTCGGAAACAAGGCCTTTGCGCTCTGCGGCGGCCTGGAGGTAGCGCGGCGAAACTGGGATGCAGTCGCCGCCTATGCCGGGCCCGGGGAAGTGGGCCATGAACGCGAACGGCTTGGTCTCCGCGGCCCTGATCACATCCCAGGCGTTGACGCCGAAGCGGTCGCACAGGACGGCCAGTTCGTTGACGAAGCTGATGTTGATGAAGCGGAAGGTGTTCTCGACGAGCTTGGCCAGCTCAGCCGTCTCCAGAGAGGCCACTGGCATTGCGGTCGAAACGAACGAGGCGACGAACTCGCGACCGCGCTCGAGACAGGCATCGGTGGCTCCGGCCACGAGCTTGGTCGTGTTGCTGACGTTGAAGACCGCGTCGCCCGGGTTGATCCGCTCAGGGCTGAAGGCGACGAATATGTCCTCGCCCACCTTGCGCCCGGCGGCGTTGAGCGGGTCGACCAGCAGCCGGCGCGTGCTCCCAGGAACAACCGTGCACTGCATCACGATCAGGGCCCCATCGGACACATGCTCGAGGACCGTCTCGCAGGCCCGCTCGACGGGGACCTCGTTCGGCCGCCCTTCGCTGTCGATCGGCGTCGGCACCGAGATGAGGATTACCTCGGCGCGCGCGATGGCAGCCGCGTCTGTTGTGGCGATGAGAGACCCATCATCGATCAGCGTCGTGATGGCGGCGGCGGGAATGCCACTGGTGGCGTGGCCGGCATTGATGCTGGCCACCTTGGCTGCATCGATGTCGAGCCCCGTGGTTCGGTGCCCGGCGGCGGCGATGGCGGTCGCGGTTGGAAGCCCGGCGAAGCCAAGCCCGATGACGCAGACACGCTTGGACGGAGCGGGGCTCACGGCCTTTCGCTCGATCTCGGAGTCGAACAACATGTTCCTCGACAAACCGTCCTGGTGGGCCGGAACCACTCAGACCGGGATATCTGAGCGGAAGGGCCGCGACGTAGCTTTCCGCGGTGACTCGCGGAGTTGGGTCGAGTATCCCACACAAGACCGGGTCCCGTGTCGAAGCTGGAGGTCCTGAGGCCGCGCGCCGACGGGTCGCGAAGGGTGCCGGGCACCGATTTGGGCCGCCGGTCGGGATGGCGAAGTCCGGTCTCCGGGGCAGGCTTCGCCGTGGACGCCGCCGGCGCCTGGCCACTCCGTCCGAGCCACCGCACGGCCGACGAGCCTTCTCCAGCTCAGGATTGCGACGCGGCGGGAGCCGGGGCGAACATCAGCGCCGCTTCGGGCCTGGATGTTAAGGACACGTATCCGGCTGCGTCTTGCCGAAGTACCGGCTGCCGTCGCCGAAGAGCTGGACGGACAGCTTGGCGATCTTGTCGAGCCGTAGGCAGCTCGTCGAATAGCCCAACGCCGCCCCGGTGCCGGTGTCGCTGTAGGGTGGCCCAAGAATGTAATGGCTGATGTTCGAGGCCGGGATCTGATCTCCGAGCGCGACCATGTCGGCGATCTTGACGGCCGGGAAGGTGGTCCTGACCGCGGATCCGAGCGTCTGCATCAGCGTGGGCAGCTGGACGATCATGCCCGGGCTGGCCATCTTGTGCTCGAGCGCGACCATGACCTGCTGCTGCCTGTCCTCCCGGCGGTAGTCGTTGTTGTTCGCCCCGTGTCGGGATCGCACGTAGGCGAGAGCGTTCCTACCGTTCAGGTGGTGCGGCCCGGCAGTGAGATAGAACCCCAGATTCGAATGGTCGAGCCAGTCATAAGAGGGATCGTTGATGTCGCTGGGGTTGACGATGTCGATCCCGCCGACCACGTCGATCATCTTCATGAAGCTGGCAAGGTCCATGACGGCGGTGTAGTCGATCGGAACGCCGACGAGGAAGCCGATCTCTCTGACGAACGTCGTCCAGGCATCATCCGGAGACTTGATCCAGCCGTGCTGCACGTAGGTGGCCAGGGCGTTTATGCGCGTCGTTGGCCCGACCGTTCCTCCGAAGTACAGCGGGTATGCGGCGCTGTCGCGTGGCACGCTCAGCATCGCCACCTGGTTCGTCACCGTGTCCAGGCTGACCACCATGATCGAGTCGTAGAGGTGTTCGCTGCGGGTCACGTACGAGTCGACACCGGTTAGCAGGATGGTCATCCTTCCGGGAATCGGCTGCGGCGTTTCAGTCGGCAGGAAGCTCGCGGGCGGCGGTGAACCCCCTGCGTAGATATCCGGCGGCGGGGTTTCCGATGAGTCCGGCTGCTGGCCGACAATGTCGCCCGGGGAGTTGGTGAAAATCTGGGAGAAGTTCGAGTAGTTCATGTACGCCACGGCGCCACCCAGACCGTGCGAGACCACGATGACTGCGATCACGACCCCCAGGATTGCTCGCCCGTTGCGACGGACGCTTCTGGGTCTAGTCGCGCCGCGATCCACCGTGACATATGCATGAGCCACAGAGGCGATCCTGAGGGCCCCGAGAGCCACAATGATCAGCAGTGCGGCTATGTCGAATGAGGGGTCGATGAAACGCGCCACAAGCACGTCGAGCCCCTGCCTGGCCTGATACAGCACGATCAGGAGGACCACGAACGCGGGTACCGCGAAGGCCGCCGCTTCCCGGCGCCGAGAGGCGTAGAGCTGCCCGAGTCCTGGCCAGAGGAAGGAAAGTATGGCCGCCAGAGGCGGTGACCTGCGCCCGCGGCTAGCGCTGGACGCTGGAGAATCCGAGGTGTTATTGGTTTCCAAAGTGGTCGGACTCTAACACAGGCAGGTCCGCAAGCGCTCTTGGACGGCCTGACCGGGACTTCCGCACCGCCCTCTTACCGGGGGAAGTACAATGCAGGG
Organism: Chloroflexota bacterium; assembly: GCA_003152995.1. GTDB lineage: Bacteria > Chloroflexota > Limnocylindria > Limnocylindrales > CSP1-4 > Fen-1039. Next base: position 26,883 of record PMBR01000130.1, on the reverse strand, counting down.
CACGTCCGGCCTCTTTCCGTTTGTGCCGGAAGGGGAGGAAGCGCAGGGGCGTATGATCCGTCGCCACGCCGCCCTGTTCCAGATTGTCCTGATGGCTGCGGACGCGATGGCCGCGCTGGCGGTCCTCGTGGTCGCGGCCAGCTTCAGGTTTGGACCGGCCCTGGAATGGACGGATGCACTGGGCGAATCCCTTCCCGATCCCCGACTCGCGGTTGGCGCGTTCATCGGGGCGTGGATAGGCCTTCTCTGGATGCGCGGCCTATACCGCGGCCGATCACACTGGACCATGCAAGGCGAGCTGAGCGAGGTCATCGGCGCGGCAGTCGTGCTGCTGATGATGACCCTGAGCGCGCTTTTCCTCTTCAAGCTGCCAGACGTCAGCCGGCTTCTCCTTCTGTTCGTCTTCCCTTTGCTGATCGTCGCTGCGTTCACGTTGCGAGTGGCCATGCGGTTGTTGCTGGTGCAACTTCGAAACCATGGCCGCAACGTTCGCTACATGCTGGTCCTCGGGGCCAACGCCAGGGCGAAGGCTTTCGCCAACATGGTCGAGAGCCACCCGGAGCTAGGGCTGGTGGTCATCGGCCACCTCAAGGCCGGCCCCTCGGACAACGGCGTCTACCTGACCCGGCCACTGCTCGGCTCAGACGAAGACCTCGAGACCATCCTCCACAGCCGAATCGTGGACGAAGTCGCCATCTGCCTCCCCTTCGCCATGGAGGACCTGATCGAGCAGGCCGCCCATCTGTGCCAGCAGGAAGGCAAGGTCGTACGAATCCCCGCGGCCCCTGTGGATCGGGTCCTGTCGTTGGGTCGCGTCGAGAACATCGACGGCGTAGGCGTCTACTCGCTGGCGAACGGTCCGGACCGTGCCGTCGGGCTGATGGCCAAGCGTTTCATCGATTTGATCGGCTCCGCGATCGTCATGCTCTTGACCTCACCGATCATGGCCTTGCTCGCGATCCTGGTGAGACTCGACTCCAGGGGACCTGTGCTGTTCCATCAGGAACGAGTCGGACTGCACGGCCGCACCTTCACCCTCGTCAAGTTCCGCAGCATGTGCCTCGATGCCGAGGACCAGCTCGCCGACTTGAGCGATCGCAATGAGATCCAGGGCCACGCCTTCAAGCTGGAGAGCGACCCGAGGGTCACACGCATGGGCCGGTTCCTGCGGAAGGCGTCTCTGGACGAGTTGCCCCAGCTCTGGAACGTCCTGCGAGGTGAAATGAGCCTCGTAGGACCCCGTCCACCGCTGCCGAGCGAGGTCGCGCGCTACGACATCTGGCACCGTCGGCGGCTTTCGATGAAGCCCGGGATGACGGGCCTGTGGCAGATAGGCGCTCGTCGGTGCCCCGAGTTCGACCGATGGGTCGAGAAAGACCTCGAGTACATCGATTCGTGGTCCCTGTGGCTCGATCTCAAGATCGTGCTCAAGACCGTCCCCGCGATGCTCACGGGGCGTTGACGGCGCGTCTCGACGCTTGCCCCAACCCGAGTTACGCCGAGGTCGGCGCCCCAACCGCCTCATATCGGAACCCGAGCGCTCTCATGGTGGAGCCATCAAGCACGCGCCGGCCGTCGACAACGACCGGCGATGCCATCGTCGCGGCGATGGCACGCCAGTCCAGGTCGATGAACTCCGGCGATTCGGTCCCGATGACTGCCACTCCGGCCCCAGCCAGAGCTTCCTCTGCCGTAGCCGCGAGCCTCAGGCCCGGCAGCGCCAACGCGGCGTCGTGGGCGGCGAAGGGGTCGTAGCCAACGACCTCGAGGCCACGGCCGATCAGCAACTCCGCCACCCGCAAAGCCGGCGAAGAGCGGACGTCGTCTGTGCCGGCCTTGAAGGCAAGGCCCAGCATCGCCACTCGCTTGGAGCCCGGTGGGAGAACCGAGATGACACGCCGGGCAAATCGCCTTTGGTGAGATTCGTTGGCCTCAGAAGCGGCAGATGTCACGTGCATCTCCAGGCCAAGGTCGCGGCCGACGTTGGTGATGGACCGGAGGTCCTTTGGAAGACAGCTCCCGCCGAACCCAAAACCCGGCTGCATGTATTTGCGACCGAGACGCGGGTCCAGCCCGATGCCTTCGATGACCGTCATGACGTCTGCCCCGAGCTCCTCGCACAGAACTGCCAGCTCATTGGCGTACGAAAGCTTCAGGGCCAGGTAGGCATTGGAGCCGTTCTTGATCAGGTCGGCCTCGGCCACCGTCACAACGAGCAGGGGACAACTCCCGCCCCCGAGGACGGCCTTGACGACCGCGAGTGCGGCCGGATCAGCCTCGGGGAAGGTTCCGATAACGACGCGACTGGGGGCCAGGAAGTCTTCCAGCGCCCGGCCCTGAGCCAGGAACTCCGGGTTGCTGAAGATTCGGGTCTGATCGCCGCCGGCCCAACGAACGATCTGATCGTTGGATCCGGCAGGCAAGGTGCTGCGAATGACCAGCGGGACGCCCGATTGGACCAGCGGCCGGGCCGCCTCCAGGGCGCTCTGGAGCTGCCGGAGATCGCTCCGCCCGTTCTCCCCCATCGGCGTGCCTACGCAGACCAGGATCAGATCGGACGGGCCGTCCGGTAGCCCAGACACGGGATGGACTCGAGCCCGGATCGCCGGATCTGCGAACGCCGCGTCCATTCCTGGCTCATGGATGGGGAGTTCGCCCGCGCGCAAGGCCTCGAGGCGATCGCTCCGAACTTCCATCAGATCGATCGTGTGGCCCTTCGACGCGAGCCCGATCGCGGTGGCCAGGCCGACGTAGCCGGCGCCGACGACAGTGAGGTGATACGACTCAATCATGGATCGTAAGATACAGGACCGCCCGTGACGCCCGCTCCGACTCAGCGCGGCTGGACGAGGACGGCGATCTGGGTGGTCCCGCTGACGACACTCTGCAACGCGTAGCCGACGACCGTTCCGGGGGCCGGCGACGGTCCCGCCGCAACCAGCTGTCCGGGCGTATCGCCGGCGACTAGGAGAGCCCCCAGAATCACAGGTCCGGTATCTGCGCTGACATTGACCACGCTGACGATGCCGCCGGTGACCACGAGCAAGGTGGAGCCCGGGCCGGAGGTGTCGCTTACACGGGTCATGACCGTCGCATTGCTGCTGCTCGCCTGCAGCGCGCCGGCGCCGTTCGCTTGGGCCCCAGGCACCGGGACGGTCGTGAATTTGACCTGGCGATCGACGATGCCGACCACAGCCTGTCCCCTGGAGGCCGGACCAACGACGAGGAGATACGACCCGCTGGGGCCGTGGCGTACGCCCAGAATCGAAACCGCGTCACCCTTGGACATGGTGAGAGAGCTGCCGTTGAATGCCGGCACGGCCGTGTACCCGACGATCGCTCCTCTCACATCGAGATCGCGCGTGACCGTTACCGCGCCCGAGAAGTAGCCGGCCTGCCCGCCGGCCTGGTTGAAGCCGAAGATACCGATGCCGTTGGCCGAACCGGCCTGGCCGGCCACGCCGACGATCGGACCAGGCGCGCCCGGGGACCCAGTTGCGACACCGAAGACGCCGATACCGGTGCCGGGGTTCGAACCCCAGATGGCGACGCCGTTCGTGGTGCCGTTCTGGCCCCGGACTGCCGCCGCCTGGGCGTTGTCGGAAGTAGCCACGACGCCGTCGTTCTGATTTCCCTGGGCCCGGACCGCTGCCCCGCCGGCGTTCAGGTCGCTGTCATTCGCTGCGTATACACCGTACGAGGCACTGCCCGCAGTGATCGACTTGGTGGTGTCGGATTGCGTGCTGCTGAAGATGGCGGCGCTGCCACCGATCGCGTCGGCTTGAATTCCCGTGCCGCTCCCTGTCTGGTGGACCTCCAGAGCGTTGGAGCCGGTCGCCGCCCGGACCTTGGACGGCCCGGTTGTCGAGGAGGAAGCCTGACTCCCGATGACCGCGCCGGCGCCCAGGCCCGCCAGCAGCAGCCCGAGCACGATCGCTGCAATCAGAGACCAGCGCGCCCCACGAGGCAGGTCGTTCATCGTTTGGCTCCTTTTCGGTCGTGCATTAGGTTGCCGGGGCAGCAGGAGGCTGAGCCTCGGCCGTATCGAGTCGAGTGGGTGCATCTACAGGTTCGACGGTTGCAGGCACCAGCGCTACCGCTACAAACGTCCAGACGGTCAGAGATGCCGGCAGGTCCAACAGCGCGGGAATGAATAGAGCGCCGCCGAGGGCGGCCAACAGAGCGCCTATGGCGCCAACCTGGAACGCCACCCGCTCCGTTACTGCGTCGATCGAGGTCAGGGTCGCGTTGACTCGTCTCGCGAGCGAGACCAGACACGCTGCTGCGAAGGTGCAGAGGGCCGCGAGTGCGAGCCAACCGAGCTGAATCCCGTAAACGAGATACCAGTTCTCAGTCAGTACTGCGGTCGGGTTCAAGGATTTGGCCTTGGGACCCGCGGAGGTGAGCCCACCTCCCAACGGATGGCTCAGCAACGCCTCGATGCCGTTCGAGAGCGAAGTTGGTCGCCCGGCCGCGCTGGCCTCCTGGCCCGTCAGCGTGGTCACAAGGAAACGAAATCCTCCGGATACCACGAAGACGCCGCCGACCAGCACGACGATGGCGGCCAAACACATGGTCATCATTCGCATGTGAGCCATGCCGCGCCTGCGGTGCGCGTCGACCCACCGGGCGATTGGACGTCTGAGCAGGAGGGCTACCACCGGCACGGCCAGTGCGACGCCAAGCCAGGCGCTTCGGGAGTATGTAAGCGCCAGGGCCAGGCACGCGAGGGTCGCGGCGACTGCCAGAAGAGTTCGAGTCGCGGAATTGAGACGAGTGAAAGCCAGTGGCAACAAGATCGCCACGAGGTAGATCACGAGCCCAAGACCGAACTCGTTTGGAGCCGTGTAGGTCCCCACCGCTCGCGGGACGATGAGCCCGCCGAACTTGGCCGAGAACGCGGATGTCAGGACCTCGCCGGGAGCGTGATACAGGACGTTGTAGAACCGGAAGCCAAACAGTAGCTGGACGATGCCCACCTCGGCGGCCAGCAGCACCAGCGGCACGAGCACCCAGCTCGCCCGGCGCAGCCACGCCACGTCGGGCGCGAGGATCGTCACTGCCAGGAACAGGATCGCGAACTCACTCGCATTGCGCGCCCCGAGCAGTTCGTCGGACAACCCCACCCGGGCGACCATGTCCAGTGCGACACGGATTCCGATCAGGCCCAGGAACGCGATGACCACGAGGGCGATGAAATCGGGGCGAAAGGGTCGTCGCCGAAACCGAACGAGCGCCGCCACGACCACACCGGCGATCACGACCTCCTTCCAGGAGCTCAGGAGGAGGAGCAGCCGGCTGTCCATCTGAAAGACGTTCTGCAGCACGTGCACCGCGCCGCTGTGGAATACGAGCAGGCCGAGCAGGAGAATGAGGGCGTCATACGGATGGAGTGCGGACCAGATACCCAGCAGCAGCAGGCAGACTGCGATCGCGACGAGGATGACGATCAATGGGTCCTCTTGCCGGGCGGGTGGGCCAACCAGCGTGCATTGTACGGGAGACGCCGAAGGCGCAGCGAACGCGCGCGAAGACACACGGACACGCGGGCCGCTATTCCACGCGACGCCTCACGTGTGGCCGGTCGGCGGAACTGGCCGCCGAAGCCGGGGTACGAAGGGCTCAGATTGCCGGGCGTCCCTCAGGACGCGCCGGCATGCTACCCAGCGGCGACGGTGACCGACTTGCCAAGCTTGGTGACGCGACCGTCGACGCCGGTCAGGACCACGATCAGCTTGTAGGAGCCGACTGCCACTGCCTTGCCGCCGATCGAGCCATCCCAGGACGCCGACGCGATGCCGGCGGAAACGTACACGCGGGGCAAGGTGGTCAGGAGCCTCCCGTTCTTGTCGAGAATCTGCAGGGTGTAGCTCCCGCCGTCCCCCGCCGGCCAGCGAACGGCCGTGGCCGTCCGGGTGCCGTTGGCGTGGATCAGGACACTCGGTGCGGTCAGGGCCGGCGAACTGAGGATGTTGACAGGCAGGCCCGACAGGCTCGTGCTCACGACCCCGCCGGATGCCGAGACGGCAGTCGTCGTCGAGCCGTCGGCGATCCAGCTGGGTTCGGTTGTCGGCACGATCTGCTTCGCCGGAGACGACAGCGTGTAGAGGATCTGCTCTACGCCCCCGCGACGACTCACGGCCAACCCCCTCACCGAGAGCCCGCTCTCGACCTGTACATCGTCGAGGTAGGCCGTGCCACTCAGGTGACCCAGGTTGCCGCGGTAGATGAACACCGACGTCAGGCTGACCGGATAGTCGATCACGCCGTCGCCATCACCGCCGCTGTGCGCCCCGCTTAAGGAAGCCTTGTCAAACTGAAACACGAGTCGCTGCCAGCCTGGCTGGAGACTGCCCACCCGGGCCTGGAATGTCTCGCCCGTGGCATCAGTGACTTTGATGTGTACCGGACTGGCGGAGTCGTCGCCGAGAACCCATAGGGCAACCGATGTGGGCTTGCCCGGCAGTGTCAGATTGCGCCGGAGTTCTACTCCAGTCGAAGACGACGTGAAGGAGTAGCCCACCGCCATCGACGAGGAGTCGCCGTGGCCGACCGATGTCGAAGTCGAAATCTTGGCGGAACCGCCCCCCAGAGGCATGGCCGTCCAACCGCTGGTCGAGGCCATCTTGTCGGCGACCTGGCGCGTGGCTGCGTTCGGGTCTGCGTCTCCGAGGACGCTTCCCTGGTCGAGCGCCTCACCGACCCTACGCAGGGCCGCGTACGCCGGCCGCGTCGTGCCGTCGTAGTTGACGACGGCGTAGTTGTCGTCCACCGAGCTGGCGCTCGGACTGTGGGCCTGGAACTGGAACCAGAAGACGCCGGCGATGCCCGCCTTGGCGGCCATCAGATAGAACCGCGACAGGTACTCGGCCTGGGCCGCCAGGCTCACGCCCGATCCGGTGGACGTCGACCATGAGAACTCGGTGATGTAGATGGGCTTGCGGCCAACGGAGTCGACGTAGGCCCGCATCTCGTCCAACCACTGTCCGGCTATGCTAACTTCGGGCGCTCCGTTGACGTAGGTGTGGATCGCGACAGCGTCGAACGAGTTCCACCCGCCGGCAGCCCGAATCTTGTCGAGGAAGGTGCGGTCGGAGGCCGCCAGGCCACCGATCAACACGGTCGCGGTCGGGTCTTCAGCCTTGATGGCCGCGTAGGCCGCCTTGAGCAGGGCCGTGTACGCGGTCGCGTTCGGTGCAGGGCACCAGGCCGAGGCCCAGTTCTCCTCGTTCCAGACTTGCCACACGTGCACCCTGTCCTTGTAACGATGCACAACTGCTCGGGCGTAGGCGGCATAGTCGGCGGTGTTGCTCGGCGGGTAGCAACCCAGAAGCGATGACCCCGACCCAGAAGGCGCCGAGCTGGCCCAGGACGGCGGAGAGAGGAGCTTGCCCAGGACGGCGATGTTGTGAGCTTGCATGATCTCGACCGCCTGGTCGAACTTGGCCCACTCGAACCAGCCCTGCCTGGGCTCGATCAGATGCCAGTCGAACTCCTCGCGGGCTTGGCGGACGTAGGCCGACTCCATCAATCGAACCTGCGTCTCGGCCGACGATCGCTCGCTGGTGTTGATCGTGTCGACGTAGGAGTTGATCCCGACGATCGAACCGGGGCTGGCCGGCTCGTATCTGGCGGGCAGCCCCGCGAGATACGGCACGCCTACCGTCTGGGACACGCCGCTGCGCGTGATCTTCAGCCGAGCTCGAACGGACCCGCTCATGGCGGTGCCGGCGGAGTCGGTCCCGTTCCACGCCAGCGACTGCTGCGCCCCACCCCCGCTCGTGGTCCCGTTCCAGGTCCGAGTTCGTCCGGCCTCGTCGGTCAGAGTGGCGACGAACGTTGCGGCCTCCTGGAGGCCAAGGCGGAGGGTCGTGGTCTGACCGGCGCTGGGGACGAAAACGGCCGCGGCGGAGCTGAGCGGCGTCCATGCCTCGTATTCGACTCGCAGGTCGTCGAAGAGGACCCGGCCGGTCACAGCCTTTCCGCCTGGGTTCTTGTCCAATACGAGGCCGAATATGGCCAACGGAAGATCCACCACGCCGTCGACGTTGCCGCCGATCGTCGCCGCCGGCGCGTCCGTGCCCGGACGTACGCAGAGCGTGCTCCAGCCGGTGAAGCTCAAGTTGCCCAGGCGATAGTGAAAGATCTCACCGGTCGAGTCGCGCAGCTGCATGTCGACGACGTTCCAGCTGCCATCACCGTCGACATCGACGCAGACGCGTCGAGGAAGACCCGGCAGGTCGGGGCGAGTCAGCTTGGGCGCGACGATGATCTGGCCGGCCGAGGCGAAGTTGTAAGACAGAGCGAGCGCGGTATTGCCGGACTGGGCAACCGTCCCCGGGCCGCTCTTGACATACCACGTCGGGCTGGCGACGTCGAAGTTGTCCATCACCGCGGTCTGGGTGCTGGCCGCGGCGACGGGGAGCGCGACCGCCGGAATTGCCGGCAATAGCAAACCAAGTAGTGCGGCCACAAGAACCCAGCGGCGCCCCCCCTTGAGTGCGCTGGGACGACGGGGATCCAGCAATGCAAAGCCTCCGAAACCCACGGGATGTCGATCTGACCGTAGGCGCCGCAGCGCACCGGCTCAATAGGTAAAACGTCCGCCAACTCGTCGGCGATGGGCCGGGCAACCCTGGCGCAATCGAGCCAGGCCTCTGGCAACGGACCCGCGGACGATCTGGCTACCTGACCTGAAATGAACGCCCGGCGAGGCTCTGCTACCGTATTGCGGTGGATCGGGGGCAAGGCACAGTCGAATCAGCCGCCATGGGATACGTCACCATCCGCGGGGCAGATCCATGCACGACATGGACTCCGCCAGGCCTGCTCCCACTTCTGCCCGTACCCTGTGCCTTCGCGCCGCAATGAGGAGGTCCGAGATCATCGGGGACGAACGAGAAGGCCTGCCCCGACCGGGCGCAGGCACGACCGAGCCGAACGCTGGAGATAGCCTGCCAAAACGGGGGGGGCTCCGGGTCTTCGCCACGGCCATAACGCGCGGAATGGCGGCCGCATACCGGGACGCCTTCGCCGGTCGAAGACTCGCCTTCGCATCGCCCGCTGTGGCAGCGGTTGCCGGGCTCATCCTTTTCTACGGCGCAGGCTTCGTCGTGTACGGCTTGCCCGGTCCAGTGCACGGAGTCGCGATACTGGCTGGCGTGGTTCTGGCCGTTCTCGGCATGCTCGCCGGCATAGGCATCGCATGGAGCCGGAGCGATTCGGCCACGGAGCTCCAGCCCGCCGATGCTCCCTCGACTCGGACCGTCGACCGATTCCTGCTGACCCTGGCCGTCGCCCTGGTAATCGTCGGCCTCGTAGCGATCGTCCTCTACCTGGTCCGCATCGGCGGCGTGCCACTCTTCATGTCATCGGTTGAGCAGGGGCGAGTTGAGGCGTCGAATCGCGGCGGCAGCGCGCTGCGGGTGTTGTCATTGCTCGCCTTGCCCGGCACGTGGCTCTTGATCGCGGTGGCGGTCTCGAGCAGATCGTGGCGCTGGCTGGCGGCTTCAGGAGCAGCCGTCCTGGCGACAGCCTGTCTCCAACTCGCGACGGCAAATCGATCCAACGCCTTCCTCGTGGTCGAGGTCTCCGTGCTCGCGGGACTTCTCGTTTGGGGCATTCGCCGAGTGACCCCTCGCTTGCTGGTCGGCCTGGCCGGGATAGTGGCAGTGGTGATCGTGGCCGCGGGTTTGGTCGGCGCCTACCGCTTCGAGCACAGCCCCGAGACATGGAACAACCCCGACATCAAGCGGGCGGTGCAAGTGCACGACTATGTGGGCCTGACGGAGCTGGCCCTGCGCGCCTACCTGATCGTCCCCGTCCAGAACACCAATCTCACGATGGCGGCCGTGCCGGCGCACCTGTCGTGGCGACTCGGCTATACATACATCCAGCCTCTGCTGACGACGATGCCGGGGCACCAGACGACCTTCGACCAGGACATCAAGACCGCTCTCGGTCAGGTCTACGCCGGCGGCGGAACCGTGCCCAGCCTCCTGGGAGAGTCGTACGCCAACTTCGGGCCGCCCGGGTGGTTCTTCGTGCCGCTGATCCTCGGCTTCGTCCTCACGTGGCTGTACCGTTGCGCTCTGGTCCGCAACGACCCCGCATGGTGGGCGCTGTACGCATACGCGATCATCGCCGTCGTCAACGCCAACCTGGGCGGCCTGTCCGTAGCCAGCGTCTTCCCGATGATCGGTGCCGCCATCCTGGTCTTCGCCGCAGCCGGCCTGCCGCTGCTGCGAACGGCGACTCAGCGTCTGCGGTGACGGCGACCACACCGGGCGGCGACCCCACTCACCCCAACTGGTTCGCGGCCGAACGCCCGACCAGGAACCTGAGCGCCCAGGCCGTCGCGTTCGTCGCCTCTCGCGGCGTCCTCGTAGCGTCGACCATCCTGGTTGCGCACGCCGTAGGGATCTCGGACTACGGAGTCTTGCCTGATCGCTCGCTGATCTTCGTCTCGCCTCACCGGGCTCGCTCTGGAAGCGACATCCCGACTCGGCCGGCCGCACTTCTCCGGCAGTTCATCGATAGCGGCGCCTTCGACGCGGTCACCGTGGTGAACCGGCTCCGGCCGGACCTGGCCGTTCGGGCGATGGCGGCCATTCCGAGGCGCGGCGAGCGGCTGACAAGGTTCGGTCCCTGGTTTGGCCTCGCGGCGCCACTGAAACCGGACGGGCCCGATCCGGCCGCCGATGGAGCGAACGAGCGCGGGACCGGCACGGCGGCCTCGGTCGCGCGAACACGAGTCACGCTGGTCGAGCACCCCTGGCCATACGGTGCAATGGAGAGCGGCTTCCTGGCGCGCCTCGTCGCGGAGGCGGCCACCTCCGGCCCGACGGTGCTGTGGGTGGCCGACCCAAAGTCGGCGCGCGTCTTCGAAAGGCTCGATGGCGTGTCCGGCCTCGTCACGGCCTTCGACGCCTATGACGCCTGGGATCTGTCGCCGCTCGTCAGAGGTCGGCGCAGGCTGGACGCCGTGCGGCGCGGGTACTCGGCCGCGGCCAAAGGCGCCGACGTCGTGTTCGCCAACACACGGCTCATGCGCGATCGACTCTCAGCCATGGGCGCGCGTCATGCCGTCCTGCTCCCGAACGCCTGCGCCGACGTGAGCCCGGGCGCCCCCGCGGCCGAGCCGTACCTGGCCTACGTCGGGCGAATCCACGAGCGCTTCGACGTCCGGCTTGCGCTGGCGGTCGCCGATGCCCTGGCCGGCGCGGCACATCAGGGCGCCACGTTGCGCATTGCCGGTCCGGTGGAGCGCGAGCCGGCCGGGTGGGCGGCGCTGGCCGGCCACTCCTCCGTTCGCATGGTGGGTCCACTGCCGGCGGCCCAGGCTCGGGCGTTCGTGGCGGGGGCTCGTGCACTTGTGGTCCCACATACCGCCGACGACTACACGCGTTCCCAGGATGCGATGAAAGCCTGGGATGCGATCGCCGCCGGCGTGCCGGTCGTCTCGACGTCCGTTCCGCCGGCAGACGGTTGGCCGCCGGACCTGGCCGTGGTGGCGGATGACCCCGTTGGCTTTGCGGCGGCCGCGATGGAAGCCCTCGACGGACACCTCGACGGATCGCGTCAGGCCCGACTCGAGCATGCGGCTGCAAACCGGTGGCAGGACCGGGCCCGCACCGCTCTGGAAGTGCTGGCCGGCGTGCGCGCGGAGGCGGCCCCATGACTGGACCGTCGGGCGGCCGGGCCCTCCACCCCGCCAGCGCCGCGGATCGGTCACAATTCATCCTCGTGGGAACGACGATGCCGAGCGCCACTCAGGCGGACCTCGGCCAGCACCGGACGGACCTATGGCCCTGACCGTCACCGCCTCCATCCTTCTGTACGATTCGGCCGGCGACATCGAGGGGTGTCTGGCCGCGCTCGACGCTCAGACTCGGCAGGTCGACGACGTGATCATCCTCGACAACGCGTCGACCGACGACGGGCTGGCCCGCGCCCGCGCCGCGTTGCCCGGAGCGCGGTTCGTGCGGTCCCCGGTCAACCTCGGCTTCGCCGCAGGGCAGAACCGCGCCATGGCCTTCGCTCCCGCCGACATACACCTCGTCCTCAATCCGGACGCCAGGCTGCGGCACGACTTTGTGGCCCAGGCGCTCGCGCCGTTTGAGCGCGATCCTCAAATCGGATCCGTTTCCGGCCGGCTCCTTCGCTTCCGGCCTGAGGACGCGATGGGGAACTCCCACGAGCTGATCGAGCACGAGTTGCCGGACGACGTACTGGATTCGACCGGCATGATTGCCCACCGAAACCGGCGCGTCACGGACCGCGGCTCGAATCGACCGGCCGCGGGCCGTTACCTCTCCCCGGGCTACGTGTTCGGGCCCAGCGGGGCGGCGGCCCTGTACCGTCGAGAAATGCTGGAGAACGCCGCCTACGAGGGCGAGATCTACGACGAATCCTTCGTCAGCTACCGTGAGGACGTCGACCTTGCCTGGCGTGCCCAGCTGCTCGGCTGGCGATGCGAATACACGCCGGCCGCGGTCGCGCGGCACCGCAGGCGCGTCGCGCCCGGGCGCAGGGCGCTCCTGCCGGCCGAAATCAATCGCAACTCCGTCCGCAACCGATGGCAGCTCGTGCTCAAGAACGACGTGGCGTTTGGCCTGAGACGAGACTGGCAGCGAATCCTGTACCGAGATATCCAGATCGCCGGCTACGTGGTCCTTCACGAACGAACGTCGCTTCGAGCGCTGAGCGATGTCGCGCGCAACATCCCGGGGCTGTGGGCCCGCCGCAACGACATCATGCGCCGACGCACCACAAACGACGAGGAGATCATGACCTGGTTCGGAGATCTGACAGAGCGGCCGCTGGAAGAGTCGGACGCTTCACAGACTCCCGGGCCGGCGCCTGCGACCGAGCCGGCGGACGAGTCCGCCCCACTGGAAGCCCGCCCGTGAGCGACGACATACCGGCACTCAAGGCCGGGCCGTCGCCGATGAAGATCGCGATTGCGGGCACACGCGGAGTGCCCGCGGCCTACGGCGGTTTCGAAACGTTCGCGGAGCAGCTCGGCAGCCGGTTGGTGGCGCGCGGCCATCATGTGACGGTGTACGGCCGCTCGCACGTCGTCCCCGAAGGCCTGCGAGAGCATCTCGGCATGCGGCTTCGAGTGCTGCCGACGATCCGGCACAAGTATCTCGACACGGTCGCGCACACCGCGATCTCGGTGCTCGACACTCTCCCCCGCCGCTTTGACATCGTCTTGATCTGCAACAACGCGAACTCCCCTTTCGCTCTGGTGCCCCGCCTCACCGGCGCCAAGGTCGCGTTGAATGTGGACGGCCTCGAATGGGAGCGCGGCAAGTGGGGGCTCGCCGGCCGGACGTACTACCGCTTCTGCGCCTGGCTCTCGCCCAAGCTGCCGATCGTCCTCGTCTCCGACGCTCGCGTGATTGCCCGCTACTACACCGAGAAGTACGGCAGAAAGACCTTCTACCTGCCTTACGGCTCCGACCCAACGCGGGTGCCGGCCGGGGAGACTCTCGCCTCACTCGGTCTGCGCGCTGACGGCTATCTCCTCTATGTCAGCCGGCTCGAGCCCGAGAACAACGCCCACGTGGTCCTCGAAGCGTACGCTCAGGCCGGTGGCGAGGCGGCGCTGGGGATGCCGCTCGTCATCGTGGGCGACGCGCCGTACGCGACCGAGTACAAGCGCTCCCTCATCGAAGAGGCCTCGGCGATCCCGGGAGTCCTGATGCCCGGGTACGTGTTCGGCACCGGCTACGGCGAGCTACAGTCCAACTGCGCGGCGTACATCCAGGCGACAGAAGTCGGCGGCACGCATCCGGCCCTGGTCGAAGCCATGGGCCGCGGCGCCTGCGTGATCGCCAACGACGTCCCCGAACATCGAGAGGTCCTGGGCGACGCCGGCTCGTACTACGATCGTAATTCGAGCGCGTCTCTGGCGGGCGCGATCCGACAGCTCGTGGGCTCGGCCGAACAGCGAAAGCATCTGGGCGAGCTGGCGGCGGCGAGAGCCCGGAAGCTGTACTCGTGGGACCACGTCACCGACCAGTACGAACTCCTGTTCCGGCGGATGCTTGGGAGGCGGTCATGATCGGGAAGCCGGTGGCTCGTTGAGCCGGACCCTGACGGTTCACCTGCCGAGCGCCACCCAGCTGGTCCGAGGCGCCCTGGCCGTGCTCGTGGTGCTCGCGGTGATCGGCGGCGGAGCACTTGTTGGGTCCCGTCTGACGACCGCCGGTGAGGCTCGCAGCTTCGCCCAGAGCGGTCGCCTCCAGGAAGTTCGCCTTGCGGACGGATCGGTCATCGTCGGCTTCCTCGACGACGACGCGGGCGGCTACCTTCGGCTGAGTGGCGCGGCGGAAGTCCGAGCCGGCACGGGCTCGCAGGCCGGCGCAACGATCGTGCAGGTGATCGGCACCGACCCTGTCGACGCCACGGGTGACATGCTCATTTCCAATGGTCAGGTCGTCGCCATCATGAACGTCGCCGCGGGGTCCGGACTCGAGACCGCCTACCGCCAGGCGACCGGCCAGATCCCCGCGCCTACGGCCGGGCCGACCCAGGCGCCGCCGACCGCGACGTAGATTGGATCAGCCGGCCAGCACAGGCAGGCTACGTCCGCGAGCCGCCGCCCGGGAGACGGCCCCATTGCGATGCCCTACCATCCGCACAAGATCGAGCATGGGACTGAGATTGGCCATCCCTGACATCGTTGGCGAGACGATCAACGAGATTCCCGACGTGGCGGAGTCGTCGGGCGCTGCGACGAACCCAGATCCTCTCCATGGGATCGCTCGCCTCGGCCTCTGGAACCTCGGCGCGACGCTGGTGCCCGGAGCCTATAGCGCACTGCTGGTGGCCTACCTGTTTCGTTCGGTCGGACCCACCGCCTACGCTCCCTGGGCTGTGACGGTGGCCCTGTTGGGCTGGCTCTCCCTGCTCGACCTCGGCCTCTCGCAGACAACCACCAGGGAGGCAGCACGCGCTGATGCGGGCGACAGCACGGCCATCGAGCGTGTGCGCGTCGCCAACACCGGCTATGCCACCGCCTCTCTGATAGGGCTCTGTCTCGGGCTGCTCCTTGCCTCGTTCACGCCTGCGCTGCTGCATTTGTCAGGTGACCCGGCGCGAGATGCCGAGATCGTCGGAGTCTTCCTCGCCGTCGATTTCGCGCTGGTACTGACGAGCGCTGGGTGGATGGGCGTGGCGCGTGGGTTAGGGCGATTTGACCTCGTATTCGCAGCCAATGTCGTCCAAGTCGTGATAGCCGTCATCGTGGTCGTCGCATTTGTTCCTCGCATCGGGATCGTCGGGGCCGCTATTGCGCAACCGGTCGGACGGATCGCCGGACGCGGCGCCCTTGCGTTGATCCTCACCCGGCGGATCCCTTGGTTCAGCATCGTCCCCCACCGGGTAGGCGGGCGAGCCTTGCGCTCTCTGGCGGCTGTCTCCGGCCCAATCATGCTCATGCAACTCGCGACTCAGATCGGCTCCGGAACCGACGTCATCATCGTCGGCGCGTTTGGCGTTGCAAGCCAGGTCGGTCAGTACTCGGCAGGCAGTCAGCTCGTTCGATATGGCACGTTCTTCCTGTTTCCGCTGATCGATGTGGTCTTCCCCAGATTCTCATCTGTGGCGTATTCGGGGCAAACGAACATAGGTCGACTGCTGCGGCGTACCGTCGTCCTGTCAGGCCTCGTTGGCTCAGCCTGTTTCGGGTTCCTAGTGGTCGAGTCCCAAACCGCTATGAACATGTGGTCCGGCCAGTCTTCTCAGCTCAGCGTATCGGTCCTGATCGTGTACAGCCTGACGTACGTGATGATCGTCCCCTCCCACGTCATTGTCTTGATGCTCATCGCCCGCGCCCAACACACTCTGGTCGCCGCCGTGATTCTTGCAGAGGCCGTCGTGAACGTATGCTTGTCGATCATCCTAACGGCAGCAATCGGGCCGCTCGGACCCGCCCTGAGCACGCTCATCGTGGTGGCCATCGACGATAACGTCATAATCCCGATCATTGCCAGTCGCCGCCTGGGCTTGCCGGCTACTGTCCTCGTCGGTGCTCAATTGGGCGGAATCGCAGCCGGGATCGGACTGGTGGCCGCCACGAGACTCTTCCCAATAGCAGGTGATGTCGGCCTGGCAGCGCGGGGAGCTATGCTGGCTGCCTTAGTGCTTGTTTGTGTCGTGATCCTGTTGCGACCCAGAGCCGCTCATTGAACGAGTTGCTGATCGAACCTGAGGGTGCGACGTGAAGGTCGTTGCTTGGCCAGCGGTCGCCAATCGGCACGACAACCCCTACAACTGGCTGCTCTACTCCGAAGTGGCCAAAGAAGGAGTTGATGTCCTCGAGTTTCGACCGCGACGAGTGCTGGACGGGACAGCCGACATCTGGCACCTCCACTGGCCGGACGCGCTACTCAACGACAAGAGCCGAACGCGCGTGATCCGTGATGTGTCTGGAACCCTAGCGCTGGTCAGGATCGCTCGGGCAAGGGGAACAGCAATCGTCTGGACAGTCCATAACCTCAGTTCGCACGACGGCCGCTATCCTGAGATCGAGAAGCGGTACTGGTCGGCCTTCACTTCGCAACTCGATGGGATCATCAGTCCGAGCAGGGCTGGCCTATCCGGCGCCGTGAGCAGGTGGCCAACTCTCGGCAACGTGCCTTCCTTCGTGATCCCATTGGGGCACTACCGGGCCGTCTTCTCCGCTCCACCTGATCGCGCAGCGGCGCGAGCCGACCTTGGGATTGCCCCTGATGCCAAGGTTGTAGCTTTCGTCGGGCAAGTCCGCACTTATAAGGACGTCCCAGCCCTGGCGCGGGCCTTCAGGGGAGAACCAGATCCCAAGCTTCGGCTTGTCGTTGCAGGCCGCCCAGAGGATGAGACAACGGCTCGTCAGGTACGCGACGCCGTCGGTAGCGATGAGCGCATCTTGTTGCGCCTTGCGTTTATCCCGGACGGCGACCTCCAGTCGATCGTGCGAGCGGCGGATTTGGTCGTGCTCCCATACCAGAACATCCTCAACTCCGGAAGCGCTTTGCTGGCGCTCTCGCTCGACTGCCCGATCCTAGTGCCCGATCGAGGTGCAATGGCCGAGCTCGTCGAGGACGTCGGGGCCGAGTGGGTCAGAACGTACGGCGGGCCCCTCACTACGGACACGCTCGCATCCGCCGTCTCCTGGGCAACTACGACAACACGGGCTCCTACCGCGCCCCTTACCGCCTTCGAGTGGCCTCAGATTGCCTCAGCGACGGTAGACGCATACGACCAGATCGTGTACTTCCGTAGACACCGGCGGACTAAACCCGGGGTTTGACCGGCGCTCGTCCTTCTGGTCTTCGATCTGCGCTCGCCGGAAGAAATCTACGATTAGTTCCTCAAGTTGACCCCGTATGGGCCACTTTCGCCACTCCCACCGTCCAGTCCCGCGGATCGGCCTGACCAGCCGATCCGCCGAGGGTCAGGCCGACTTCCCGCAGGCGGCCGGCACGATCCCTTCCATGCCGTAGTAGCGGCTGTCAGAGCCGTAGGTGTAGACGGACAGCTGGGCGACTCTGCTGAGTTTCAACCGGCTCGTCCACGCTCCCTTGGTCAGCGCGGAGTCCGGATGGTAGTTGTAGGGCGGTCCGAGCACGCATTGGGTGACATCGCCGTCCCCGAGATGCTGGACGATCGAAACGTAGTCTCGAACCGTCTTGAGCGGGAAGTTGGTCTGGATCATCGTGGCAGCCATCGAGAGGAGGCTCGGCAAGACGCTGAGGCCTCTGGCGGTCGCCATCTTGTGCGCAACCGCGAGCAGCACTTGCTGTTGCCGGCCGGCGCGTACGTAGTCGCTGCCCCCGTTGTGGCGAGAACGGACGTACAACATGGTCGTGGCGCCGTCCAGGCACACGTTCCCGGATCCGATGAAGGTGCCGGTGGAGGGGTCGTTGATCGCTTTTGCGTTGTAGATGCAGATGCCGCCGAGCCTGTCCACCAGGTCGGTGAAGCCCACCATATTGATGGCCGCGTAGTAGTCGACCTTGACGCCCACGAGGAAGCCAACTTCTTTGGCGAACGCGGTCAACGGGGGATCAGGCGCCGTAAGTTTGCCCTGGGACCACAGCGTCACCAGGCTGTTGATCTTGGTGTTCGGGCCGGCTATGCCGCCGTAGTAGAAGTCGAAGTAGGCCGTGTCGCGCGGGACGCTGATCATCGAGACTTTGTTCGTCTTCGTGTCCAGGCTGACCAGCATGATGGCGTCATTCAGAGCGTGGTCGCGACCTGTCGTCCAATCCATCCCGGTCAGGAGGATCGTGAGCCGGTGCGACGGCGGGGGCGTCGGAGTGGCCCCGGGAGTGGCGCTGGGCACCGCATAGATGGCGGGAGGCGTCCACCCGGGCGTGGGCACTGGAGTCACCACCGGCACGAACGGTGCCCCTCCGGTCGGCTGGCTTTGCACGAGCACGTTGTTCGGAACGTCCACGTCGAATCTGTAGGTGGACCAGGAGTAGTTGACGATCTCCGCGGAGACCACCACGACGATGAGCAGCAGGACGGCCAGCACGCCCGAGTCGCGCCGGCCGGGCCGGCGACGGGGGCCGGTCGTGGCGTAGGCATGGATCATCGAAGCCACGCGCCAGACGCCGAAGACCAGGCCGCCGATGACGAAGGTCAGAGCGAATGAGTCGATGAGGAAGCTGGCCACGAAGTAATCGAGGCCATTGGTCAATTGCAGGACGAGCCAGAGCGCGGCCACCAGGACGGGGACGCCGAAGATCAATGCCGAGATGCGACGGCGAGCGTAGAGCTGGCCCAGCCCCGGCCAGATGAAGGACAGGAACGCCGCGAGGAGCCGCGAACGGCGGTTCGCCGGGAGGTCTGGTTGGGGCGCCGGGGCGGCGAGCAACGCGGACATGCCGGGAATCGACAGCAGCGCCGCGACGAACCGCGAGCGGCCCTTCCGCTGGCGTCCCAACTTCGAGCCCGTGCCAGCGGGCGCCGCCGGCCATCGTGGAGGGGCCGTGAAGTCCTCTTCGGCTTGAGGCTCGGTCTCAGGAGCGGCGGACTGCGTGTCTCCGGGCTCGGTCATCCGACTCCAACCCCCCGTTTCAGCGCTGAGGTGACCCTCCGGCCTGTTGCAGCGCTGATCCTACGCCGTCCCGGGACTGATCGTCTCCGGGCGCATGACACCTCTCGCGCTGGACCCGACGGGCGGCCATTTGGCGCGGCGCCTACTGCATCACCAGTCCGCCATCCACGGCGAGAACCTGGCCGGTGATGTAGCCCGCTTCGTCAGAGGCGAGGAACGTGACGGCGTTCGCGATGTCCTCAACCGTTCCAAAGTGCCCGAGCGGAGTCTGGGCCTTGATCTGATCGGTCAGAGCGGCGGGCAGGTCCTTGGTCAACTCGGTGACGATGAAGCCCGGCGCGACGGCGTTGCAGGTGATGCCGCGTGACGCGACTTCGCGCGCAGTTGCCTTCGTGAGGCCGATGAGGCCGGCCTTGGAGGACGAATAGTTGGCCTGGCCCATCTGGCCGGCNNTTGACCTCGAGGACCTTCTTCCAGTCGTCGATCGGCATCCGCATGATCAGGTCGTCGCGGGTTATGCCGGCGTTGTTGACCAGGATGTCGAGCTTGCCGAAGGCGGCGATGACGGCCGCGACGGCCTTTGCGCAGGCCTCCGGATCCGTGACGTCGGCGGGCACGTACAGCGCTTTGCGGCCGAGGGCCTGGATCTCGGCGACCGTGGCCTCGGCTACTTCCGGGCGTCCCACGTCGACGAACGCGACGTCGGCGCCCTGACGGGCCAGGCTCAGGCAGATGGCCTTGCCGATACCGCGTGCGCCGCCCGTGACGAGAGCGGTCTTGCCGGTCAGATCGATCATGTCGTGCCTCCTCGTTCTTGATCTCGGCGCGGTCGAAGCGCCCCGATGAGTCGGTGAATCAGCCGCCGGCGGAGCGCTTGAGCAGCCACTCCAGCGCAGGCGGGAATGGATTGACGGGCTCCAGATAGCCGGGCAGGACGGATACGTCACCCGGTCCGATGGACTCGGCTCTGGCCGAGAGAGCGGGATCGGCGGTCCATTGGAGCGCGATGGCACCGGAAGTGAGCCCCGCGCCGAATGCCACGAGCAGCAGCCGGTCGCCCTGTTTCACCCTGCCCGAGCCCACCGCCTCGGCGAGAGCAAGCGGCACCGAGGCAGCCGAGGTGTTGCCGTAGTGGTCGACATTGACGAAGACCCGTTCCATCGGGAAGTCGAGCGACCGCGCGAGACCTTCGATTATCCGGACATTGGCCTGGTGCGGGATGACCAGGTCCACGTCCGGAAGGCCCAGCCCGGCCTTCTCGAGAGCCTTGAGTGAAGTCGAGCCCAGAGTTCGGACGGCCATCCTGAAGGTCTCGCTGCCCTTCATCTTCATGTAGTGCTCGCCGGCTGCCAGGGTGGCATTCGTCGCCGGTCGGGCGGCACCGCCCGCCGGGAGCCAGATGTAGTAGGCGCCCGCCGGTTCGGTCGTGAGTTCGATGCCGAGCGTTCCGCCCGGTTCATCCGAGGCCGAGAGAACAGCCGCCCCGGCGGCGTCGCCGAAGAGAATGCACGTCCCTCGGTCCGTGAAGTCGGTGCAACGGCTGAGCGTCTCCGCGCCGATGACCAGGACATTGGTGGCCATGCCGCTGGCGATGTACGCGTGGGCCGTGGCATAGCCGTAAACGAACCCCGAACACGCCGCCGCGAGGTCCATCGCGGCCGCCCGCTTGTTGCCGATGGCGTCCTTCACAAGGGCCGCCGTGGACGGCATCGGATAGTCTGGAGTGAGAGTCCCGACCAGGATCAGGTCGATGTCGTCCGGCTTGAGCCCGGCCACCGCGATGGCGCGCAGGCCTGCGACGGCGGCCATGCTGGCTGTCGTCTCGCCTGGTCCGGCGATGCGGCGCTCACAGATCCCGGTGCGGCTGACGATCCACTCGTCGGATGTCTCGACCATCGTCTCCAGATCGGCATTGGTCAGGACCTGACTCGGAACGTACGAGCCCCAGCCGGTGACATGGACGCCGCGGCCGGAGCCGGTCATCACAGTTCGACCTCGATGAGCGGCTGCTTGGCCTTCACCAGCTTCCCGGTCTCGGCCACCATTCGTACGACTTTGCCCGCGACATCGGACTTGATCTCGTTGAACAGCTTCATCGCTTCGATCAGGCCGATGACCTGCCCGACGACGATCTCCTGGCCGACGGTCACGTACGCCGGTGTGCTGGGCGACGAGGACGAGTAGAAGATGCCCGTCAGCGGGGCGCGAACGGCTCTGGCCGTTGAGGCCGCAACGGCCGGCTCCGTCGGGGCGGCGGCCGTTGCCGCATCGGCGGCTGCGACTGGAGCCACGATCATTGACGCAGGGGTTCCCTGCCAGAGCGCGGCAGGTTTGCGCAGGACGATGCCGGACTGGCCGGCTTCGACGTCGAGTTCGACCAGATCGCTCTTCTCCAGGAGCTCGGTCAGCTTGTCGATCAAGCCCAGCAGCGAGACGGCCTCGGCCGACAATGGCGTCTTCTCCGCCTTCGAGGTCTGGGGCGCGGTTTCCGGCGCGGAGGCAGCGCCGGGTGCAGGGACGGCGCCCTGGACCGAGGCGGCGCCCGGCGCGGAGGCGGCATCCGAAGGAGAGGCGGCGTTCGCGGCGGGAGCGGCGGCCGGTACTGGAGTGGTCTTCGCCGGAGTCTCCGGGTTGTTGCCTTGTTCAGCCATCGTCGCGCCCTCTACTCGTTCCAGCGCCGGAAGACGATGGCGCTGTTCTGTCCGCCGAAGCCGAAGGAATTGGAGACCGCGATCTCTATCTCGCGTCGCCGTGCGGTGCCGGGGGTCAGGTCGAGCCCGGTGGCCGCTTCGTCGGGCTCCTCGAGGTTGATCGTAGGCGGCACGATGCCGGTCCGGATGCTCATGATCGTGGCAATCGCTTCGATGGCTCCGGCGGCGCCGAGCGTGTGCCCGATCATGCTCTTGTTGGCGGTGATGCTCACCTCGGCAACTCGATCGCCGAAGAGCGTGCGCATCGCCTCGAGTTCGCGGGGGTCGCCCTCGGGCGTGGAGGTGGCGTGGGCGTTGACCATGGTCACGTCGTCAACGCTCAGGTGCGCCTTCTCGAGGGCGCGACGGATGGCCCGGACCGCGCCCGCTCCACCTGGAGCCGGAAGCGTGATGTGAGAGGCGTCGGCCGTGGCTCCGTAGCCCACCATCTCGGCGAGCGGCTTCGCGCCGCGCGCGCGAGCGTGGTCGAGCAGCTCCAGGACGACGACGCCGCAGCCCTCGCCGATGACGAAGCCGTCGCGATGCTTGTCGAAGGGCCGCGATGCCCGCTCGGGCTCGTCGTTGCGGGTCGAGAGCGCACGCATCGCCGCAAAGCCGCCGACCAGCGATTCGTGCATCGTCGCTTCGGCGCCACCGGCCAGCATCATGTCGGCGTCTCCGCGCCGGATGATCTCCCAGGCCTCGCCGATGGAGTGGCCGCCCGTGGCGCAGGCCGAGACGACGCCGAAGTTGGGGCCCTGCGGCCCGAACGCGATCGCCGTGACGCCCGACGCCAGATTGCCGATGGCCATCGGGATCAGGAAGGGCGACATACGGCCGGGTCCTCGCTCGCCCATCAGAAGGATCTGATCGGCGAGGGTCTGGATGCCGCCGATGCCGGTTCCGATCACGACCCCGGTCCGCTCGGCCTCTTCGCCTTCCAGACGTGCCGGCAGCCCGGCCTGGTCCATCGCCTGACGAGCCGCCACGAGCGCGAACTGGACGTACCGATCGTTTCGACGCTGCTCCTTGCGATCCAGAACGGCGGAGGAGTCGAAGTCCTTGACCTCGGCGCCGATGTGGGTGGTCAGGCGGGAAGGATCGAACTGCGTGATCGTGGCCACGCCGGAGCGGCCCGCGACCAGGCCGTCCCAGGTCGTGGCGACGTCGTTGCCCAAGGCGGTGAGAGCGCCCATGCCCGTCACGACGACGCGGGGCTGAGTGTTGGAGCTCATCGGACAAGCTTCCGGGCGGACGGGCCGCCTTGCGCGTCCGCCGCCTTGCGCGTTGCTTCGGGCAATGCGGTCTCGGTCAGTCTGTTCATCATCGAACGAGTTTCCCTGTGCGGATGGTGGCGGCCCTGTACACGTCGCCCGGAAGACCGCGAGCGGAAACCGCGTTCGCAGCCGCCATGACGTCGTAGTTGGTGCGCTTGATCTCGGCCGTGACTTTGCCTTCGTTGATCTCTATGAGTGCCCAGCTCGCCGTTGGATCGCCGTCGAAGACGTAGCCGGCGCTGCCGTCGTTGACGAGAGTCCGCCAGCCGATCTCGCGCACCTCGGGCAGGTGAGTGTGGCCGCAGACTATGACCGAGGCGTCGGTCTTGCTGACGCGATCGATGGTGACCACGGGATCCAGGTCGGCCGCCAGACCGTCGGTCAGCGATCCGGGCGAGGCGTGGCAGAAGACGATGAGCGTGTCGTCGACTCGCAGACGGCGCTCCCAGGGCAGGTGGCGCAGGTAGTCCACTCGCTCGTCGCCGAGCTCGTCGCGCGCCCACTCCGCCGCGACCTTATACGCCTCGGGCGCGCCCTCCGTGAACCACGGGAACGCGGCCGTGAAGTCACCGTCGGTGACCGCCAGATCGGTGTTGCCGCAGATGACGAAGGCGCCGGCCCGATCGAGCTCGCGGACCAGATCCACCGTCCCGACGGGATCCGGGCCGTTCATCGCCAGGTCGCCGCAAATCGCCACGTAATCGGGTCGGGCCGAGTCCACTGCCTTGCGCACTTCCTGGAGGGCGGGCAGGTTGCCGTGTATATCGCTCAGGACTGCGATCCGGACCATCAGCGGAGCGCGCTCTCGGGGGCGATGATGAAGCTCAGGAGAGCCTCGCACGCGACGTCGCCGTTGACCGTCGCGATGCCCTTGCCGCGTCCGAACTTACTCCCGAGCCGCTCCATCGTGACCTCGAGGCGGAGCTGGTCGCCCGGCGTGACGATGTGCTTGAAGCGGCATTCGTCGATCGCGGCGAAGAGACCGAGCCGATCGCCGAAGCCGGGCTGCTGGGCGACGAAGATGCCCATGGTCTGGGCCAGAGCTTCAACCTGGAGAACGCCCGGCATGATCGGCTGATCGGGGAAGTGGCCCTGGAAGAACCACTCCGTCGCCGTCACGGACTTGAGCCCGACGATCCGTTTGGCCACCGCGTCGTACTCGACGATGCGGTCGACCAGCAGGAACGGCCAGCGGTGCGGGAGCAGCTGCTGGATCTGGCGAGTGGTCAGGATGGTCTCGTTTGGCGCGTCGGTTTGGGGCACTGGCGGCTCCTGGTGGTGGCGGTTCAGCGGTTGCCGGCAGCGACGAACGGGGCGCTGCCGACGCGGTCGAGCAGGTTCGTGGTCACCTTGCCGTCGATGAAGACCTCGTTGGCGAGAATCGCCCTGTGGAGGTCGATGTTGGTCGTGATGCCGTCCACGAGCAGCTCTCGGAGCGCCGCGTCGGCGCGGGCGATCGCCGTGGCCCGATCGGGCGCCCATACGGACAGCTTGCCCAGCAGCGAATCGTAGTAGGACGGCACGTCATAGCCGGGGTAGATGTGCGTGTCCATGCGGACGCCCGGCCCACCCGGGGCCAGGTAACCGAGAATCTGACCGTCCTGGGGCCGGAAGTCGTTGCCCGGATCCTCGGCAAGAATGCGGAACTCGATGGCGTGGCCCCTCGAGACGACGTCCGCCTGGGTCATGCCGAGGCGCTCGCCGGCGGCGATCTTGATCTGCAATGCCACCATGTCGATCCCGGTGCACATCTCGGTGATCGGGTGCTCGACCTGGATCCGGCAGTTGATCTCGATGAAGTAGGCGTCGCCTTTGGCATCGACGAGAAACTCGAGAGTGCCCAGATTCTCATAGCCGGCATCGGCGATGGCCCGGACGGCGCGCGAGCAAAGCTCCTGACGGGCGGCCTCGGTGAGAGCCGGGCTCGGCGTCTCTTCGATGATCTTCTGGTGGCGGCGCTGGACGGAGCAGTCTCGTTCGCCCATGTGGATGGCGTTCCCGAAGCGGTCGACCGCGACCTGGACCTCGAGATGGCGGCTTTCGTCGAGGTACTTCTCCATGTACAGCGAGTCGTCGCCGAAACCTGCCTTGGCCTCGGAGCGGCAGATCTTGAAGGTCGATTCGAGTTCTTGCGGGGTTTTGACCAGGCGCATCCCCTTGCCGCCGCCGCCCGCGGAGGGCTTGATCAGCACCGGGTAGCCGATGCGCTCGGCCTCCTCGAGGGCGTGGGCCTCGTCGCGGAGCATGCCGGAGCCTGGGATCGTGCGCAGACCGTGGGCCTCGAGCACGCGGCGAGTTGCCTCCTTGGAGGCGAAGCGTTCCAACACTTCGGCAGACGGACCGATGAACGCGAGGCCGTGGGCCCGAACCACGTCGGCAAAACCCGCGTCCTCGGACAGGAACCCATACCCGGGGTGGATCGCGTCGCAGCCGGTCACGACCGCGGCCGAGATCACGGCCGGCGCGTAGAGATAGCTGCGCCGGGCGTCCGCCGGGCCGATGCAGATCGCCTCGTCGGCGAGCTGGGCGGCCAGGCTGTCGCGGTCGGCCTCGCTATAGGCGACGACCGCGCCGACGCCCATGGTTCGACAGGCGCGCAGGATGCGGAGAGCAATCTCGCCCCTGTTGGCGATCAGGATCTTGCTGAACATCACGCTTCCCCGAGAACTGCGGCCGCTTCGCGGTCCGCGCCGTTGACTTCAAGACCTCGAGAGTTCTCCGGCAGCTCTATGCGGATCAACTCCTGCCCGTATTCCACGGCCTCGCCGGCCTCGGTCAGGCTCAATCCGACGACGCCGTCCACCGGCGCGACCACGTCCTCGCGAACACCGAGCACGTCCACGGTGCCGAGACGATCGCCGGCGCGGACCCGCATCCCGATCGCGAGGTCCTTGCGCGGCGCAAACACGCCGACTGCCGGCGAAGTGGCAACGATCGGCGCGTCGGCCAGATCCCTGGCCTGTTGCTGCTCACGCGCGAGCCGCTCGCGATCCTCGACGGCGACGTACGCCGTGCCCGCGGCCGGACCGCGGCCTGGTGGGATTCCGTGTGCGGAGCGCCCGTCCACCGGGCCTCGGCCGGCGACCTTGCGATCGTCGGCGCCGGCCGGCTTGCGCAAGCGGGCCTTCCACTCGCCCTCGCGAACCTCGATCTCGCCGAGGCCGCTGGCGGCCAGCCTGGCAATCAGCGCAGGAAGGAGATCGTCGGCCAGATCGGAGATGGCCTTGTGGTCGCGCTCGGTGCGCGCCTGTCGATCTTGCGGCATCGGCTAGACCTCCTCGCGGCCGGGCGGCACGTCGTGCCGGGTGCCGGGCATCGACGGCATCGACGGCAGTGACGGCATGTTGGAGAACAGGCCCCGCAGCCGGTCGGTGATGCCGGTTCGCTCCGGCGGCGGCGCGGGACGGTCGGCCACGATGTACGGGCCCATGACCCGGAACTTCTGGAACCTGGCCTCGACCAGCTCGTCGAGTGGCATCCGGCCCAGGATGTCGAACCGCTCCAGGACGACCTCCCTGATCCTCCTGGCCGTCTCCGCCGGGTCGGTGTGAGCGCCTTCGCCGGGCTCGGGAATGACGATGTCCACGATGCCGAGCTCTTGCTGCTCGCCGGCGGTGACTTTCATCGCCATGGCGGCCTGGTGGCTGTGCTCGCCGGACCGCCACAGGATCGTGGCGCAGCCCTCGGGGCTGATGACCGAGTAGATCGAGTTCTCGAGGGCGAGGACCACGTCACCGATCGCCAGCGCGAGTGCGCCGCCCGAGCCGCCTTCGCCGGTGATGATCGTGACGATCGGGGTGCGCAGCCCGGTCATGACCATGATCGAGCGCGCGATCGCCTCGGCCACGCCGCGCTCCTC
>PMBR01000055.1 GCA_003152995.1 Chloroflexota bacterium | reverse complement strand
TCGATCATCGAGGAGCTGGGCAACGAGCAGTTCAGTCGACTGCGCGTCGGGATCGGCGAGCCCGGCGAGAACGCCATCGACCACGTCCTGAGTCAGTTCGGGCGGGGCGAGAAGGCCCGGCTGTCCGAGCTGCTCGATGCCGCCGCCGACGCGGTCGAAGCGTGGGCCCGAGACGGCACCAGCAAGGCCGCGAACCACTTCAACGCTTTCGAGTTGCGGCCCGCCGACGATGAGCGGTCGGCGCCTCCCGGCGCGGTCGACGGTCCTCCCGGGCCCGACGGAATACGCCGCACCAAGACCGGCTGGCGCAAGTCGAAGCCGCCGGAGGGTGGCGAGTGAGCGTCCGTGGAGGCCGTCCTCTCCGCCGCCAGATCGAGGCCGCTCTGAGCGGCGAGGCGGACCCGCTGGGTGAGGACGGGCTCGGCTTGCCCGATCGAGAGCCCGCGGACGAGGAGGCGGACGAGTTCCTGGCCGCGGACTCGGCTCAGGAGGAGGCCGAGCCGGTCGGGCGCGGCAAGGCGCCGGCCGCGCCGGAATTGCGCGGCAGGCGGGGCAAGGAGCGCCATGTCGACGCTGAGATCCGGGCCGCGTACCAGGCCGCCCAGGCGGCGAAGGCGGGGGCCGGCCGCGACGCGGCGGCCGCGGTTCCGGGGTCCGGGGCGGCCCCGAACGCCCGACGGCTGCCGGATCTGCACGTCCTGCCGCCGCTCCTGCACGCCAGCGGGGCCTTCGCGGCGCTGCGCCAGAGACTCGGGGCGGAGAGCGCGCCACTCCCTGCGGGCGGTCGGCACGCGTCACTCGGCGCGGTGCCGCACGGCGCCAAGACATTCCTTGCGGCAGCCCTCGCCCTGGACGGCGGCCCCGGAGGAACAGGCGAGCGGCTCTGTTGGGTTGCCCGCGACGCCGAGATCGGCGACCGAGTGGCAGAGGAGCTGCAGTCATGGCTGGGCGACCCGGATGCGGTGGCCGTCCTCGAGCCGCGCTCATCGCTGGCCTACGAACGCAGCGAGTTGATCCGCGACGAGACGGCCGCTCGCGTGGCGGCTCTCGCCGCCTGGCGCTCCGGCCGTGCCCGCGTTCTTGTCGCCAGCGTTCAAGCGCTGCTCCAGCACACCCTCGATCCGGACGAGGTGCCCGAGAAGCCGCGCCGCCTGCGCGTTGGCGCCCGTCTCCACCAGGAAGAACTGCTCCACGAGCTGCTCGCCCTCGGATACGACCCGGTGCTCGAAGTTGCCGGCCGGGGCGAGTTCGCACGCCGCGGCGGCCTCGTCGACGTGTTCCCGTCCGCGGCGCTGCTGCCGATCCGGATCGAGCTCTTCGGCGACGAGATCGACTCGATGCGAGCCTTCGACCCGGCCGATCAGCGCAGCCTCAGAGCCGTAGACGAAGTGGCTCTGCTCCCCGCCAGCGAATTCCTCGTGCCGGCCGCCGGCGTCGCCGAGATTCGCGAGCGGCTCGCCGGGTTGCCCGGCCACCTCGCCGCCCGACTCCCGGACCGCCTCGCATCGGATCTCGCCGGCTTCGAGGAAGGTGTCCGCGCCGGCACCGGCGAGCTGGGCGCGCATTCCGGCCACGTTCACGACATTGCCGCATCTGCCCGCGTCCTCGATACCGGCGACGCCGCCGAAGTCTGGGCCGCCGTCCTCTGCCCCTCGACCGGCCTGGATCACCTGCCCGCCGGAACGCTCCTCGTCCTCGACGAGCCGGCCGAGATCGCCGACGCCGCCGATTTCCTGTGGCGCCAGGCCAAGGAGCGCCGCGACGAGCTGGTGGCCGCGCGCGACCTGCCGGATCAGTGGCCGGAGGCCTATCTCGGACCCCGCGACTGGAAGAGCCGCCTGCTGCGTGGCCGAACCCTGGAACTCACCTGGGAATCCGAGGCCGCGACGCCGACCGGCGGAGGGACGCCAATAGGCGATCTCTTCGGCTGGCGCGAGCCTGCGCTGCCGCCGGCCCGGACCGCGCGGCTGGCACAGGCGATCGCGAGCTGGACGAGCGAAGGCGATCGTGTCGTCCTGGCGTCGGATCAAGCTCCTCGTCTGGCCGAGCTGCTGACCGAGCAGGACATGCCGACCGCGGCCGTCGATCGAATCGCCGAGGCTCCCGGTCCGGGCACGCGGACTCTCGTCGGTCGGAGTCTCAACGGCGGCTTCGCCGGCGGACCCGATGGGCTCGTCCTGGTCACCGACCGCGAGCTCTTCGGCACCGTCCGCGTTCGGCGCCCCAAGGCCCTGCGGCGCGTCGTGCCCCGCGACATCCTGGACCGGCTGACCTCGGGCGACCTCGTCGTCCACATCGACCACGGCATCGCCCGCTACGAGCGGATGCTNNAGCGCGACTACCTGGAGCTGAGCTTCCACGGCACCGACAAGATCTTCCTGCCCGTCGAGCAGATCAACCGCATCAGCCGCTACTCCGGCGGCGAGAACCCCGAACTCAGCAAGCTGGGCGGCGCCGACTGGCTGCGGACCAAGCAGCGGGTCAAGCGCGCGGTCACCGACCTCGCCAAAGAGTTGCTCGAGATCTACGCGGCACGCGCCGCCGCGCCGGGCTTCGCCTACCCGCCCGACACCCCGTGGCAGGCGGAGCTCGAGGCGTCGTTCCCGTACGAGGAGACGCTCGACCAGCTCCGTGCCACGGCCGAGGTCAAGCTCGACATGGAGGCCGGCCGGCCCATGGACAGGCTGGTAGTGGGCGACGTCGGGTACGGCAAGACGGAAGTGGCGCTGCGCGGCGCGTTCAAGGCGCTCCAGGGCGGCAAGCAGGTCGCGGTGCTCGTGCCGACGACGGTCCTCGCCGCCCAGCACTATGCGACTTTCAGCCAGCGGTTCGCCGCCTTCCCGATCACCGTCCGTCTGCTGTCCCGCTACGTGCCCGCGAAGGAGCAGGACGCGACGATCGACGGGCTCGCCGCGGGCTCGGTAGATCTCGTGATCGGCACGCACCGGCTGCTCAGCAAGGACGTCCACTTCCACGACCTGGGGATGGTGGTGGTCGACGAGGAGCAACGCTTCGGCGTAGCCGCCAAGGAGCGTCTCAAGAAGCTGCGCCGCGAGGTGGACGTGCTGACGCTCTCCGCCACGCCCATCCCGCGCACGCTCAACCTGGCGCTGGCCGGCGTCCGCGACCTGTCGTTGATCGAGACGCCGCCGGAGGACCGCCTGCCGATCCAGACGCGCGTGGCCGAGGCTTCGGCCGGGCTCGTTCGCGACGCGATCCTGCGCGAGCTCGACCGCGGCGGGCAGGTCTTCTTCGTCCACAACCGCGTCGAGACAATCGAGGCCCAGGCCGAGCAGCTGCGCCAGCTGCTGCCGGGAGTCCGGATCGCCGTCGGCCACGGCCAGATGCCGGAAGGTCAGCTCGAGAAGGTGATGATCGGCTTCGCCGGTGGCGCGACGGAGGTCCTGGTCTGCACCACGATCATCGAATCGGGCCTGGACATTCCGAATGCGAACACGATCGTCATCGACCGCGCCGACATGCTTGGCCTGGCCCAGCTCTACCAGCTGCGCGGCCGGGTCGGACGGTCTTCCCGACGCGCCTTCGCGTATCTGCTCTACCGCCGCCGCGAGCGTCTCTCGGACGTGGCGCGCAAGCGGTTGCAGGCGATCTTCAACGCCTCGGAGCTGGGCGCCGGCTTCCAGATCGCGCTGTCGGACCTTGAGATCCGGGGCGCGGGCAACATCCTGGGCGCCGAGCAGCATGGTCACGTTGCGGCCGTCGGCTTCGACCTCTACACACGTCTGTTGGCCGAGGCGGTCGAGGAGCAGAAGGCCGAATTCGAAGGCCGGGCGCCCGAGATCGAACGACCGGGCGCAACGGTGGACCTCCTGGTGGATGCGCACCTGCCCGACTCGTACGTACCCGACACGGCCCAGAAGCTCGAGCTGTACCGGCGCCTCGGCCGCGTCCGAACGACCGGCGAGCTGGCCGCGTTCCGCCAGGAGCTGGCCGACCGATTCGGCCCGCCGCCGCAACCGGTCCTCAAGCTCCTCGAGGTCGTCGAGTTGCGCATGGCGGCCGAGTCGGCGGGAATCGTCTCCATCTCGCGGGAGGAGGGCGAGCTGGTCGTCCGGTTGGGCACGCTGAGCCGCGCCTCGGCGATGCGCGCTCTCGCGCCGATGGGCCGCGACGTCGTCCGCTTCGGCACGAACCAGGCCCGCATCCGTCTGCCGCGCGATCCGGCCCGCTCGTGGAGCCTCGCTCAATCGGTGGTTTCGAGGCTCCTGCCCTTCGCCGAAGAGCAGCGAGAGCAGCGCGAAGTCTCCTCCGCCGCCCAGCCGCGACGCTGAGAAGCCCGCAGTAAGCCCGTGTCCGGTGGCCTTCGGGTACCCTATGGGCGCTCGAACCGGAATTCACGGTACGGGCCGGGCCCAGAGCAGGTCCGTCACGGGCAGCCGGTCAGTTCCGTCGCATCCCCCGTCGCGGCAGGCACCGGAAAGGACATGGGATGCAGCAAACGAGCACGAAGAAGGCGGCCGGGTCCCGCGACAAGGAAGGCTTCCGGCCCGATATCGAGGGGCTCCGGGGCGTCGCGGTCCTGCTCGTCGTCTTCTTCCATGCCGGGCTGCTCTCGAACGCTCCCTTCCAGGTTCCCGGCGGCTTCATCGGCGTCGACCTCTTCTTCGTCGTCTCCGGGTTCCTGATCACGGGTCTGCTGATCCGCGAGCGTGAGAAGACGGGCAAGGTCAGCTTCGCCAAGTTCTACGCACGGCGAGTGCGACGCATCCTGCCCGCGGCGGCGGTCGTGCTCCTGATCACGATCCCCATCTCCTACTCGCTCGTCACGTTGATCCAGCGTCCGGACGCCATGCAGGACGGGGCATCGGCGGCTCTCTCGATTGCCAACATCCGCTTTGCCCTCACGACGGACTACTTCAACCCGGTCAGCTACTCGCCGTTCCTCCACTTCTGGTCGCTCGGTGTCGAGGAGCAGTTCTACCTCGTCTGGCCGGCACTGCTGCTTGTCGCTGCCTGGCGCGCGCCGCGCATCGGGGCGGGCGCCGCCCTTCTGGCCGTGGTCGTGGTGTCGTTCGCGGCGAGCCTCTACATGACCGATACGAACCCGAGCTGGGCCTTCTACATGCTGCCAACCCGAGCCTGGCAGCTTGCCGCCGGCGGCCTGCTGGCCGTGGGAGCCGGTTCGCTCTCACGGGTGCCGGGAGCGTTCCAGCACGTGATTTCGCGCATCCTCGTGATCGCCGGCTGGGCGGCGCTGGCGGCGCTGTTGATCGACGCATTCACGATCGACTCAACGACCATCCCGTACCCCGGCACAGCGGCCCTCATCCCCACGGCCGCCGGGTTGCTGCTGATCGCCTCCGGGATGGAACGTCGCGGGCCGGGCGTCCTGCTGCGGCTCATGCCGATCCGCTTCATCGGCAAGATCAGCTACTCGCTCTATTTATGGCACTGGCCGATGCTGATCCTGGGCGGGCTCTACCTCCAGGGACCCTTGCAGGACGTCGCCCTCCCCGGCCAGGTCCAGGCGGTGCTCACTCCATCGCAGGCTTTTGCACTTGCCCTCTTCTCCATTCCGGTCGCGACGGTGAGCTGGGGCCTGGTCGAGGAGCCCTTCCGACGCGGCTACATACCGCTGCCCCGCCCCAGTCGCACCGTGCTGGCGGGAGTGGCTGTGATGGTGATCGTCGCCCTCATCGGCACCGGGTTCAACATCAGCGCCCAGAACGCGCTGGCCGATCTGGGCGGGCAAACCGCGCAGGTCGACCCGACGGACTCCCCGCAGCCGAGCGACACGCCCGGCGACACAGGCATCAATGACGCGACGGACACTCCGCCGCCCAGCGTTGCCAGCTTGCCGCCGGGTGACACGCCGACGCCCTTCCCGCTCATGACCCCGGCCCTGACGCCGGCGCCGCCCTACACGCCCACGACATACGCGGTCACGAACGCGCTCCGCCCCAGCCTGGGCAAGGCGCCAAAGGACTACGAGCGGCCCTGGACGGACAACTGCCTGGGCTGGGAGGCTACGACGGTCCCGCGGCCCTGGGGCCAATGCGTCTACGGCAACCCCAGCGGGACCTACCAGGTCGCGCTGATCGGCGATTCGCATGCCTCGGCGCTATTCCCGGCGGTCAACGCGGTCGCCAAGGCCCACGGCTGGAAGCTGGTTGTGTACCTGAAGATCGACTGCTCGTTCGTCGACATCCCGATCACGGAGTTCACCCTGAAGCGTCCGTACACCGAATGCGCGACCTGGAACAACAACGTGATCACCCGGCTGAATGCTCATCCGCCGGACCTTGTGATCGTCCACATGAGCCGCTGGATCTACAACATCAACTCCTCGGACGGCGGTATTACGGCCCAGGGCAACGCCATGGCCCGTGAGATGAACAAGATCCCGCAGTCCAGCAAGCTGGTGATGGTCCAGGACATCCCGGACCCGTGGAACATGAGCGTGCCGGATTGTCTCTCGGCCCACCTCAACGACTACCGCCAGTGCGCGTACTCGCGGGCGACCGCCTTTGGGTCGAATATGGGCAGGCGTGAGAACGTGGCCGTCGCGGCAAGCGGGGCGAGCCTGATCGTCCTCACCGACTCGATCTGCCCCGGGACGGGTTCGTGCCCGGTCGTGATCAACGGCATGATCGTGTTCCGGGACCAGCATCACCTCACGGCGACATTCTCCGCGTCGCTGGGCCCGGTTCTCGACCAGAAGCTGGTCGCGATTCTCGACGCGTCTCCCGGCCCTACGCCCTCGCCCGGCCCCTGACGCGTGTCGGGCGGCGATCGCGGCGGCCGATCGGTGGATCGTGGATCTGGCCTGGCTCTCCCGGCGCCGATAACTAACGGGCCGCCGTCGCGAAACGCGGGGTCCTGTTCGGCCTGACGGTCGGAAGCCCTTGCGGCTGCGGTAGACTTCGCCTGCCGAACCCAGCCGCACCTTGACCGGAGGACAGCCTCGACATGACCGCCGAGGAACTGCGCGCCAAGATCCGTGAGATCCCGGACTTCCCCAAGCCCGGAATCCTCTTCTACGACATCACGACCCTGCTCAAGGACCCGGCCGCCTTCCATCAGGCGATCGATCTCATGATCGAGCCGTATCGCGACGCGCGCGTGGACCTCGTCCTCGGCATGGAGTCGCGCGGGTTCATATTCAGCGGCCCGATAGCCTATGCGCTCAATGCCGGCCTGGTGCCGGTGCGCAAGCTCGGCAAGCTGCCGGCAGAGACCGTATCGGTCGAGTACGCGCTCGAATACGGCTCAAACACGCTCGAGATCCACAAAGACGCGATCGCCCGAGGTCAGCGCGTCCTGATCGTCGACGACCTGCTGGCCACGGGCGGCACCGTCCGCGGCACGATCGAGCTGGTGGAGCGGCTGCAGGGCGAGATCGTCGGGCTCGACTTCCTGGTCGAGCTGCTCTTCCTCAAGGGCCGCGAGCGTCTGCGGGACTACAAAACGACGAGCGTCATCAAGTACTGATCTGCGGACGAGGTCTAGTGAGCTTCCCCGGCGACGACGCAGGACACGATCTGGATCGCCCGGGTCAGGCCGCGACCTTTGCGACGTCCGCGACTCTCGCGCAGGTGCGGCCGTGACCACCCGCGCCATGGCGCGTCGCGAGCGCGGCTCGATTTCCGTTCACGAGACGACGGATCGGGCCTTGCTGCGGGCCTTCCTGGAGACGGACCGGCTCTTCGCCGCCTATGCCATCTGCGACCTCGACGACCGCGAGTTCGTTCGCACTCGCTGGGGAGTGGCCACGTCCGGCGGTCGGCCGGTGGCGGTGGTCCTCCAGTACGCCGGCTACTCGCCCCAGCCGGTCTTCGTCATGGGCGAGAACGCAGGCATCGAGGGCATCCTCGCCTCGGTGATCAAACCGAAGACCGCTTACGTGGCGTCTCACCTGGAGAACCTGCCTGCGGTGGCGGCCGAGTACCGTGTGGACTCCGGGCCTGAGATGGTCCGGATGTGGACCGACCGAGATCATTTCCGGCCCTTCCCGGACGAGGTGGAGCGTCTGCTGCCGGTCGAGATCGGGGAGTTGAACCGCCTCTATCAACTTGGCTTCGCGTCGTGGCTGCCGGCCGGCGCGATCGCCGACGGGCTGTACTACGGCGTCCGCGTCGGTGGCCGGCTCGTCTCAGCCGCGGGCACCCACGTCATCAGTGCGTCGGCCCGTCTGGCCGTCGTGGGCAACGTCATGACCCATGCCGATCATCGAGGCCGCGGCTACGCGACCGCCGTCACGGGCGCGGTGACGGCCGAGTTGTTGCGCTTCTGCGACCAGGTCGTTCTCAACGTTCGAGCCGACAACCCACCTGCCCTGGCGGCCTACCGGCGTCTCGGCTACCAGGTTCACGCCAACTTCGAAGAACGGCTCATTCACCGCACCGAGTCGGCCTGGGGCGGTTGGACGGGTCCGATCCGCCGCCTCTTCGGCGCTCGCAAGGAGTCCTGACAGCATGGCTTCCACCGCCTCTAAGCCCCGCGCCGCATCGGCGCTTCCGCCCCACGACGTGGCCGATCTCGGCCTCGCAGACGAAGGCGTCCGCCGCATCGAATGGGCCGAGCGCGAGATGCCGGTTCTGCGGCTGATCCGCGAGCGCTTCGAACGTGAGAAGCCGCTGGCGGGGCTGCGCCTGGCGGCGTGCCTGCACGTGACGACGGAGACGGCGAACCTGGTCCGGACGTTGAAGGCCGGCGGCGCCCAGGTCGCGCTGTGCGCCTCCAACCCGCTCTCCACGCAGGACGACGTGGCTGCCGCGCTCGTCGCCGAGTACGGCATCACGGTCTTCGCCCGCCACGGCGCCGATCGCGACCTCTACTACAAGCACCTCAACGAAGCCGCCGACACTCACCCACACATGACCATGGACGATGGCTGCGATCTCGTCACGCTGATCCATCAGGAGCGGCGCGGCCAGCTGGCGGAGATCGTGGCCGGGACGGAGGAGACGACGACCGGCGTGATCCGGCTCAAGGCCATGGCGGCCGACGGCGCCCTCGGCTATCCGGTCGTGGCGGTGAACGAGGCGCTGACCAAACATCTCTTCGACAACCGCTACGGCACCGGTCAGTCCACCCTCGACGGCGTGATGCGCGCCACGAACTACCTGATCGCCGGGCGGCGGGTAGTCGTGGCCGGCTACGGCTGGTGCGGCAAGGGCATCGCCTCGCGCTTCCGGGGCATGGGCGCGCAGGTAGCCATCGTGGAAGTCGACCCGGTTCGGGCGCTTGAAGCCCTGATGGATGGCAACGTGGTCATGACGATCGGAGACGCCGCTCCCTGGGGCGACATCTTCATCACCGCCACCGGCGACATCCACGTCATCCGGGCCGAGCACTTCAAGGTCATGCGCGACGGCGCGATCATGGCCAACTC
>PMBR01000137.1 GCA_003152995.1 Chloroflexota bacterium | reverse complement strand
CCCCGGAAGCTGATGACCTCGACGCGCACTCCCATTTCCTGCACCGCGCGAATCGCCGGCGCGAAGTCTCCATCGCCGCTGACGACGATTGCGACGTCCAGATTCCGAGCCGTCTTCATCATGTCGACGACGAGCTCGATGTCGAGGTTCGCCTTGACCTTGCCGTCCCCGTACTTGCGGATGTCCTTGCTCACAACCTTGTAGCCGTGGCGGGCGAGGAAGCTGTGGAAGTTGCGCTGGTTCTCATTCTCGGGGTCGAGACCCGTGTAGGCGTATGCGCGGACGAAATCGCGTCCGGCAACCGCGGCTTTGAGAAGGGTGACGTAGTCGATGTCTGCGCCTGCCGCCTTCGCTGCATAGAAGATGTTCGCTACGTCCACGAAGACGGCGACGTTTTTACTCACCAATTACTCCTTGATGTGATGGCCTGGCGGCCCTTGCCGCTGGCCTTGACCCGTGACGCCGGCGCTCCCTGGCAGCTCGGCCGCGACGGAATTGTTAGTGGGTGGCCGGTGCCCTGACCGGGACTCCCGCTCGGTAGATGTTGGCTGACTCCGGATTGAAGCCCTGGCGCGTCCAGCACGCACGCAGAGCGGCGTTCTCCGGCAGCATGACTTCCACGATTGCGCAGCCTTTTCTTCGTGCCGAGGTCATGATCTCCTCGATCAACGCATCGGCCACTTTCTCGGCGTTATGGCCAGAGGCGACGATCAGCACGTCTACCGTGCCTACGAACCCGCCGGCCTGAATCGATGGTCTCAGGCTGAGCACTGCACCGCCGGCAATCTGACGACCCGCCTCGGCGACCACGACGCTTGCGTTCGGCATGTAGATGAGCTGGCGCAACAGGCCGATCGCGTCCAATGGGGTGCCAGCGCCGGGCGTAGCCCCCATTTCCACGCAGAGCGCATACAACCGATCGACATCGGTGATACGGGCTTGTCTGACCAGATACTCCACTCGAATGCACGAACCTCGTGGCGAGATAGCGATCGCACTACCGCTGCAGCCACGGCGTCCTCATTGGCGCGGTGGCCGCGCACATTCGTGCCGAACTCTCGGGTGGCGAGCTTCTTTGGGGCTCGACAGCCACACCAGGTTGGGGTTGGCGGCCACGCTCATGCGTCCGGCCCGCCGTTTCCTACTATACGCCATCGCCCGGAGACGCTGCGGGAACCCACGGGAGAGGTTCAGTCCACGCAGGCGGCCGAGCCCGGATCAGAAGCGCCGGCGGGCTTCCCAGAGCTCGAAGACACCTCGCGCGAAGACGATCAGTCCCGCAGCCGCGACCCAGTATCCGGGACCCCGAAGCGGCTGGATCGGCGGCGTCTGGCCGACGTACAGGATCAGATTGTCCTGGAGCATCGCCACAGTTCGGAGGGCGTAGGCCACGAATGCCACGCCCAGAAGGAGGAGATATGAGATCGGCCGATCGATCGCGATCGGCGCCTCGGCCGCGTACGGCAGCGCTATCAACAACAGCGTCGCCACGGCCGCCAGGAACAGCACGAACCCGAACCCGTTGGAGATTCCGACATCGCCTTGGGCGGGCAACTCGCCCGGCCCGCCGCCGAGCTGCCACCACTGCACGAATGAGGACGCGATGATCACCAAAGCGCCGACGGTGACGACCCAGCGACCCCTTTGAATGGGACTGCTATTCATCGGACCCCCTAGGACTCGTAGGCCTCGGGACGCAGCACGCCCACGAAACGCAGGTTGCGGTAAACCTCCCCGAAATCGAGACCGTAGCCGACGACGAAAGCATCGGGGATCTCGAACCCCACGTAGTCGATCGGTATTTCGACCAGGCGCCTGGCCGGCTTGTCAAGAAGAGCGCACACCTTGATCGAGTTCGGCTTCTTGCCCTTGAGGTATCGAAGCAGGTAATTGAGGGTCAGGCCGGTGTCGATGATGTCCTCGACGAGGAGAACGTCGCGACCGTCGATCGGTGCGCTCAGGTCCTTCAGGATGCGCACGAGTCCAGACGATTCAGTCGACGTTCCGCCGTAGCTCGAAACCTCCATCAGGTCGATTCGGAGCGGAAGCTCGATCTGGCGCATGAGATCGGCCATGAATGGAAGGGATCCTTTGAGCACGCTCACCAGCGTCAGCTCGCGGCCGGCGTAGTCGGCGCTGATCCGCTTCCCGAGCTCGATCACCTTGACTCTGATCTGGTCCTCGGACAGCAGCACCTCTGCCACGTCTTCGTTGAGGTCCTGAGAATGCTTCATCGCTACCTCTTAGTTCACGGGGCGGTCGAATTGGGAGCGTACGCCGCGGCGGCCCGGCGCACAGCGCGGCGGCGCGCGCCGCGGGATCGGCGATCGTGAGCGCCGGCATCGAGCGTGGCACCGGCCGGTGCGGTCGAGAGATCGAGTGGCCGCGCGGCGCCGGCGTGTCCGGTACCAGCCGTGTCGTCCGACACGGATTCCTGGTTCTGGCGCGGGCCAACCTGCCCGAGGGTCCCGCTCAGCTCCGAGACCAGCGCAGAGCGGCCGTACTTGAGCATCAGGGCCCGGAAGTCCCGAGCGTAGAAGAGCTTGATCCGAAGATTCGGGTAGAGCTCGCGCAAGCGGCGGACCTTGCGATTCTTCTTTCTGACCAGGCGCTGCTGAAGCGTCGTCAACTCCACGAACAGGTCCAAGTCCGGCAGGAAGAAATCCGGGGCGAAGCTCTCCAGGACGTTGCCGTCGAGGTCCCAGAGGATCGGGAAGACCTGTGGCTCGTACTCCCAGGTGACCTGATAGAAATCGAGGATACGCGAGAACTCGGCCTCGCTGGCGTGGGCGAAGGCCGACCCGGTCTGGGTCTCCCGCGGCGTGACTTCGCTCATCCCGCGGTGTCCGTCTCGTCCGCGGCACCGTCGCTACCCGGCTGCCGTTGATCCGGAGAGTTGACGAACAGGCCGCTCACATCGCCCCGGTACCGGGCCAGGTAGGCCCGCATATCCAGGACGTCGGCCTCGCTGATCGGCAAGGCCGGCCGGGCAGCCGCCGTTTCGCCCTCATAGTCAGCTGCGTCGCCCAGGATCCCTTCTTTAGACCCGCGCGTCTCGTCTTCGGCGGCCGGCGCACCCGTCACCAGCGCCAGCGTCTGCGTCTGGCAGGCGAAGCAGACGAGCTGTACGAAGGCGATCTCCTCGCGCTGCGCGAGCACCCGAATGCCCTGGGCGGCATACGGTTGACCGCACCGTGTGCAGCCGGAACCTAGCAAGGCCATGCGCAGACGATCTCGCGGATCCACACTGCAAGTCTACCGGAGCAAGCGCCTCAGGGCCGCCCGAAGACTCGTCGGCGAATCGCGGCGGAACCGCCCGGCGTTGCCTCAGATACTCCCCAGGGGTATCATCTGGCCCAGGAGGTCCAGGTGGCGACAGACGATATGGACAAGTCGGGAGGCGCGCGCCCGATGCAACGATCCGATCGGGTCGGGCCCGCAACCGGAAGCCCGGGCGGCTCCGCGGGCGTCCTTCGGCCCGTTTCCGAGATCACGCTCGAGCCTGCGGACGACGGCGCCAACGAAGGGACCTTTCGCCACGCCTACTCCCGCGATCAGGCGACGCTGATCCGGCGTCTACGTCGCATCGAGGGTCAAGTACGCGGCATCGCGCGAATGATCGAGCGCCGTGAGTATTGCGTCGACATCCTCCAGCAGACCGCCGCCCTGCGGGCCGCGGTCGATTCGGTGGCGATGCTGATTCTCGAGGACCACGTCCAGGGCTGCGTCAAGACCGCCGCCGAGCAAGGCGACGCCGATCGTTACATCGAGGAGGTCCTCGATGTCGTGCGCCGGACACTCGGCAAGCCGGTTCGACCCCGCGTCTGATGGCCGTGGAGGGGGCGCGTGAGGGTGCCTCGCGGAAACGACCGGGCTCGTCCACCGCTCCGCTCCGCGTGAGCGAGTTATCCACGAAAGTGGAAGATCGCCGCTTTTTGGTGGACAACCGCGTTGACTACGCGCCATGCTCAGCCTACTGTCCGACCTCCGCACTGCTGTTGCGGCCCGTCAATGGGTAACCGCGTTCGCGAGGGGTCTGGGGAAACCCGACCGAGGACCGGACTGACGCGGGAAGACCTGGGGTCGCCGGGTGCGAGAAGAGTCGACGCCGGGAGCGGCGTGGTCCAGAGCGACGGGGAACTCATAGAGGCCCTGCCGCCGGTCCGCGAACCGCTCCCGACGCGCATCTCGGGCCTTGCGCCACTCCCGGATGAATAT
This sequence comes from Chloroflexota bacterium, assembly GCA_003152995.1. Classification (GTDB taxonomy): domain Bacteria; phylum Chloroflexota; class Limnocylindria; order Limnocylindrales; family CSP1-4; genus Fen-1039. The sequence goes on along the minus strand of PMBR01000137.1, from coordinate 4,988 downwards.
GGGCACGTGCTGCGTGCCGGTCTGCAGGCCATCGCGGACTGCGACCTGTCGGCGGACGCGCGGGCCGCGATCGACGATCACGTCAGGCTGCTGCTGGCCTGGAACGACGCGATCAACCTGAGCGGGATCCGCGCGCCGGAGAGGATCGCGCGAGAGCACGTCCTCGACAGCCTGACTGCCGTGCCGCTGCTTCGATGGGCCGGGATCGATGAGTTCGTCGATTTAGGAAGTGGCGGCGGATACCCGGGCTTGCCCCTGGCCGTGGCGCTGCCGGCGCGCCGGGCTCTGCTGGTCGAGTCGATCGGCAAGAAGGCACGCTTCCTGACCGTCGCGGTAGATGCCCTCGGGCTGGCGGACCGCGTTGCCGTCGCCGCAGTCCGTGGCGAGGCCATCGCGGCGGACCCGCACCATCGTGGCCGCTGGCAGGCCGTCGTCGCGCGGGCGGTCGCGGACCTGACGGACCTGGCGGAGTTGGGCCTGCCGCTCCTGGCCCCCGGCGGGCTGCTCGTGGCATGGAAGCGACGCCCGATGGACGAGGAACTCCTGCGCGCCGAGAAAGCCGTACGACAACTCGGCGGGCAGGTGATCGCATGCGATCCCGTGGCGGTTCCGGGGCTCGAAGATCACGTTCTGGCGGTGGTCCAGAAGGTGGCCGCAACTCCGACCGAGTTCCCGCGCGACCCGGCAGCCCGCCGGCGCCGGCCGTTGTAGGGTGGGCCCATGCGGATCGCGGTGATATCGGACATCCACTCCAACCTGGGCGCTTTGGAGGCGGTCCTCGGCGCGGTCGGCGCAGTGGACGCCCTCTGGCATCTCGGCGACACGGTCGGCTACGGCCCGCAGCCCCAGGCCGTGGTCGACCGGCTGCGCGCGGCCGGCGCGATAGGGGTGAGGGGCAACCACGACGACGCCGGGGGCGGCGGCACCTGCATCGAGTTCTTCAACCCGGACGGGTTCCGAGCCATGGAATGGACCCGCACCCAAATCGACGAGTCGACGCGGCTCTACCTGGCCGGGCTTCCGGAACGCCGCGTACCAGAGGGATCGGGCTTCACGCTTGCGCACGGCAGCCCGAGCGATCCCATCTGGGAGTATCTGGACTCGCCGGAGGTCGCACAGGCGAACCTTGCCGCCTTCGCGACGCCCTACTGCCTCGTCGGTCACACCCATGTGCCGCTCGTATTTCGCGAGTCGCGAGGGCAGATGAAGGCGATGCGCGTGGACCAGGGCCGCCTCGCGCTCGACGGCCGCCGCATGATTCTCAACCCCGGCAGCGTGGGCCAGCCCCGCGACGGCGACCCAAGGTCCAGCTACATGATGATAGATACGGACGCAGGCGAAGCGACCTGGCATCGACTGGAGTACGACGTCGGCGCAACGCAGGCGGCAATCGTCGCCGCAGGCCTCCCGCCGCGTCTGGCGCGCCGGCTCAGCTTCGGACGGTGAGCGCCGTTACGCAACGGCAACCGGCGGAACGCTCCGGATACGACGCCTGCGGGAACCGGAGGGCTGGGCGTCGTGCTAGCCTTGCGCCGGTTCGATGTCGACGCCGTGCCGCCCGCCGAATCGGGCGTTTCGCGGGCTAGCGTGGCCGCTCCGACAGATGGCTCGCTCCAGGCCCGGTTCGGCCGGTCCGGCGGGTCCGGCGGGTCCGGCGCCGGTTTCGATCGGATCCCGTGGACTCGTGGCGCATGGAGCCTGCTAGGAGGAATCGCCGGTCGATGACCGCTCCCAATTCGCCGCTCCGGGGCCGCAAACTCGGCGACCGGCGCGTGGTGGTCGATCGACCGCATTCCGCCTATTTCCGCTACGCCGGCCCGGGCGTGATGATCGCCAAGGCCGCCGCGAGCGCGCCCACGACCGCCCTCGGCCGACGGCTGGCACGGGTTCGGGCCGTGGTCTTTGGGAAGCCGCTTTCGAGCGCGCAAGACATCGAGCAGCGGCTCCCCAAGAAGCTGGCCTTGCCGATCTTCAGCTCGGATGCGATCTCGTCTTCCGCTTACGCGACCGACGAGATCTTGCGCGTACTCGTCCTCGCCGGCCTAGCCTGGATGACCTGGTCGATCTGGGTCGCGGCAGCGATTGCCCTGATGCTCACGATCGTTTCGGTCAGCTACCGCCAGGTCTGCCGTGGCTATCCCAACGGCGGCGGTGCGTATGTCGTCGCCCGTGAAAACCTCGGTCCCAACTTCGGTCTGGTCGCCGCGGCCGCTCTCATGGTCGACTACGTGATGACGGTCGCCGTCTCGAGCGCCTCGGCCCTCGCGAACCTGGCGACCGCTTTCACGGCCATTCAGCCGTGGAGGGTCGAGCTTGGTGCGCTCGTCATCATCGCGGTGACGGCCGCAAACCTGCGAGGCGTGCGTGAGTCGGGCAACATCTTTGCCATTCCTACATACCTCTTCATCAGCATGGCTTTGCTTGCGATCGGCGTCGGAATCGCGAACACCATCACGGGCGCCGCGCACCCTCTCAACGCGCCTCTTTACCACGTCGAGGCAGGTACCCAGGCCTTCACCGTGCTGCTTCTGCTCAAGGCCTTTGCTGGAGGATCGGTCGCCCTGACCGGCGTAGAGGCGATCGCCAACGGCGTTCCTGCCTTCAAACCGCCCGAAGCCAAGAACGCTGCCAACACTCTGATCATCATGGCCCTGATCCTGGGCACGATCTTCATCGGCCTGACGTTCGTGGGTCTGCAGTATGGCGTTCAAGCCACGGACGCCAGGGGCGCGACGGTCCTGGGCCAGATCGGCGGTGCCGTGTTCGGCAACGGAGTCCTCTTCCTGACGCTTCAGATCAGTGCCGCGTTGATCCTCTTCCTGGCCTGCAACACGAGCTTCAACGCCTTCCCGCGCCTGGCGGCCATCCTGGCCAAGGACGATTGCATGCCGCGCCAGTTCGCCTTCCGCGGTGATCGGCTGGCCTTTTCATGGGGCATCGTCATCCTGGCGGCAGTTTCCATCGCGATGCTCGCGGCCTTCAATGCGTCGGTCGATGCCCTGATCCCGCTGTACTCCGTCGGCGTGTTCGTGTGCTTCACGCTGTCGCAGGCCGGCATGGTCATTCACTGGCGCAAGGAGCGCAGTTCGGGCTGGGCCTGGCGGAGTTTCGTGAACGGCTTCGGCGCAATCCTGACCGGCGTGGTCTTCCTCGTGGTGGCCTACGAGAAGTTCCTGAACGGGGCGTGGATGGTCCTGGTCTTCATCCCGACCCTGATCGCCATGATGATGTTCGTCCGCCACCAGTACGCCTCTTCGGCGCGCCAGCTCACGATGCGCCCCGGCGCCGCGATCCCACAGCCCCATCGCCACAATCGCGTGGTGATCCCTGTCGCGGGCGTGAACCGGGCCGTGGTCCAGGCACTCAACGTGGCCAGGTCGATCACGACCGACATTCGGGCGGTCTACGTCTCCGACGATCCCGCCAGGAGCGACGAGGTCCGCGAGTTGTGGTCGCAGGCCGTTCCGGACGTGCCGCTCGTTCTCGTAGAGTCGCCGTACCGAGCTCTGATCGCGCCGCTAGTGGCCTATCTCGATGTCCTGGACCGCTCGTGGCCCAACGAGAAGGAAGAACCGATCACGTTCGTCCTGATCCCCGAGTACGTGGCCCGGAGCTGGTGGGAGCGGATGCTCTACAACCAGGCGGCCAAGCAGCTGCGGTCCGCGCTTCTCGGCCGGCCACACACCGTCGTCATCAATGTGCCGTACCGCCGCGACGACACCCGAGCCGTAGCGGCGGCAACCGAACAGCCGGCCGGCACTCTCGTTCCAACCGACCACGGACGGCCCCGCTAGGCGAAAGGTTCGGTCGCATGAGCGGCACCATGCTCTGCCCGGGTTGCGGGGCGGTCGTTCCAGACGTCACGGAGCTTCGCGCCGATCACCTCTACGTCGGGGCCGCGCCCGGTTGTTGGGCGTCCTACACGGAGCTCATCGGACGCCAGATGGCCGACCCGGGGCTCCTCGAGGCGCGCATGCTCTCGGTCGACGTGTACATGGCCCAGCATCCCGGCGTCGCCGGCCGCCAGGCCAGCCAGTCGGTCTGGGGCCACCTCATCGGACTCTGCCTGGCACTCGAATTCGGCTTTGACGGCATCGCCTCCGCCAGGGCGAAGGCTCTGGTTGCGGCGCCGAACGCGACGTTCGACTGGCTGGAGCCGCCGGCATCGCTCGGTCCGGTGACGGTTCTCGACATACTGGCGACGATGACGCCGGAGGAGCACCGTGCCCGCGTCGAGCGCTGGGCGGTCTCCGTCTGGGCCGCCTGGGCACCGCACGCAGAAGAGATCCGGAAACGGGCGAAAGGCCTGGTGGAGCAGTAGCGGCCGGCAGTGCCAACAGACCGGCGGGTCCGATGGGCCAGTCGGGGGCCAAACGGCAACGCCGAGGCCTGCCGAATTTGGCGCCTGGCTGACCTTCGGCCCCCTGCACACGCGCCTTCCGGTGGTATGGTTCCCGGGCGGATGCGGCCCCAAACCGCCATCATGCAGGTCGAGATCGGAGGTCAGGTGCCCGAGGCAAACCCGCCCGTTTTCCGGCGTGCCGTCATTGCACTGTGCGGTAGTTCCGTCGACGCTGGGATGGTTCGTCTGGCTCTCGAGCTGACCCGCGGCAACCACTCCGAGCTGATCGCCGTGCACGTCGTCGAGCTCGACTGGACTCAGCCGCTCGACGCCGATGTGGCCGAGCGCTCCGAAGAGGCCCAGCGCGTTTTGGACGCGGCGGAAGGAATCGCGGAGGCGATGCACTGCAAGATGGAATCCGTGCTGGTCCAGGCGCGGGACGTCGGAGCGGCGATCGTCGACGAGGCCGCGGCGCGGGAAGCCGACCTTTTGATCATGGGCCTGCCCTACCGGACCCGCTTCGGCGGCGATTTCGCGATCGGGAGGGCTGTCCCATACGCATTGAAGAACGCCCCCTGCGCGGTGTGGGTGGTGCGTGAGCCGATGGGCGAGGAGACTCGATGAAGATCGTGATCGTGGGCTGCGG
>PMBR01000072.1:53338-94390 GCA_003152995.1 Chloroflexota bacterium | reverse complement strand
GATTTGAGCAGGATCGGCGTCTCGATCTCGACGAAACCGGCCTTGTGATGGGCGTCGCGGATCGCCCTGACCAGCTCCGATCGAAGCTGGAGCCGCTCCAGCAGCGGACGCCGCCGAATATCCAGGTAGCGGTACTTGAGGCGCAGGCTTTCGTCGACCGGCGCGTCCGGCTCGTTGATGTAGAAGGGCGGCGTCAACGCCTCGCTCAGAATCTCGACCGATTTCGCCTGGACTTCGATCTCACCGGTGGGCAGCTTCGCGTTCTCGCTGCCCGCCAGCCGGTGGGCGACGGTGCCGCGGATCGCGACTACGAACTCATTGCGGACCTTGCCGGCCACCGCGGTTGCGGCATGCGCTTCGGCCTCGTATACGACGACCTGAGTTATGCCGTATCGGTCGCGCAGGTCCAGGAAGATCAGATGGCCGTGATCGCGACGTCGGTGGACCCAGCCGGCCATCTGCACTTCCCGCCCGGCGTCGCCGCCGCGCAGCTCGCCGCACGTGACGTCGCGGTACGGCGTTGCCAGGCTGAAAGCGGTCTCGGGCGAAGTCGAAGACGGCGTGGGCTCACTCATGCCGCCATCGTACCGGAACGCGGGCGCGCCAACCGGAGGCGGGGCTAGGTTGGGCCCGGCCCGACCGTGGGCGGCGCCGGGGTGTCAATCTGGGCGCAGTTGCCGGCGGCGCTGGGCAGGCCGGCCGCCCAGCGGAAGCTCGCGATCAGCGCCTGAGCCTGGGCGAGTCCGGCAGGGCCGTCCGACCAGACGGCCACATCGATGTTGCCTTCCCACTGGAATTCGGCGCCCGGATAGCGTATTTGCCAGTCCACGGCCGAACCGTAAGTGGACCCGATCACTGCGTTGGGTCCGAAGGTTGCAGTCGCGTGATCGTTGCCCATGCAGGCATTCACAGGGCCGTCGACCCGGCTCCAGATCTTGACGACGACGCGGCCGCTACTGACATCGACTGTGTCGCCGGTGCAACCACCTCCGTTGGCCGACGATCGGCAGCCGCTCTGCCAGCTTCCCGTTCCGAGCACGGCATAGACCTGAACTACGGCCATGCCTTCGTAATAGTCGCCCGCCAGAACCCGCCAGCCGGTCGGATAGTCGAAGGAGAGTTGGCCGTTGTCGAAGTGGCCGGCGGTTCCGGGCAGGGTCGGCGCCGCCGTCGGCGAGTGGCAGTAGTCGCCGGCCGCCTCCCAGTGGAACGTTGCGACCATCGCCTTTGCGTTGGCCAGCTCCGCCGGGTTGTCCGTGACCGCCTGGATCCAGAGGTTGCCGTTCATGCCGAAGTCGTAGCCGGGGCGGCGGATTTCCCAGGTCGTGGGACCCGCCGGGTAGAAGACTCGGTCTTCGGCTGCGTTTCGGATCCAGGCATCGCCGAGCGGGGCAGCCCCGAGGGCGTCGTTCTTGACGCAGGCCGCCGGCGCCCCGGAGTTGACCCACATCGTGACGACGATCCGACCGCCCGAGACGTCGGTGATCTCCTCGCCGCAGCCGGTGGCCGATGGGTCGCCCTGGCAGCCGAGTCGCCAGCTTCCGGTGCCGAACACGGGCAGCCCGCCATCTGACCGGATGCCGAGCGTTTGCCACGTGGCCGGATAGTCGAAGGCGAACTGGCCGTTGTCGAAGTGCTCCTGCGGCGCGGCCGGGCCGCCGATACCGAGCCGCGGCGCCGCGAAGACCGCCATCGCCGCGACCAGGACCACTGCCAACGCAGCCGCCAGACCGACCGGCAGGCGCCCCCGCACCGTCCCTTTCCGCGCGACCGGGGCAGTGAAGGCCTCGCGGTCCACCCGGAACGGTTCCGCGGCGGCGATGTCATGCAGGGTGGCCCGGAGCGCTGTGGCGGCCCGCTCTTCCCTGTCCGTCAGAATCGGTTCATCGCCGGACATCGTCGTCTCCCATGGCCGCCGCCAGGCGGCCGAGCGCGCGGTGAAGCCTCGATTTCGCCGTGCCCAGCGGAATTCCGAGTGCGGCGGCTACGTCGGGCACCGCCAGGTCCGCACCGAAGCGGAGGCCCAGCAGCGCTCGATCTTCGGTTGCCAGAAGTTGCAGTGCAGACATCACGGCCGCCCTCTCCGCCCAGCCGGAACTCGGATCGCGGCCGGCCTCGCCTTCGACCGAGTCGAGAGTGATCTCATGCAGCCGAATTCGACCCTGATGCCCGGCGCGATCGAATGCCTGGCGGACCGCGATGCGGCGAAACCATGCCGGCCAGCTATCGGCGTCGCGCAGGCTGCGAAGCTGGCGCCAGGCTCGAATCGTCGCATCCTGCATCACCTCCTGGGCATCCTCAGGCGAGCGGACCACCGCCAGAACGGCGCGGTAGGTGCGTGGAGCCTCGGATTCGATCAGCCGGGCGAAGGCGACCTCGTCGCCAAGCCGGGCCGCGAGCACCAGCTCTCGCTCCACCGCTCCCTCCTATTGCCTGTCACCACCTATGACCGGCGGCGAGCCACGATTCGTTCCCGGGGACCTGCGACACGGCCGCGCCGGGTGCGCCGCGGATCCGTCAGCCGTGGTGGTGGCTCTTCGCCGCCCGGGCCAGCTCGCGGGCGAGCTCCGCAAGCGGCACCAGCCGCTGAGTGCCCGCTTCGAGGTCTTTGAGCTGGACATGCCCCTCGGTCAGCTCGTCGCCGATGATCACCGCAAAATGGGCGTGATCGCGCGATGCGGTTTCGAGCTGCCGGCCGAGCTTGCGCTGCGCCAGCTCCGCTCGAACGCACAAACCTTCGGCGCGCAGGAGGCTCGCGACCCGGAAGCGGGCGACGGTGTCGGCCGGATCCGCCCCGACCACAACTGCCAGCGGCGGTGTCTCGACGGCGTGGGCGGAACCGGTTTCCTCCAGCGCCAGCAGCACGCGATCCAGGCCCAGCGCAAAGCCGATCCCGGGTGCGGCGCGTCCACCGAGCAACTCAACCAGTCCGTCGTAGCGGCCGCCGCCGCCCAGAGCCTGCTGCTGCCCTTCCGCGCCGCTGCGGTAGTACTCGAAAGCGGTCCGGGTGTAGTAGTCCAGGCCTCGGACGAGCGTCGGCTCGACACGATACGGCACGCCGACCGCATCGAGGTGGGCCCGAACGGCAGCGAAGTGCGCAGCGCACGCCTCGCAGAGGCTGTCGCCTATCCTGGGGGCGGCCGCGACCAGCGCCGTCATCGCCGGATCCTTCGAGTCGAGCAATCGCAGCGGATTCGTCTCCAGCCGCCGCCGCTCCAGTTCGGGGAGCTCGCCTTCGTGGCGCCGGAAATAGGCCGTCAGCTGTTCCAGATACGCCGGCCGGCACGCCCCGTCGCCGATCGAGTTGAGCAGAACCTGGACGTGAGGAAGGCCGGCCTCGAGGTAGAAGCGGTAGCCCATCTCGACGATCTCGGCGTCGACTGCCGGGCCCGGATCGCCAATCGCCTCCGCGTCCCACTGCCAGAACTGGCGGTAGCGGCCCGCCTGCGGGCGGTCGTAGCGGAACATCGGACCGACCACGGTCAGCTTCACGGGCTGAGGCCAGGTGTGCATGCCGTGCTGCACGAACGCCCGGACGATGCCGGCCGTCGCCTCGGGCCGGAGCGCCCACGCCTCCGCTTCCTCGCTCCGAGGCGCAAGCCGGAACAGCTCTTTCTCGACGACATCCGTGACTTCGCCGATCCCGCGCTCGAAGACGGCCGCCTGCTCGAACATCGGGATCTCCATCTCGCGGTAGCCATAGCGGCCGGCGAGCGACCGAGCGACCCCTTCGAGCCGATTCAGGCCGGAGCTGACGTCCGGAAGCAGATCGCGGGTGCCCCTGGGGGCGCGAAATGACGGCATGTCGAAAGTCTGATGCCCTCGGCTACGAGACTACGTTGCCTGTGTCCTGTGCCAGCGCAGCCTCGACGCACGAGAGGAAGCGCCGAGCGGCCAGCACCAGAGCCCGCTTGGTGATGCCCCCATCCAGGGAAATGTAGTAGTCGAGGAAGTACCGGCCGTCGCCCATGACCGAGGCGCGGATGAGCTTGACCTGGTCGTTGATCCGGTTCACGAACTCGAGCTTGGCGACCGCCTCGGCGCTCGCGTTGGCACCGAAAATGGCGTAGATGGCGATCATCTTGCCGTCGGAATCGGGGCGCAGGAAACAGCTGTACTTGTCTTTGATTCGCACGTCGCCGTCGCTGTCGATCGAGGCCTCCATGTACGCCTCGTCGAAGAGCTGCTTGAGCGAAGCCGAACTCACTTCTTCGGGGTGAATGAGCTCGTCGGACACGTGGGCCTCCTACCGGCTTGTCAGCCTGGGATTCGTCTCCCCGGGCGACGGTTCGTGACGGACGTCGGACCGGCTCGCCGACTATAACGGACCGCTGGTTCAGCGCGTCTGGCGCAGGCGAAATCCACGTTTCAGCCCTCGTCCGGCGCCTGAAACTGACGCAAAGCCTCCAACCGAGGATCGATATCCGGGTCGGCGTGGTCGTGCGGACCGCTACCCAGCTCCCGGCCGCAAACCATGCACAGGCCCGGGCAGTCTTCGCGGCAAAGCGGCGCGATGGGCTCGGCCAGCAGGATCCCGTCGCGAACGGTCTCTACGAGGACCAGTTCGTGGTGGTCCGTGAGACGCAGCACGTCCGGCTCGGCCGCGGTGTCGACCGGCGCCCCGCTGGCCAGATCGACGATCGGCAGCGCCTCCTCCTCGACCTCCAGTTCCACCGAGTAGTCGATCTCGCGCAGGCAGCGACTGCATTCCTGCTCGATCGAGGTGAAGAGCCGGCCATGCACCAGCAAGCCGCGGTTCGTGCGGGTAAGACGTAGCTTCCCGGCGACGCCGCGCTTCTGTCGCAATTCCGCGCCAAGGTCCAGCGGCGGCGAGCTCACGTCGAGATCGCGAATCGTCCCCACCGGTTCGCCGAGCAGGCCGGAAACGTTGAAGGTCAGGGCCTCAGCGACGGATGGGCTCTTCTTCGCCGGTCGACTGTTCGTATTCATCGAGCGCCCCTTCTCCATCGGTGTCGTTCGCGACCGCGGGGACGGCGCGCCTTTCCTCGAGCAGATCCAACCCGAGTCGGATGCTCTTGAGGGTCCGCATGACCTCTACTTCGAGCTTGGTCAGCGCGTCGGCGGCGTATTCGTCCGCCCCGCGGCGTATGCCATCGCCTTCAGACCGAGCCTGGCGCACGATCTCGATGCTCATCTCGTCGGCCTGGCGGGTGAGCTCGCGCTCCTCGATCAAGTAAGTGGCCTGTTCCTGCGCGCGGGCGAGAATCTGCTCCGCTTCCTCACGCGCCTGTTCCAGCAGTCGATCGACCTCCAGGTTCACGCGCTTGGCGGTCTTGATCTCTTCGGGGATCGCCATGCGGAGCTGGTCGACCAGATCGAGCGCGTACGCCTGATCGACAAGAACGTTGCCAGTGAATGGAAACTTCCGGCCGTCCGCCAGAAGCGACTCGAGTCGCTCGACGAGATGGATGATGTCGATCGGACTGGCCCTCCTGGGGCAAGGTCTAGGGCTGCCGGTTTATTCGATTATAGACTCGACATTCGGGCGGCCAGACGCCTGGCTACAGCGGCGGGCACCATTTGAGTGACATCGCCGCCGAAAATCGCGATCTCCTTGACCAGACTCGAGCTCAGATAGCTGTGTTCGAGAGCGCTCATGAAGAACACCGTGTCCACCAGCGGGTCCAATTTGCGGTTCATATGCGCCATCTGGAGCTCGGCTTCGAAGTCGGAGATGGCGCGCAGACCGCGCACGACGAAGTTCGCGCCGCGCCTTCGGCAGAATTCGACCGTCAAGCCGTCGAATGACTCGACGTCGACGCGGGCAGCGACATCGGCCGGGCAACATTCGTCGACGGCTTCGCGGATGGCCGCCAGCCGGACATCGGTCGGGAAGATCGGCGTCGACTTGCGCGGATTGACGAGGACGGCGAAGACGACTCGATCGAAGACGGCGGCCGCGCGGGAGACGACATCGAGGTGACCGTTCGTCATCGGGTCGAACGAACCGGGGTAGACGGCGATTCTCATCTGGCTGCCTCCTCCGACTCGGTGTCGGGTCGATCCAACGGGACGACGACCGACTCTTCCGCGACCCGAGCCTCGGCCCCAATCTGGCGATAGAACGTCAGAACGGTCTCGCCGAACCTCCGGGTTCGGACCGATGCTAGCAGCCCGACGGCCGTCGGTGGAGAACTACGCCAGAAGTGCTTGGCCACGACCCACGCCGTGGCCGTCAGAAGCGGCGCCGGCGGGGCTCCCAGCCGGGCCAGGGCGGACTCGAGGAGCCCGGGCTCGGCGTAAGGCGGATCGATGAACACCAGGTCGAAGGGGCCGTCGGCAGCGGCGCGATCGTTCAAGTACGCGATCGCGTCGGCTCGGGCAACGTAGGCACGATCGGCGAGATGGGCTTTCGTCAGGTTCTGGCCGATCGTGCGGACGGCGACGGCGTCCCGCTCCACGAAGACAGCGTGGGCCGCCCCGCGCGAGAGGGCTTCGATTCCGCCGGCCCCCGAACCGGCGAAGAGATCGAGAAAGCGCGCGTCCGGCAAGTCCGGCTCCAGGATCGCGAAGAGAGTCTGCTTGACTCGATCGCCGAGTGGCCTGGTGCCATCGCCGGGCGCCATCAGGTGTGTCCCTCTCGCCGTCCCCGCGATGACCCTCCCGGCCTCGCTCATTCGGAAGCCTGCGATTCCGCCGGGGCGACGGCTCGCCCGGCGGCCGCGCCGGCAGTGGCCGCCGCGACGGCAGTGTCGGCCGCGCCGGCAGTGTCGGCCGCGCCGGCGACCTCCGCAAGCACCTCGCCCGCGCCTACCCTGGCCAACCAGCCATCCCGCAGCTCAACCTCGAGCGCATCGTGCCCGGGCAGCAACGCGCCCCGCGCGTCGAGCAACCGCTCCGCGACCACGCGCGCCTGCGCCGCTCGCAGGCGGTCCTCCTTGTTCCGCAACGACGCGATCCGCAACGTAGGTAGCCCGCTCTGATGCAGACCCAACAGCTCTCCCTCACGTCGCAACTCCAGGTCGAGCTCGGCCAGCTCGAAGCCGTCATCGTGAGTGGCCAGCGCCTCCAGACGGGCTTTGGCCGTCTCGTCCTGGGAATCGGAGACGAGGATGCAGTAGGCCTGCGCCTCTCCTCGGCCGACGCGGCCACGCAGCTGGTGGAGCTGTGCCAGGCCGAAACGATCGGCGTCGAGGACCAACATGACCGTCGCCTCGGGCACGTCCACGCCGACCTCCAGCACCGTCGTACCGACGAGCACCTCGAGCTCGCCGCGGCGGAAGAGGTCCATCGTCGCGTCGCGATCGGCCGCCTTCATCTGGCCGTGAACTACGCCGACTCGCGGCGCCGCCATCGTCGGCTCGCCCATCCTCGCGGCGGCATCAGCAAGCTGAGCCGGCAGCGCGGCCGCCACCTCGCCGGCGGAGCGAGCGGCCGATTCCTCGTCCTCCTCCACGAGCGGCACCACCACGAAAGCCCGGTGTCCGTCGCGGACCTGCCGAACGATGAGCTGGTAGGCGCCTTTCGAAGGATCGGCCGCCGTCCCGGCCAGGTCGCCCGTGTGGCGGATGCCGGTGCCGATCTTGTGGCGGCCAGCCGGTGGGGTCCGCAGATCCGATACGTCGAGGTCGGCAAGCACGATCTGGCCCAGAGTTCGCGGTATGGGCGTGGCCGTCATCAGAAGCACGTGCGGCGAGCGGCCCTTGGCGCCCAGCGCCTCGCGCTGCGAGACGCCAAAGCGGTGCTGTTCGTCAACCACCGCCAGCGCGAGGTCGGAGAACTGGACCGCCTCCTGGACCAGGGCGTGCGTGCCCACCACGATGCGACCGCTCGTCAGGCTGAGCAAGCCCGCGTCGGCGGACGGCGCAGCGAGGAGTTTCAGCGCCTCGCGCCGCTCACCTGCGGGTAACGAGCCGGTCAGCAGCGTCACGCCGTGGCCGAGCGGCTCGACGAGCCGGCGCAGGGCGACGGCGTGCTGGCGAGCGAGCAGGTCCGTCGGCGCGAGCAGCGCTCCCTGGCGACCGGCGTCCGCGACGAAAGAGAGGGCCAACGCCGCAACCGCCGTCTTGCCCGAGCCGACGTCGCCCTGCAGGAGCCGCATCATCGGCCGCGCCTGCCCCAGGTCCGCGACGATCGAATCGACTGCCGTCGCCTGATCCGGCGTCAGGCGAGCCGGATCGGCTGCGCCTGTTCGAGCGCGAACCTGCTGGGTGAGCGCCGCCTCCACGGCCTCGATCGACTCGCGGAGGCGAGCGGCCGAAACGGCCACGGGTTCACCGACGGCGACGCGGCGCTGGCGGTCGCGCGCCACCATGCCGATCTGGAGAGCCAGCAGCTCATCGAAGCCCAGGCGACCCAGCGCCGCGTCGCGCCGCGCGAAGTCCTCCGGGTAGTGGGCGCTTTCGAGAGCCGCGGAGATGCGCATTGGGCCGGCCGCGCCAGGGGCGCCGAACGTGGCCGCGGATCCGACAGTGCCCACGCTGCCGGGGGCGCCCAGGGGCTCCCTCGCCTCGGCCGGCAAATACTCCGGATACGTCGAGCCGACCGCGTCGAGCGCTTGCCGGATCGCCCGCCTGAGAGTGGCCGCGGTCAGCCCTGCCGTCAGCCTGTAGACCGGCACGATTCGGCCGGCGTGCAGAAGTGCCGAGCCGTCGTCGAGCTGGAATTCGGGGTTGTCGAAGCCGGTCGTGAAGCCGCGGCGTTTGATCTTGCCGCTGATCACGATCCATTCGCCTTCGTGCAGCCGCCGCTCGATGCCGCGCCGCCCGAACCACGTCGCTTCGGCTTCACCGGTTTCGTCGCCGAGGAAAGCCGTCGTGCGCTGGATGTGGCGGCGAAAGGTCGGCGCGGCACGGACGGCGCGAACCTGCAGTCTCGCGCTCGCGGGCTCGCCGTCGGCGATGTAGGTTAGTTCGCGGGCCGTGCTCAGCGCCCGCAAATCGTCGTAGCGGCGCGGCAGGTAGAACAGGAGGTCGCGGACCGCAAAGATCCCGAGCCGCGGCCCGACCCGTCGCAGCGTAGCCGCGCCGGCGAAGCCACTGGCCCCGATCTTCGTTTCCGGGCCGATCGGCCCCCGCGGAGCATCGGTCTTCGACGCGCGCGCCAGGCCGGCCTTCGCTGGGGCCGCACGCGACGTCAAGCGTCCCATCCCCTGCCTTGCCACCGGCCTACTCGGCCGCGATGAGGTACCGGTAGTGGGGTTGCCCGCCGTGGATCACCTCCACCTCCACGCCGGGAAACGACTCCCCGATCCCCGCGGCCACGCCCTTGGCCTCGGCGAGCTCGGCGCCGTCGCCGTAGTAGATCGTCACCAGCTCGAATCCGGGTTCCAGCGCCCGGAGAGCCACGAGCACCGCCTTCATTCGATCGCCGTTGACGGCCAGCAGGCCGTCGTCCGGGTCCAGCACGATGGTCTGACCCTTGCGGACCTTGTGGCCGCCGATCATCGCGTCGCGGACCGCCTCCGTGACCTGGAGAGTCTGGACGGCCCGACCGGCCAGGGTCATCACCTCGGCGTTGGCCGTGGCGTCGCGGTCCGGATCCATCGCCAGGAGAGCCGCGAAGCCTTCCGCGGCGTTTCTGGTGGGAACGACCCGCACTCTCCGACCGGTCATCTCCGCGGCCTGGCGCGCCGCCAGAACGACGTTCGGGTTGTTGGGCAGGAGCAGGATCTCGTCGGCTGCCACGTTTTCGATCGCGTCGACCAGCTCGCCAGTAGATGGGTTGTTCGTCTGGCCGCCGTGCACGACCGCGGCCACGCCATAAGAATCGAATATCCGTGCCAGGCCTTCACCGGCAGCGACCGCAACGATGGCCAGCGGGACCGCCTCTGCCGGCAGGGCCGCGTGGCCGGTCCCATTCGACCCGTTCGCTTCGACCGGCGCCGCGTCTGCGCCGGCGTCATACGTCTCGAGGGCCACATGAGGCCGGGTTTCGCGGTGGCCGCCGCGATTGTGGTCGCCTCCGTGGGCCACCTTCGCCGCCACCGAACCGACGTTCGCCGTGAGCAGTCCGAGGCTCATGTCGGCTTCCCGCTTGTCTCGGACTTCCTGGCTCTGCTGGTCGAGATTCTCGACGGTAATCGACGTGAGCGACCCAGTGGCCAGCCCGAGCGCGATCACCTGGTCCGGTCGCTCGCTGTGGACGTGAACCTTGACCGCGCGAACGTCGCCGGCCACAAGGACGGAGTCGCCCATGCGCTCGAACTCGCCACGCAGGCGCTCGATGTCCAGCGGCTCGTCGCGGGTCTGAAGCAGGAACATCGTCTCGTAGCCGAACCCCTTTTCGGCCGGGACCGCCAGTGTGGCGATCCTCCCGTGCGCCGCCGTCCGGCCGGCCGCCGGAGGCGGCGTCGCGTTGTGGGCGACCATGTACTTGAGCGCTCCCTGGAGCAGCCGGAAGAGGCCCTGCCCACCGGCGTCGACCACGCCAGCCTCGCGCAGTATCGGCAGCATGGAAGGCGTCTTTGCCACGGCCTCCTCGGCACCTCGGACCGCGGCGATCAGGACGGATTCGAGGTCGCCACCGTTGTCGGCCACGACAGTTGCGGCCGCCGACGCCTCGCGAATGACCGTCAGGATCGTGCCCTCGACCGGCTTCACGACCGCTTTGTAGGCTGTGGCCGTTCCGTGCGTCAGCGATCGGGCGAGATCGGCGCCGTCGAAACGCTCCTTCCTGCCCAGCCCCTCGGCCATGCCCCGGAAGATCTGCGAGGCGATGACGCCGGAGTTGCCTCGGGCGCCCATCAGAGCCCCGAAGCTGATCGCCATGGCCACACGGTCGGCCGACGGTTCGGCGACTCCGTCCGCCTCAGCGAGAGCGGCGCGAACCGTGGCCAGCATGTTGCTGCCGGTGTCGCCATCGGGCACTGGGAAGACGTTGAGGGCGTTCACTTCGTCGACGTGATCGGCGAGGTTGTCGGCTGCGGCTCGGAAGGCTGCCAGCAGACCAGCCCCATCACCGGCGCGGCGCGTCATGCGGGATCTCGATGCGTCATCTGGTCCTGCGTCGTGTCGGAGCCGTTTCCCCCGCGGCCGGAACCTTTGGATGAGCCTGATCCTTGCCCGAAGCTTCGACGGCCTTTTCGTGGGCCGACTCGGCCCCATCGACATGGTCGCTTTCGATCGGCTCGGTCTTCTCGAGGGCGATCGGCCTGAAGCCAAGCCCATCGACATGGATCGTCAGGCTCGCGACTTCCACTCCGACCAGGTGCAGTAGCGAGTAGCGCACCGCCGAATCAACCTGCCGGGCTACCTCCGCCACCGGGACCCCGAAGGCCACCTTGATGTAGACGTCGAGGTGCAGACCGCCCTGGGTAGTGGCTTGGACGCCCGGACGATCGAGGCCCACCCAACGAAGCAGCCGGCGCCCCAACGATGGGTCGCTGAAGCCCGTCACGCCGTAGCTACTCTGGACCGCCGTTCGGACGATGTCGACAATGGCGCGACGCGTTACGATCGATCTGCCGGCAACCGAAGGCTGGGGCATGCGGCAGGACCTCGAGGGGTGGGAGGCGGAGACGGTGTGCTATCATACCGCCCCGTTCGGCCCCGGTCGGGGCCGCCTTTAATGTTCTGTATCCGAGAGGACCTTATGGCTCGCTCTTGCGCCGTTTGCGGGAAGGTCTCCATAGACGGCTTCAACCCGCAGTCGTCAGGAATGAACCGGGTCCGCGCCCATCGGCGTTACCACCCCAATCTTCAGCGGATGACTATCGAGCAGCACGGCAACAAGGTGAAGACTCTGGTCTGCACCCGCTGCCAGCGCACCATTTCGCGCGGCCCTCGATAACCCCTGCCGGCCCGCTGCGGCCGGCCATACGCGCATCACTCGGCGTCGAGCACCAGGCTCGGCGCCGATTTCGTTTGCCGGGCAGGCGTCGGGCGACCGAGGTGAACGCGGGCCGCTTCTGGGGATTTCGGGTTCAGGACACCGGCTTCGGGGCGATCCCGAGTTCGTCGGAGTCGAGCCAGATCGTGAACGGCCCGTCGTTGACCAGTTCCACGGCCATGTCCGCACCGAAACGCCCTCGTGCGACGGGGATACCCGCCGTGGCCAGGCTCTCGCAGAAGTCTTCGTAGAGCCGCTCGCCGATCGCTGGACCTGCCGCGCCGATGAACGACGGCCGCCGGCCCCGGCGCGAATCCGCGTACAGCGTGAACTGGCTCACGATCAGGGCCGCCCCACCGACGTCGGCCAGGGACAGATTCGTGAGGCCGGCGGCATCGGCGAAGATCCGCAAGCCCGCGACCCTGGCCGCCATGCGCGACGCGACTCTTTCGTCGTCGGCCGTGCCAACGCCGATCAGCACCAGCAGGCCCGGCCCGATCGAAGCCACGACTCGATCGTCGATCCGGACCTCCGCCCTGGAGACCCGCTGCAGCAATGCCCGCATCTCAGTCCCTCCCGGGGCGGTGGTTCAGCGACTGACCATGCCGACGGCGCCCCGCCACAGGCCGCCCAGGATGGCCACCCAGGGCAGAAGATAGAGAGCGGTCCCAGTCCCGCCGACCCAGCCGAGCTTGTTCATGCCATAGGCCAGGATCGCGCCGACCAACGCGACCACCGCTCCCTGGATCACGAGCGCCCAACGAACCCGGCGGCCGATTCGGCGCAGCGCGCCCGCGTCGCCGGCATCCTCGGCCTCAACGCCTGCTTCGATCTCCTCGTCGGCAACCCGTGACATGAGCCTGCGCGTCCAGGCCGGCCCGTGGAGGATCGCCAGATATGCGACCGACGCGTACGCCACGCCACCGATGATGTCGAAAACCCAGTGCTCGCCCAGGTACACGATCGCGAACCAGACGCAGGCCGTGTACGCAAACATCAGCCAGCCCGCCCGGCCGAAGGCCCGTCGAGCGAAGAGGAAGGCCAGGAACGGATACGCCGCGTGGAGCGATGGGAACGCCGCCACGTCGTTGGAGCTGATGCTGTAGAACGAGTACGAGTAGAAGTAGTTGCCGAAACCGAAGAGGTGGACCAGTCCGGCGAAGCCCGTGTCGCGCAAGTGCAGGATTCCGCTGACGTAGCCGTTCTGGTCGGCCCACCAGGGCGGCGCCACCGGCAGCACCAGGTAGGTCACGAATGCGGCCATGGACAGCAGGATCAACGCCGCCACGTAGTCGTAGTAGTTACGCCGCTGGTGAATCCACAGCAAGAAGCCGACCGCCAGAGGCAGCGGGAAGTGCAGGAAGTAGAAGCCGACCGAGAGCGTTGCCAGGTTGTCCGGCGCCGAGGCCGCGCCCTGATGGAACAGCCCCTGCAGGAAAGTCGTCGGCAGGCCGCCGAGGCCGATGACCCGCTCGATCGAGATGATGTCGGTGACGTGGATCGGCAGGCCGAACTTGTCGGCGTAGCCACGCATCAATTCGTAGGCGAAGAAGAGCGCCAGGAACGGGATCCAGTCCCGCACGAAGAGCTTCCCGCGACCGAGCAGCAGGGCGGCCAGGCCGAAGGCGACCGCGATCAACTCGGGCGTGACCGAGATGCCGCGCGCGATCATCAGGACGGACAGGATGACCGCGTAGGACGCAATTGCCGCCAGCAACAGCCGGTCGTTGCGACGGCCCAGATGAGAGTGCGGGGCTGCCGCGGCGATTTCAGTGGCGGCACCGTCCGCCGCGTCACCGTCCGCCGCGGCACCGTCCGCCGCGGCACCGTCCGTCGCGGCGGTCACGACCGGCGGCGTCTCGGCCCCGGGCTTGGGACGAGCCGCAGCGGCGTCTTCCGTCACGCCGGCCCTCCGCGGCCGGCTCGCGGGTCTACAGACGGCTCGCGCCGCACCTCCGCCAGCGCCTGCTCCCTGGCCCGGCCGAACCGCTCGATCGCCGAGGTCTCGCAGCTCGCGGGGATCAGCAACTCGTAGCCTCGCCGGGATCCGGATCCAGGAACGCGGGCGGCACGGAGCCCGATCACGGGAATGCCCGCCGCTTCCATCGAATCCAGCAGCCGCTTCCCGACCGGCCCCGGAAGCGTCGCGAACGTCACCCATTGGTCATGCGGGATGGCGACCTTGCCCATGCCGGCACGGTTCTCGTAGCCCTCGTCCGCAAGAGCCTTGATCAGCCGAATCTCCCGGGCGATGTCCACGTCCTTCTTCCACAACGTCGAGCCGACGACCAGGACCTCGGCCGCGAAAGCACCGCACAGTTCGGCGGACTTGCGGTTCACTCCGCCGTCCACATGGACCTGTCCGCCGGGCAGCTCCGGCGCACGGCCGCGGAAGAGATCGTGGGCGGGCAGGATCTTCCCGGCGGCATCTGTCATGAACGACTGCCCGCCGAAGCCAGGTTCCACGGTCATGACCATGACGATGTCGATCAGCTCCCGGTAGGGCTCAAGCGCGGAGAGCGGAGTCGCCGGCTTGACCGCCAGGCCAGCTTGCCGCCCGGCCTTTCGAATCTTGCGCAGCGTCGGCTCGATCGGCTCGTCGACCTCGACGTGGAATGTGATCGAGTCGCACCCGGCGTCGATGAACTGGTCCATGTAGCGGCCCGGCTCGGAGATCATCAGGTGGGCGTCGAACGGTTGCTTGCCCACGCGTCGCAGCCGCTTGATGACCGTCGGGCCGAACGTGATGTTCGGCACGAAGTGGCCGTCCATTACGTCGAGGTGAAGCCGGTCGGAGCCGGCCCTCAAAGCCCGGCGCGAGTCGCGGGCCAGGTCCGCGAGGTCGGCATCGAGAATGCTGGCGCTCACGAGTGTCCGGCGAGCCACCATCAGCGGGCCGCCGTCCGAGGTGAGACGGCCGCTTCCAGGTCTACCGGCAGGCGCTCGACGTTTCGGTCGCCTCGAAGCGCGGCTTCGCTCTGGCGGACGATGAGATCGCGGCGATGGGCGACGGCCGGCGCCGGTGGCTCCCCGGCCCGATCGGCTGCCAGCTGGCCGCACGCGGCACCGGCATCCTGGCCTCGGTTGCGGCGGACGGTCGCCCCGACGCCGCCGTCGTGCAATCGTGCGGCGAAGTGGGTGACGCGCTCCGAGCTGCTGGCCTGCCAGGGCGTGTGGGCTACCGGATTCATCGGGATCAGATTGACGTGGGCCAGGTCGCCGCGCAACAGCGCGGCCAGCGCGTCTGCGTCGACATCGGTGTCGTTTACGCCCGAGATCATCACGTACTCGTAACTGATGCGCCGGCCGGTCTTGCGCGCATGGTCACGCGCGGCCGCGACCACCTCGGACACCGGCCAGCGGCGGTTCAGCGGGACCAGGACGTCGCGCAGCGGATCCCGGGCGGCGTGCAAGCTGATCGCCAGTGTGAACTGCGGATTGAGCTGGGTCAGGCGGCGGATGCCCGGCACGACGCCGGAGGTCGAAATGACGACGTGGCGCGCGCCGAGGCCGAAACGCTCCGGGTCCGACAGCGCCTCGACTGCCTCGAGAACGCGGTCGAGGTTCAGCAGCGGCTCCCCCATGCCCATGAAGACGACGTTGGTGAGATGGCCGCCGCGAGCCGTCATGCGGCGCGCCGCATGACGCACCTGGTCGAGGATCTCGGCGGTGTCGAGGTCGCGGCCGAAGCCGAGCTCCCCCGTGGCACAGAAAGGGCAACCGACGGCGCAGCCGGCCTGGCTCGAGATGCAGAGCGTGTGACGCTCGCGATGCACGGGCCGACCGGCGTCGTCGCGCCCACGCGCCGGGTAGTGCATCAGCACCGATTCGATCAGCGCTCCGTCGGACAGGAGGTGGAGCGTCTTCTCGGTCAGGCCCTTGTCCGACACCGTGACCTCGTCGGCGGCGATAGTGTCGGCGCGGAAGGCCGCGTCGAGGCGGCTGCGGAGCGCTGCCGGGAGGGTCAACAGCTCCTCTACGGCGGCCGCGTTCTGGCGCCACACGCCGTCGCGGATCTGCTTCGCGCGGTATGCGGGCTGTCCCTCTGCAGCAAGCCACGCCTCGAGCGCGCCGTCGGGGAGGCCGCTCAGCCCGGGGCGTGGATCCTTCGCATGGCGTTGGGCGCGCAGCGTAACCGAGGGCGCCCGTTCGGAAGTTGTGGCGCCGGCGAGTTCGTCGCCGGGCGCAGAGGGCTCTGTCACAGGTTCGCGATTATCGCACGCGTCGCGCCCTCACCGGCCCGTGCTCGCCCCGACCAGGCGCGGCCTGCCGCGCAGAAGCTCCGCCGGGGCCATTTGGCGGCCACCTGCCAGCTGAACTTCGTCCAGCACGAGCCGGCCGTCGCCGGTAGCCAATGCCAGACCGCCATCGGCCATGGTGGCGAGCCGCCCGGCGACGTCCCCGGCCTCGACGGGTGCCACGCGAGCCTTCCACACGATGAGCCGCCCCTCGGAAGTCTCCATGAAGCTGCCCGGCCAGGGCTGGTATGCGCGAACCTGCCGCTCCAGCTGCGCGGCATCAGCCAGGAAGTCGAGCCGGCCGTCTTCGCGTCGCAGAGGCCGCGTCAGCGTCACGCCGTCCGACGGCTGCGGCCGGGGCTCCAGATGGCCGGCCAGCCACTCCGGCAGCGCGCGGCGCAACAGGTTGGCCGCGGCCGCTGCCGCCCGCTCTTCCAGCGTCACGGCCGTGTCGTCGGGCAGCACCGCGAGCGGCTCCACTGCCACGATCGGGCCGGCGTCCATCTCCTCGCTCAAGACAATGAGCGTCACCGCCGACTCCGTGTCCCCCGCCAGGATCGTGGCCGGGATCGGTGCCGCTCCACGCCATCGTGGCAGCGCGGACGGGTGCAAGTTGAGGAACCCCCGCCGCGGGAGATCGAGGAGAACGCGAGGTATGAGCTGGCCGTAGTCCGCCAGGACGATCAGATCCGGCGCCAGAGCAGCAAGCGCCGCCACGGCTTCGGGCTTTCGAACTCGAACGGGCTGCAACAGCGCCAGGCCGAGATCGCGAGCCCGGGCGGCGACGGGAGTCGGCGTCAGAATCGCCTTCCGTCCGACCGCTCGATCGGGCGCAGACACCACGGCTTCGATACGCACACCCGGGATGTCGACAAGGCCCTCGAGAATCGGGTCGGCGAAGGCGCCGCTCCCGAAGAAGACCGCGCGAACGGAGGTCGAGGATTCGGCCGCCGCCCCGTCGCTCATCCTACGGCGGTGCGCGCGGTTGCCGGTAGACCTTCCTCGTCCTCGTCGTCGTGTTCCGTCGACATCAACTCGTCGAGCGAGCCGAGGTAGTCGATGTAGAGCTTGCCGTCCAGGTGGTCGATCTCATGCTGCATGCCCCGCGACAGGAGACCGCTGCCGGCAACTTTGATCTTCTTGCCGTGGCGGTTCTGGGCGACGACCCAGACCTTCTCGCGGCGTGTCACGTAGGCAACGTAACCCGGGATCGAGAGACAGCCTTCGAGGTCGCGGTTGTCGCCGTCGGTCCGGACGATGCGCGGGTTGACCAGCTCGTGCAGCTGCCCGGCGACTTCGACGACGCAAACGCGCTTGGCCTCGCCGATCTGCGGTGCCGCGAGCCCAACGCCGGGGGCATGGCGCATCGAGTCGGTCAGATCGTCGAGCAGCTCGTGCAGGTACTTCCCGAAACTGTCGACTGGCTCGCCTTTCAGGCGCAGTCTGGAATCGCCAAGAAGGACGATTGGTCGGACACTCATGGCCGCAGAGTATACCGAGAGCCGTGATGGAGGCATCCCGCGCGTCGCCGGTGTTCGAAACGAAGACATGCATCTTCCGTGGCTCCGGTGCGGTAAGGTCCGTCAAACCGCACCGACGACGGTTCGAACAGTGAGGAGCAGCATTCGACATGGCGGTTTCCGAGAACCAGAAAGTGCGGTCGGACAGATACGTCACCAAAGAGGCCTGGGAAACCGCGACCTTTGCGCGCAGGATGAACGCCTGGTTGATCGATCTGGCCATGCTCCTGGCCGCAATCCTGGTCATAGCCAATGTCCTGGGTCTGACGGCGGCCCGCCAACTCACCGGCATGGCGCCCGACGGATCGACAATCTACTCGACCGTCTATTACGTTCCGGCGCAGTGGTATGGATCGTTGCTCGCTCTAGCGTCGGCGCTGTACGCCATTCCGCAATGGCGGTTGACCCGATCCACCCTCGGCGAGCGGCTCCTTGGCCTCGAGGTCGTCCACGTCGAAGAGCGCGCCTTGCTCGACTGGCCGCATGCCGCGATTCGGTGGCTCGTCCTCTTCGGATGGACTTTCACCGTAGTCGGTTCCGCAATCTCGGCTCTGGCATGGGTCTTCGTACTCTTGTTCGTGGCATGGTTGGGCGTGCTGATCGTCACCACGTGGCGCGACCCTCAAAGCCAGGGCATCCACGATCGGCTCGCGCAAAGCCTCGTCCAGAAGCGCCAGGTGTACACGGTGCTCGCGCCCAAGGCCGCGGCCGGCCCGAGCGTTCCTCAGGAGGCCGATTCCGCGCCCGCCACGGGGCTTACAAGAGTGAGTCGGGGTCTACGTCGATCGACCAGGAAGCGCCCGGCAGAGGATTGAGCAACTCCAGCGGACGGTCGCCTCGAAGAACGACGTTCCAGCGCCAGCGGCCGGCGCGGCGGGCGATGTAGGCGGGAGCCGGCCCGAGAACCGCGACCGAGAGGCCGGAGGCCGATGCCGCGTTCCGCAGGCGATCGGCCATCGTTGCGGCCTCCTGCTCGGCGGCAAGTTGATCGGGTAGCCCCACGGTCAGTTTGACCAGACGACCGAAAGGCGGCGAACCGAAGCGGCGGCGGATCGCCAGCTCGGCGTCGTAGAACGCGGCGGCGTTGCCGCTGGCGACGGCCTGGATGGCCGCATGATCGGGTTGGTACGTCTGGATGATCGCCCGCCCGGGCCGCGCCCCACGACCGGCGCGACCCACGGCCTGGGTCAGCAGCTGATAGGTCCGCTCCGCGGCGCGTTCGTCGGGCAGGTTGAGAGCCACATCCGCCGAAACCACGCCGACTAGTGTCACCTCGGCCACGTCCAGGCCTTTCGCCACGAGGCTCGTTCCAACCAGGACGTCGAGCCGACCTTCCGCGAAGGCATCGAGGACCAGCTCGACGGCACCCTTGCGCTCCGCGACATCGCGGTCCAGGCGGCCGACGCGAAGGTTCGGGAAGGCGGCCTTGACAGATTCCTCGACCCTCTGGGTGCCGCCGCCGAGATAGCGGATACGCGGCGAGCGGCAGGCAGGGCAGCGTGTCGCCAGCGGCGTCGCGGTCCCGCAGTGGTGGCAGCGCAAGGTCACACCGGCCTGGTGGAACACCAGGGTTCGATCGCATTCGGGACAGCGCTGAACGTGGCCGCAGTCGCGGCAGACCACGACCGACGCGGTGCCCCGGCGGTTGATCACCAGGATGGCGCGTTCGCCTGCCGGCAGAGTCGCCAGCGCCTCGCCCAGGGCCACGGACAAGAGACCGCGATTGCCCGCCGCCAGCTCCGCTCGAAGATCGATGATCTCGACACGGGGCGGTGCGCCGCTGGGGCGCTCGGGCAGCGCCGCGTGCCGATAGCGACCTTCTCTGGCGCGGCCGACGCTCTCCACGGACGGCGTGGCGCTGCCGAGAACCACCGCCGCGCCGGCGAAGCGGGCCAGGGCGAGTGCGGCGTCGCGGGCCTGCAACCGCGGCGTGCGGTCGCTCTTGTACGCGGCATCGTGCTCTTCGTCGACGACGATCAACCCAATGTCTGCGAGAGGCGCGGTCAGAGCGATGCGCGTCCCGACGACCACGTCCGCGCCGCCGGCTCGAATGCGGCGCCACTCGTCGGCCCGCTCGCCGTCGCCGAGCCCCGAATGCAGAATGGCGATCTCGGCATCGAGATCCGCCCGCAGCCGATCCACCAGCGGCATCGCCAGCGCGATCTCCGGCACGAGGACAAGCGCGGGCCGGCCGGCGATCAGCGACGCGGCGACGGCTTCGGCATACACGGTCGTCTTTCCTGCGCCCGTCACTCCCTCCAGGAGCAGCGGCGTGGCGTCTCTCCTTGCGACCGCAGCCAGGATCTCCTCCAGCACTGCTTGCTGCGGGAGCGTCAGCGCCACGCCCTCGGGCCGCGTTCCGCGCCGCCCGGGCTTGCGCCTGTCCAGCGGGCGGCGCGGCCTTTCGCGCAACTCCGCCACTACCAGGCCGCGCCGTTCGAGACCCGCGGCCGTCCCGGATCCGTGGCGCTCCGCCGCCACCACACCGGCCAGGCCGCCCTCGCCGGCGGAAGCAAGATCCGCCAGCAGGGCCCGTTGCCGTGGCCCCAGCCGCGGTCCCTTTGCGACGCCGCCGGCCACCTCCGCCCCCGGCCCCGCCGGGCCGCCGGCTACTCCCCTCCCCTCGTCGGTCAAAGCCAGCCAGCGCTCGTATCGCGGTCCTGCGGAAGCGGCCGTCAGCGTCCATTCCAGCCGCACCAGGCTGCGGGAGGCCATCGCCCGCAGCCGCCTCAACGTCGCCGCTCGCCCGTCCCCACCTTCGAGATCGCGGACGGCACGCGGCCCGCCGTCGAGTCTCGCCAGCAGCTCACTCTCAGCCGGCTCGACCTTCGCGGCCGCGAACGTCTCGCCTTCGACGCCACTCGCCGGCGGCGGCACGCGTTCCGCCAGCAGATCCAGGCGCTCCAACATGCCGGGTGGCAACATCGATCGCAGGACTGCGGCGGGCGGTGCCAGATACTCCTGAGAGATCCAACGCGCAAAGGCGAGCGACAGTGCCGGCAGCAGGGGCCCGTCTGCCCGGACGCGCGCCAGGATCGGTTTTGTCTGGCCCACCGGATCGCCGGCTGCCGCGCCGAGGACCACGCCCAGAGCCTGCCGTCCCCGCCCGAACTCGACCAGTACCGCCTCGCCCGCCTCGACGCCGGCCAGACGCGCTGGGAGCCAGTAGGTGTATGTGCGCGAAGCGCCGGGAGCGTCGACCGCGACTTCGACAAGCCGGGCGGCGGCCTCGGCATCGTTCAATGCCGCGCCGGTTTCGACCGCACCGCCCATACCGCCCGCGTCGCCTATGCCGCCGGGGTCGCCGACGCCACCCCGGGCCCTCGGCGCTCCCGCATCGACCCCGGAGTCCGGCAGCCGGCCGTCGGGTTCGCCTTCGTCGCCGGCGCTCTCGAGCGCTCCCCAGACCGATTCCACCATCGGTCTCCTCAGACGGTCACCTGGCGCGGCCCACGCCGCTCCTCCTGGGTGATGATCTGCTCGATCCGCTCCGCCGTCACGTCGACGCGGTTCTCTTCATTGACCACCACATAGTCGTAGTCGTCCTTGCGGGCGAGTTCGAGCGCCGCGTTCCGCTGTCGTATCTCAAGCTGCTCGGCCGACTCGGTGCGTCTGGCCTTGAGATGCTCCACGAGGGTTTCCATCGACGGCGGCAGGACGAAGATCAGGAGCGCCGCGGACACGTTGCGCTTCACTACTTCGGCGCCCTGGACGTCGATCTTGAGGATTGCGTGCTGGCCGCGGGCCAGAGCGTCCCGAACGCCGGCTCGTGGCGTGCCGTACCAGTTGTCGTGGACCCGGTTGGCCTCCAGCAGTTCACCGGCATCGCGCATTGCCAGAAACTCCGGAACGCTGAGAAACCGGTAACTGACGCCGTCGATCTCGTTCGCCCGCCGCGGTCGCGTGGTGCACGTCACGACGTAGTGATACGCAGGCAAATGGCCGCGCTGCTCGAGAGCCTCGATGATCGTGTCCTTGCCCACGCCCGAAGGTCCGGAGATGATGACGAGCATCGGGTTCGGCGGATCCACTTCCTCGACCAACAAGGTCAGCTCCGCAGCCTGGGCGGCGACCGACGGACCGTCGAGAGGATTCGCGGTCATGCCGGCTCCCCTTTCTGGTGCGGGGCCACGCCCATGAAACCTCCCGCCTCCGCTCGGAGCCCGTTGAGCACATCCTCAAGGGCGGGCGGCAGTGGTGCAGTGGCGCGAATGATGTGCCCGTCCGTAGGCGATTGCAGTTCGATCCGCCAGCTGTGCAGGAAGAGCGTCGTCGTGCCTTCCGGTCCACGCCGTGAAGTGCCGTTGCCATAGACCGGATCGCCCGCCAGAGGATGGCCGATCGCCGCCAGGTGAACTCGGATCTGGTGCGTCCTGCCGGTCACGAGATCCAGCTCCAGGAGCGTCCAGGCTCCGAGACGCTCCCGTACCCGATAGCCCGTCACGGACTCCCGTCCGTCGGGAACGACGGCCATTCTGGTTCGATGGTTCGGATCTCGTCCTATCGGGGCCTCGATCCGGCCCGTCGTAGCCGCGACCGCCCCGAGGACCAGCCCAAGGTAGGTCTTCTTGACGCCCCGGGCCTTGAGCTGCGCCATCAGGCTGGCCTGAGACTTGTCGTGCTTCGCGACCATGAGCAGGCCGCTCGTGTCCCGGTCGAGGCGATGAACGATGCCCGGCCGCTGGACCCCGGCGATGCCGCCGTATTCGGTGTCGCGCGCCAGGAGCGCGTTGACAAGTGTCCCGGTCTGATGCCCGACCGCCGGATGCACGACCAGTCCTGCGGCCTTGTCGACGATCAGGAGGTCGTCATCCTCGTAGACCACGGACAGCGGGATCTCCTCCGCCTCGACCGCGAGGGGTATGGGATCCGGCACTTCGAGCTCCAGAATCCAGCCCGGGATGATCGAGTCGTTGGACTTGATCGCGGACCCGGCCGCCGTCACGTGACCCTCTGAGATGAGCTTCTGGACGTAGCTGCGCGACAGTCCCGAGACATCGGCGACAAACCGATCGACGCGACCCTGGGCGGTTTCGGGCACGACGATCGTCTGCCGTCTCATTCGGCTATCGGCCCGCTGGCGTCGCTCGACCCCGCGGCGGTGTCATCAACGCCGCCCCCACCAGACAGCAACTTCGGCCTGAATATCCACACCGCGATAAGCAGCAGGAAGAAACAGGTCACAGCCATGTCCGCGATGTTGAAGACATACCAGCGCCACGAGCCGATGCCGATGTCGGCAAAGTCGGTCACGTAGCCCTGCCGGATGCGGTCGATGAAGTTGCCGATCGCCCCGCCGAGCAAGAGGCCAAGGGCCAGCGTCATCAGCCAGCTCCGCCATCCCCAGCGGAATTCCAGCAACGCGATGCAGCCCATGACCACGATAGTCACGACGGCGAAAACCGGCGCCGTCCCCTGGCCCAGGCCGAATAGCCCACCCGCGTTCTGGATCAGATCGATCCGCAGCCAGTCGCCCAGGACCGGCGAGACACCCTTGTGGCCGTAGTTGGCCACGATCCACGCCTTGAGCAGCTGGTCGCTCACGACGATCGCCGTCGCAAGGGCGGCAAAGAGCGTCCAGGCCACGCGGCGGCGACCATCCCTCGACTGGCCGATGGCGCGGCCGGTTGCTGCTGGTGCAGGTTGCGACTCGGTATGGTCCAGTGACTTGGCCTCCGTGGATGTTCCGCTAAGCCTAAGGGGCGACGGCCCTCCCCGCCAACCCGATCGTGACGGCACCGGAATCAAGTTCCACGGCGACGGTATTTGCCGACGGCACGACCACGCCGAATACGATCGTGCTGCGCGTCTCGGCCTCGACCGACCGGATATACGGCTCGAGAGCGGTCCTGGCGGCCGCGGGAGCGTCCAGCCTCACCTCAACCTCGTCGTCGAGTTCGACACCGGCCTCTTTGCGGGCATCCTGGATGGCGCGCTGGAGTTCGCGGGCATCGCCCTCGGCTCGCAACTCCGGCGTGAGCTCCGTATCGATGACGACCACGAGACCTTCGTCATGGGCTACGACCGTCCCCGGCCGCGGCATGGCCAGGATCTCGACCTCGTCGGAGGCGAGCGTCACGCCGCCCATCCGGACTGATCCGTCGGGCAGTATCTCGAAACGGTTCTCGCGGGCGGCTGCCATCACGGCCGGGATCGCCGATCCGAGCTTCTTGCCGATCTTTGGCAGCAGCGGCTTGACCCGGCGATCGACCAGTTCAGACTCGTCGCCGATCAACTCGATCGACTTGACGTTGACCTCGTCGGAGGCCAGCGCCAGCAACGCCTCCTGCTCCACCATCTTGCGTCCGGGCAAGGCGATCCACATTCGGGCTAGAGGCTGACGCACCTTGATTCCGGCTTGCCCGCGCAAGGTCCGCACCAGGTCGACCACTCGCATTACCACGGCCATGGAAGCCTGGAGCTGGCGGTCGTTGAGATGCTTCAACTCCTCGGCCGGCCATGGCGTCAGGTGGACGCTGTCGGCGAGATCGGGCACGCCGCCGGCGACGACGAGGTTCTGGTAGATCGTGTCGGCGAGGAACGGCAGGATCGGCGCCATGATCCGGCTGAGAGCCACCAGGGTTGCGTGCATGGTGGCAAAGGCCGCGGCGCGATCAGTGGCTTCGGCGCCGCGAGCGAATCGCTTGCGGGATCGGCGCAGATACCAGGTCGACAGGTCCTCGATGAAGCCATCGATCGCCCGCGCCGCATCGAGGGCGTCGTACTCGCGCAGATCCTCTTCCACCTCGGCGGCGAGGCCGGCCACGCGCGACAGGATCCATCGATCGAGCGGCCCGCGCTTCGCCACGGCCGGCGCCTTTGCGCTCGGCTCCCAACCAGCCAACCTCGCATACGTAACGAAGAACGAGTACACGTTCCAGAGGACGAGCAGCCGCCGGCGCGCCTCGTCCGCGGCGTGCCATCCGAAGTTGATGTTGTCCTCGGGACGGGCGTTGGCGAACATCCACCGCATGACGTCGACGCCCATTCGTTCGGCGGCCTCGTCGAAGTCGATGGCGTTGCCCCAGCTTTTGTGCATCGGCCGGCCATCCTCGCCGAAGACGAGGGCGTAGCCAAACAGCGTCTTGAACGGCGCCTCGCGGCGCAGAACCGTGCTCATGGCCAGCAGCGAGTANNTCGGTCACGAAGTCGGCCGGGAACCAACCGTTGTCCGATCCTGTGTCGGAACCATGGGGAATCGTTGAGAACGGCACGATTCCAGCATCGAGCCAGGGATTGCCGACGTCGCGGATTCGCGAGATCGTCTCTCCACAGCCGGCGCAGCGGATCTTCACCGCATCCACGTACGGCCGGTGCGGGGTATGGCCCTCGAACTCTTCCCAGCCCTCGACCGCGCGCTCGGCCAGCTCTTCGCGGCTGCCGACGACGTTGATCGTCCCGCACGCGCAGTCGTAGATCGGCAGTGCCAGCCCCCAGTAGCGCTTCTTGCTGATCATCCAATCGTGCATGTTCAGGAGCCAGTCCAGCTCCCTCTCATAGCCGAAGCCCGGGATCCACTTGATCTCTTTGATCACGTCCATGATCTGGTAGCGGAGGCTCGCGTCCACCTGAGCGGACGTGAGCTGGTCGCGAGGAACGTCGTAGACCGGGCCCATGCTGATGTACCACTCGTCGACGAGCCGGAAGACGAGCGGCGTGCCGCAGCGNNGATCGTCTCGAGCCGGTAGAAGCGGTCCTTGTGCTTCAGCGACTCGATGATCGGCTCGGTGACGTCCCGAACGTCCCGGCCCGAGTACGGCCCGAAGCCCGGAAGAACGACGCCGTTTTCGTCGAGCGGAGCGATCATCGGCAGGCCGAGGGACTTGCCGAGGGCGAAGTCCTCGGCGCCGCAGCCGGGGGCGATGTGGACGATCCCGGTGCCTTCCTCTTCGCCAACCTGGTCCCAAAGCACGACGCGGTGCTCGTATTCGTTCGAGCCGTTCGACCCGGCAAAGGCCGCCGGCGCGAACGCCGCCTGGACGGCCGCCAGATCGTCGAACGGGCCGGCATACCTCCAGCCCTCGAGCTCGCGGCCGAGCTTCTCGCCGAGGATCTTGAACGGCCCTTCCAGAGCGTGTTTCACCGTGCCGCGGGCAAGCCAGTAGATCTCATCACCCTGGCGGACCTGGACGTACCGCAGCTCCTCGCCGACGGCGGCGGCAACGTTGGAGGTCAGCGTCCACGGCGTAGTCGTCCAAACCAGGAGCGCTTCGCCGGGTCGGTCCAGCAGCGGGAACTTGACGGTCAGGCCGGGGTCCTNNGTGTCGTGGCCCTTGTAAAGCCAGCCACGCCGGTGGCACTCGGCCAGGAACGACCAGATCAGGAAGTTGTTTTCATTGGAGAACGTGAAATAGCTGCCGCCGAGCTCGGGCATGCCCAGCCGCCCAACCAGCATCTCGGCCGTGTCGGTGACCTCGGTGCCGTCGCTGCTCTTGATCGTGACCTGCTGCCCCGGATCGTCCGCCAGCCGGTCGCGCAGCCGGCGCAACTCGTGCGGGTCGTTCCAGTCCATCCACATCCCGAGCCGGATCGACTGCTCGGTCTGTCGGGCCGCGTACGTGAGAACGCGCTGCTTGCAGAGGCTGACGAAGTCCGCGATGCCGTAGTCCTCGATGTCCCGCTTGCTGGTGAACCCGAGATCGCGCTCGACGTTGACCTCGACCCACAGTCCCTGGCAGTCGAAGCCGTTCTGGTAGCGCTGATCGCGCCCCTGCATCGCCCAGAACCGTTGGAAGAGGTCCTTGTAGGCGCGTCCCCAGGCGTGGTGGACGCCCATCGGGTTGTTCGCCGTGATCGGTCCGTCGAGAAAGCTCCAGCGCTCGCGACCGGCGTTCTGGGCCCGCAGGCGGGCGAAGGTCCGGCGATCGCGCCACAGGTTCAGGATCTCGTGCTCTTGGGCCACGAGATCGGGCTTGGAGCTGACTGGTCGAAACATCGTCCTCGGTGCTCTGAGTGCTGGTATGTGGACTGGCCTGGCGCCGACCTCGCCTCGGTCGACTTGCGGTTGAGCGCGGCAGTGCCGCACCTCTCCGCGTCGATGTCGCGACGTAGCAATGCGTTCGCGGCTATCCTAACGAACCAGTGACAACTACGACCTCCACGCCGTCACGTAGATCCGCCTTCGGCGCCGCTTTCCTCTCATTCCTCTTCCCGGGGTTGGGGCAGGCGTATGCCGGAGCCTACCGCCGTGCCCTCGTGCTGGCGGTCCCGCCGCTGATCGCAATCGCCATCGCCATCGGCCTGTTCCTCGCGAACGGCCTGGTGGACTTCGGCCTCTGGGTCGGCCAGACCTCGGTTCTAGGCCCGCTGGCGATCGTGAATGTCGTGTTTCTCGCCTATCGCGCTCTAGCTTCCGTCGACGCCTATCGACTCGCCATGGAGCTATCTGCTCCATCGGGAGTCGGCATGCGGCGGATCGGCCGGAGACCCGGGCAGGTAGATCCGCTGTCGATCGCCGGCCTCGGCTTGATCCTGGTCGTGCTCGTTTCCGGCCACGTCATCGTCGGCTACTGGGATCTCAAGTTCTACAACGCCGCCAGGGACATTCACGCGCCCCTCGTCTTCGACACTTCGAGCCCGGACGCCACGATCGAACCGGGACCGACGGAACCGCCGATCAGCTTCCCGCCTCAGCAGACCTTCTTTCCGGCCCCGACGATCAAGCCGTGGACCGGGACCGACCGCCTGAACATCCTGCTGATAGGCGCCGACAACGCCGCCGGGCTTACGGACACGATGATGGTCGCCAGCATCGATCCGGTATCCCACCAGGTCGCGATGTTCAGCGTCCAGCGGGATACGGTCGGTTTGCCGCTGCCGCCCAGGTCACAGCTTTCGCAGTTCTGGGGGACCAACTTCCCCTGGAAGCTCAACGAGATGTACAAGGATGCCGACCGGTACAAGTACCCCGGCGGCGGCGTCGCCGCCCTCAAGCAGGCGATGGCGTACACGCTTTTCGGTAACCAGAACGCCATCCAGTACTACGTCCTGGTCGGCTTCGACGGGTTCCAGAACGTCATCGACACGCTCGGCGGCGTGACGATCAACGTCCCGGCTCCACTCAAGGACGACGGCTACCCGGGAAATCACAGCGACGGTATGCACCTTCGCCTGTACGTTCCGGCCGGGATCCAGCATATGAATGGCGACCAGGCCCTGTCCTACGCGCGCTCCCGCAAGGTCGTCAAGCTCGGCGGAGGGGAGAGTCCGCTCTTCAACAACTACAACCGATCGGCTCGCCAGCAGCAAATCCTGGTCGCCCTCGAACAGCAGGCCAACATCAACGAGATCTCGTCCCACCTCAGCGATCTCGTTGATGCGCTATCCCGGACTATCCACACCGATATTCCGGAGGGTCCCGACGTGCTCGGGCCGATGGTCCAGATCGCGAAGGCCATCAAGCCGAACGACATCAGGAACTACGTCTTCACCGCATCACCCGACTTTACGGCTATCCGGGCGACCGTGAAGGCCGCCATCGCCCCCGGCGCCAAGAACCCCAACGAGCTTCAGGCGGCTATTGACGAGGATGCCCCGATCGTCGTCGAGAACGGCACCGGAACCTCCGGACAGGACACGACATTGGCGACCCGCCTGCAGACGTTGGGCTTCAACGCCCAAGCGAGCGCCGATCAACCGCCGGAGTTGGGCGGCACGATGAAGCTCCTCTGCGTCAACGGTGCCGAGACCCAGTACCCCGCCACGCTGGCCCAGTTGGAACAGACACTGGGGCTCTCGGGCCCGCCCTCGACCGACGCAAGCGCAGCCGTTCAGACTATTTCTGACCCCAACGAGGCCGTGCAGTTCGTGATCATCACCGGCACGAACTCGTCCTCGCCTACGGCGCCGCCGGGCTGACGTCGGCTCGATCCGCACGAGCATAGCCGCCGCCGTACGCCCGCCTCCCACCCGCTGGCTGGTCCCTGACGCCCACAGCACCCGCCACCCCCGCGCCGGCAAGCCCGCGCGATCAGGATTTCTCAGTGACCTTGTACTCCAGATAGCGTCCCGTGAGCAGCCGCGTCTGTGCGTCGAGCGCCGGCAGGTTCGTGAAGACGACTCCGACCGCCGGCAGACATAGCCACTGCAGCCACGACACGATCTTCATCTTGATCCCCCACTCCTTCGGGCGCGGCGGGGCCAGCTGATCCTCGATGAAGACCAGCACAATCAGCGAAGCCAGCGCCCCGGTAAGCAACCAGGCGGCGTACACGGGCAGCTGCTGGCCAAGGGTGGTCGGTCGGAACGAGTCGTTCAGCAGCAGAGGCAGCGTGGGACCGAACATCAGGACGAACGGCGCCACCGCCCAGTTGATGTGATCCGCCCACAGGGCGAACAGTCTCGTGATCTTCTGACGGAGCGGGATCTCGGAGTGGTGCAGGGCGTTATCGATGAAGTATGGGATGTCCGTGACGCCCCAGGCCCAGCGTCTGATCTGCAGGTACTGCTGCACCAGGCTGCGTGGATACGAGCGAGCCCGCACCGCATCGCCGTACACGGGCATGAACAGCGGGACCGAATGAAACTTGCCGCCGTATCGGAAGAAGCTCTTCCAGTAGAAGCGGCTGTCCTCGGGGATTGCGTCCGTCGCCCAATAGTCCACGTCATGGATCGTCTGCAACGAGATGGCATAGGAACTGAAGCTGACCAACCGCTCCGGAGTCAGGTGTCGCCACATCTGGATGTGAGTGGTGCTTACCGCGATCAGTCGGACGGGCAGCGGACAATGCCACAGGTTGTTGTGGAACATCGGGATCGGCTGGTAGAGGCGCAGGTGGCGATCCGGGTCCGTCAGGAACATGTAGGTCAGGTAGCCGAAGTACTGCGCGTGGACTCGGTAGTCCGAATCCAGATCGGTGACGACTACCTTGCTAGGGTCGAAGCCGAGCGAGGTCAGCTCTCGATAGAGCCAGCGACCGCCGTACGCCATCGCGCTCGACTTCCCGACGACGACGCCCGGCTCGAGCGGATCAAGGATGTGGAAGAAGTGGCGGAACTCGGATCCGAATACCTCGCGCAGCTTGGCCACATTTTCGCGGCCCTCAAGGTCAGTCTCGCGGGTGATGATCGCGACCATCTTCAAGTCGCGCGGGTAGTCGGACTCGACGAGCGCCTTGACGGTCTGGTACAGCTTCTCGTACGGCTCCGTGTAAGTCGGGACCAGGGCCACGTGCCAGATCTGGCGCGGGTCCGGGAGCGGCCCGCTCAGGGAAACCTGCCGCAGGATCCGCGCAAGGTCGCGCCGCTCCGCGGCCAGGCGCCGCTGCTCCCGGCGGCCGCCGCGCGCGGCCAGATGGTCGCCTGCCCTTTGCAGCTCCCCAACGCGTCGACCGATAGTCTCGATCAGCCCGGGCAACTCATCGTAACGAGCTTGCGGGTCGACCAGGGTGAAAGCGCGCTGGCGCCAATCGATGGCCATGACTCTCCGCACTCGGCGGAAGGAAATGGCCACACTCACCGATAGTTCCGCGGCGCGATAGAGCCAGTAGCAGTCGAAGCACAGGACGAACCAGCCCACGACCTGCGGATAGCGCAGGGAGAGCGGGACGAGGCCCAGGATGAGCATCCACGTGACGAGGCCGGGGATTATCTCCAGGACCCTGAAGCGGCGCGTGCGAGTCTTCTCGGCCTGGTCACCAGCGAGCGCGCCGGAGAAGGCGGGTCGGACGGCCGAAGAATCGCTTCCGGCTATGTCAGTCACTCGTGTAGATCGGCGTGATCCAGTGCCTGAAGGCGCCTGATCGGCCGCGCACGGCGTCGAAGTAGGTCTTGCTGATTTGCTTCGAGATCGGCCCCACACGCCCGTCACCCACGGCACGGTGGTCCACCGAAGCCACGGGCGAGACTTGAGCGCCGGTGCCGCAGAGGAAGACCTCGTCGGCGATGTAGAGCTCGGTCCGGTCGATCGAGCGCTCCTTGATCGGGATGTCCAGATGCTTTGCGATCTCGAAGACTCCTGCGCGGGTGATCCCCTCGAGGATGTCGTCACTGACCGGAGGCGTGATCAGGACGCCGTCGCGAACCATGAACAGGTTTTCGGCCGAGCCCTCGGCGACGTGGCCGTCCTGAGTCAGGACGATTGCCTCGTCGTAGCCGTTGAGCATGGCCTCGCTCTTGGAGAACGCGGGGTTCACATAGCTGCCCGTGATCTTGCTTCGCGCAGGAATGGCAGTGTCGCTGACGCGCCGCCAGGAGACCGTACCGGTCGGGATCCCCTTCTCCGTGTCGATGTAGTCGCCCATCGGCACCGCAAGAACGTACAGGTCGTGGGTCAGGCCGTGCAGCTTGACGCCTATCGCCTCCGTGCTCTTATAGACCGACGGCCGGCAGTAGGCGTCTTCGTGGAACTCGTTGCGCCGCAGAACCTGCTTGACGATCTCAGTGAAGTCTTCCACGGACGGAACATCTGCCATCAGCATGATCTTGCACGAGTTTCGCAGCCGAACGATGTGGTCCCTGATGCGCAGCCCGTAGAGCTGCTTCTCTTCGGCGTTCCAGTAGGCTCGAATGCCCTCGAAGACCGCCGTGCCGTACAGGAACGCGTGGGTCATGAGCGGAATGCGAGCCTCGCCCAGCCTTACGTATCCGCCCTGAAAGTAGCAGGTGAGGCTGTTCTGGTCCGGCTTGGCCGCCGCAGTCGCAGCGGAAGCCGAGGCATGCTCCGTGACCATGATTCGATCGCTCCCTGGTGCTTGGCGCCAGCAGTATCCAGCGTGTCAGGAAGTATAGCGGGCCGACCGGACAGCCCGGTGATGCGCCCCTGCCCTAATTGCGAACGCGCGATATGCGGGCTCAGGCGCCGCCGCCGGCGAGCGCTGCCAGCACCACCGCGACATAGACCAGGTAGAACAGGCCTCCGACCAGCAGCGCGCGGCCATCGAGTTTGCGGCCGAACAGGATCGGCACGACCACCACCGCCGCCGCCAGGAACGTTATGCCGGCCGAAGCGAAAGCCAGCCCGGCGCCGGACACGGACCAGATCTGCGGAGCGAAGACCAGCCCGATGGACGTCGGGATGGCGCTCTGGAAGACCATCGCGCCCGTGATGTTGCCAAGCGCGAGTGTGTCCTTGCCGCGGCGGACCCACAGCACGCTGTTGAGCGTCTCCGGCAGTTCTGTGGCGATCGGGGCGATGATCAGCGCGAGCAGCGTGCCGTTGACGCCCGGCCCCGACGCGATGTCCGTGATCGCCTGGACGAAGGCCCACGCGCCTCCGATGATGCAGGCCAGAGCGAACATAACCTGGAGCGAGACGATCGGCAGCCGCGGGGGTTCCGGATGCTGGGGCGCGCGGCGGTCGAGCTTGTGGAAACGCAGGGGCTCCAGGCCGGCGTGATCGGCCGCCTCGGCCTGCAGATGACCCCACACGTGGCGGCCGTAGATGGCGAGGAGCACAAGAGCGATGAGCCGGCGCGGCCACTCGAACTCGACAGGCAGGAAGGCCGCGCCGATGGCGATGGCGTAGGCCAGGGCGAAGTAGGCCATGTCGTGAGTGACCACGCCTGGATCGACGGCCAAGGTTGTTCCAGAAGCCCGCCGCCGTCGCATCAGCCAGACGGCCGATCCGGTCACGAACATGGCCAGCGTGGCCAGCATGAACGGCGCCCCCAGGATCGCACCGATGCCGACCTCGCTGGCCGCGAGCCCACCCCCGAAGACGATCGCAATGAACGGAACCATCGTCTCGGGAAGTGCCGTGCCGATCGCAGCCAGGACGGACCCGATCGCGCCCTCGCCCAATTCGAGCTTGTGGCCGAACCACTCGATGCCGTTGGTGAAGAGTTCGGCGCCGAGGAGGATGACCACGAATGACACGACCAGGAACAGGGCGTCCAAGTTCAGCCTCCAGCCCCCAACGCGGCGCTCAGGCATATGACCGCAAGCACTACCACAGCGACAGCGACCATCCTTCGCTCGCCGGCCACGGCGAAGCCCAACAGCGATGCGATGACTCGGATTGACGGTGTAAGTATCACTGCAAGGAGCCCGAACCACAGGAATCCAGACGGTCGCAGCGCTGCCACATCGGCGGGAAGGCGGCCGAGATCGAATGGCGGAAAGGGCCGATCCAAGGGAGCGACGTGCAGGACGCCCATGCCGACGATGCCGATTGCGAGCAACGCGACGCTGGCCAATGCTCCGGCGCCGAGGACACGGCCCACGGTCCGCTCCAGGCTTGATGTCTTCATCCGACGCCTCGCAACGCCATCTGAGTCGCAGTCACGACCATGACAGCGACAAACAGCAGCCGAAGCATTCGCAGGTCGACGCGATCGGACAGCCGCGACGCCAGGCTCGCGCCGGCGAACACGCCCACGGCCGCCGGAGCGGCGACGTATGGGTCGATACCCCCGCGGAAAAGGTAGACGAGAGCACCCGCCGAAGCTGTCACACCGATCATCAAGTTGCTCGTGGCGGTGGCGACGCGGATCGGCACTCCCATCACGAGATTCATCACCGGTACCTTGACGATGCCGCCTCCGACCCCGAACAGGGCGCTCACCAGCCCAGCCAGCAGGCTGCCCAACGCTCCACGACCGAGGTTGCGAACTCGATATCCCGGACCCGAAAGAGCCGCTGCCAGGCCGCGGTCGCCGGTAGTGTCGGCGCCGACACCGCTGTCGGCGCCGGTGTGGTCGGCGCCGGCGAGGGTCGGCTGGGCCGCGTCTGGCCCGTCTCCAGGTCCCGAGTCTCTTGCTTCCCGGGCACGGGCCATCGTGATCGCCACGTACAGGAGCAGCGCCGCGAACATGAGCGCCAGCACCCGATCAGGCAGCATGAATGCCACGAGTCCGCCGGCCAAAGCCGCAATCGCGGTGAACATCTCGAGGGTCATCCCGAGCCGCAGGTTCGCGATGTCTCGTTGGAGATAGACAGAAGCGGCCGCGCTGCTGGTCACGATGACGCAGACCAGACTGGCGCCGACCGCCTCCCTGAGGGGCAGACCGAATCCCAGAGTCAGGAGCGGGACCATCAGCACCCCGCCGCCAAGGCCCAGCAGCGCGCCGAAGGCACCCGCGATCGCGCCGCCGCAGATCAGGAGGATTAGCTCAGCCACAGCCGTGGATCGGCCGGGGCCGGCGCAACGGAGTCGGGCCGGCGCGCCGGACCTTACGAGCTACGGCCGGACGTGCTGGGGCGCGTACGGGAGCAGGGCCACGATGCGGGCACGCTTCAGTGCTACCGCCAGCTGGCGCTGGTGGTTGGCACAGGTCCCGGTCTTGCGTCGCGGCTCGATCTTTGCCCGTTCCGACAGGAAGCGCCGCAGTCGGTTGACTTCCTTGTAATCGATCATCACGGTCTTGTCGGCGCAGAACGAGCACACCTTGCGCCGGCGGCGATCGCGATACATGTCATCGCGCTTGCCCCTGGGCTTCTCTCGAGTATATGCGGGCATCTGATTTGTTCCTTATCAACAGGGCCACGCCTCCGGGCGCGGCTATTGGATTCGTGGAAACCGGCACTGAACCGGCGGGTTCAGAACGGCAGTTCGTCCAGGTCGCTCGAGCCGAGATCCTCGGGCGGGCCGCCTGGGCCGCCTGGGCCGACCGGGCCGCCGCCACGTGCAGGTCGTGCGCCGGTGGGCTCTGAGGCCCCTTCTTCACGCGGTCGCGGATCGAGACCCGTGACCGTGTTCGCGATCAACTCGGTGGTGTAGTGCTTCTGCCCGTCCTGGCCTTCCCAGTTGCGGGTCTGGAGTCGACCTTCGACGTACACCTTGCGGCCCTTGCGGAGGTACTCCGCAGTCCGCTCGGCGAGCGGGCCCCAGGCAACTACCCGGAACCACTCGGTCTCCTCTTTCCACTCGCCGCTGGCGTCCTTGTAGTTGCGGTTGACGGCTACCGTGAACTGGGTGACCGCCTGGCCGTTGGGCGTNNCATCGAGCGTGCCTCCAGCTCCGCGCAGTGCGGTCGTCAGTCGATGGCGGCGGGCGCCGCTTCGCTCTCCGATTCGTCGATCAGGGCCTCTTCTTCGAGATCCTCTTCGTCGCTCGGGAGAACTACGTCCATGTCGCCCTCGGCATCGGGTCCGCGAGCCGCGCGCACGGGGCGCTCGACGCGTGTGACGAGGTGGCGCAGGACTTCCTCGCTGATCAGGAGACCGCGCTCCAGTTCGGCGATCGCCGTGGCCGGCGCCTCGAAGAGGATCACGTAGTACGACCCCTCGCGATGGTGGTCGATGGGATAGGCCAGCCGTCGACGGCCCCATGGGGCCTGCTTGACGATTTGACCGCCGCCGGCCGCAATGGCTCGAGCGGTTCGCTCGAGGGACGCCTGGACCTTGTCATCCACAAGATCCGGACGCAGCACGAGCATGAGTTCGTAACGGCGCATGCGCCAAAGACTCCTTCCCATGGGGAATGCTCCGATGCGCGCATGGCAACGCCATCCGGTCGGAGCCGAAAGGACGGTCGCATTCTAGCAGCCCGGCATCCGTCGCGCCGCCGTCGCGCCACCGCACAGTGGCTACCGGCGACTGGTCCCCTTGTCCACACCCTCTGAACGATGGTAACCCTATCCGCTGCCGACCTTCCTAAGTAGGCTTTCCGGTGAGCATTCATGCCCCGACGCGCAATTCGCCCGACCGACTCGAACCTCACCAGCCGTGGTCTTGAGTCGCAAGGCAGTCCTGGTGAAAGGAGGCCTCTCGTGCTCTTATTCCTTCCCCGCGAGGAAGGTCAAGGCCTCGCGGAATACGCACTCATTCTCTCTTTGATCGCAATTTTGGCTGTCGCCGCACTCGTCTTCTTCAGTGGCAACCTGGATTCCACCATCAGCATGATCGGCAAGAAGATTTAGAACCAATCACCGGCTGGACCGAGACGGGCTGCGCTAGCGGCCCGTCTTTCGTTTTCCGCCGCCGGCACCCCTGGGGCTTACGCCTACCCCGGGTTGGGTGCCCGGATGCCGCCTTTACGACCCGTCTGCATCCGTGGACCATGCGCAGGGGCGCCGATCGGATCGTTCCGCCTCATTCCCTCGGCGGAGGCATTCCCGTTCGACGCGAGATCTCAAGCAAGCGAGTGACAACCTGGCCATGAACGAACAACATCGACCGCCGCCGCTTGAGTTGCCATTTCGCCCGAGGCGGCGCGGGGACCGGGCTCCAGGCAGCCGATGAGCGTCGTGTGGCTCCTGGGACTCTCCGGTTCGGGCAAGTCGACGCTGGCGGAGGCGCTGCGGGGTGCGCTCGCTCCGATCGCGCCGATCGCCATTCTCGACGGCGACGCCGTTCGCACGGCCGTGGGCGACGACCTGGGCTATTCAGGCGCGGACCGCCTCGTTCAATCGGCGCGGCTCGGCCGGATCGCCCGCCTTCTCGCGACGCAGAAGCACGTCGTCGTGGTGGCCGACTCCTGCTCCGACCCCGACCGACTGGCGTGGAATAGGGCCAACCTGCCGGGCTATGTCGAAGTCTTCCTGAAAGCCTCGCTCGAGAAGCTGACTCGTCGCGACCTGAGA
The DNA here is from genome assembly GCA_003152995.1 of Chloroflexota bacterium. Classification (GTDB taxonomy): domain Bacteria; phylum Chloroflexota; class Limnocylindria; order Limnocylindrales; family CSP1-4; genus Fen-1039. The sequence continues at coordinate 58,381 of PMBR01000072.1, read as the reverse complement.
GGCGTCTACGCCAGGGCGAAGGCCGGGCAGTGGAGCAATGTCGTGGGCATTGACATTCCCTGGCACGAGCCCGCCCTGCCGGACGTGACATTCGACATGGACGACCCGGAGCCACCCGAGGTTCTCGCCCTCCGCATCGCGGTTCTGATCCCCGAGTTCGTTGCCGCGGCGACGGCGACCGCTCACAACGTGCCAGCTCGCAGATTCGCCCCCACTCGCCAGCCCTGATCTGAGGCACGGCCAGCCACTGCCCGCCTCGGGCTCGCCGTGGCTGGTGCCGGAGCAGGGACTCGAACCCTGACGCCCTCGCGGGCCGCGGAGTTTAAGTCCGCTGCGTCTGCCATTCCGCCACTCCGGCGCACGCTCGAAGGGTAGCGCGGGCCGGGCGCCCGCGGGCTACCGGAACGGCGGCTCCATCAGTCCGACGTCTCCGCCGCTGCAAAGACCGGTTATGTGGTCACCTTCGCGCAGGACGACATTCCCGTTCTCGTCGAGGATCTCTAGGGTCGGGGTGAAGCTGGCGCGGTACCCTGCCGGCCAGATCACGTCCCGGCGCTGTGTCGTCGTCGAGCCGGTCGAGTCCTCCAGCCAGGCAATTCGCGGATCCGTCTTGCTCCCTCGCAGCACAGCCTCGACCCCGACTCCCGCGCAAGCACCGCCAGCGAGTTGGTTGATTGTCGGCAGGGCGAAGTCTCCCGACGGCAGAGTCCGCACCGAAGGCACGTAGGCAGGATCCATGGCCGAGACGAAGCCCCACCCGCCGACGGCACCCAGTTGCCCGACGTCATCCCCCACGACGACCCATCCGCTCGACCCGCCGTGGAAGCCCATCTCCGGCCAACGCGGCTGAGGTCCCGCGACGCGCACATACCACTGGATGTTCGGGTGCCCTTGGTCGGCACCGCCCGAGACTCCACGGCCCGGCTGCAGCGTGTAGAGGTCCACCAGACCCACGGCGACCATGGAGACGATCACGTCGCCCGGATCGAGTGCGGACCGCAGGGCGGCCGAGACCCCGTTCGTATCCAGACGCGGCTTCAGGGTCTGGCCGGTGCCGTCGGCGCCGATCCAGACGTTCGGGCCAAACGTCTTTCCGTCCAGCCAGGCGAGCCGGTCGATGACGAAGGCGGAATCGCAGGCGGCCTTATCCGACGCTCCGCAGTCGGCCACGCGGACGTCATGGAAGTGCCCGACGATGACCACGGGCAGCGGGTCATATGAGCCGGGCGACGACTGGTCGCTCACCGGCAGGAGCGCCCCCACGTACGAGCCGTCCGGTTCGAGGGCCGCGAGGTATGGGCCGCTGGGCGCCTGCAGCCCGCTGACCTCGTTGCCGTTGAACGCGACCAGCCGCTCTTTGTTCTCGGAGACGAAGAGCTTTCGAGAGGCACACGTGTCAACGAGGGCAGGGCCCGGCGTTTCGGCCGGACATCCGAACGCGAACGTCGGGTCGTACCAGCCCTGGACCGCCACCAGGGAGTCGCCGACGATCGCGCCGCTCTTCTCCGCTGCAAGGGCCTGGCTCACGGTCTGCACCGGCAGGCCATCAACGGTCGCGGGGAGGCCCTGACTGCTCGAGCCGTTGGTCGGACCAATCGTCGGGCCGGTTGTCGGGCGGAAGGCCAGACTGGTGACGATTACACACACGATCACGACTGCGACGGCGCCCCCCAGCAGCCGCGGCGCCGGCCGCTCGAAAAACGATGCGAGCACGGCGCGCCGGCTCAGTCGTTTCTTGTCAGCCCTGTGGATCGCCACGATCGTCGCTGCGGCAAGCTCGTTCGGGGCCGGCTTGTCGGCCATCGCGCCGTAGGCGGCGTCCAGGCGCTCATCGCTCCAACCGGTCATCGGTTTCTCTCCTCGTGGAGCGCCTTCTCGAGGGCCGCGCGGGCCTTGAAGAGTCGCGATTTGGCCGTCCCCTCCGGAATGCCCAGCACTGACGCGATTTCCTTCACGGGCCGTCCCTCGGCGTGGTGAAGGGCTAGCACAGCGCGATGGTCGTGCGACAGCCGCACCAGGGCCCGACTCAGGACGTCGCGGTCGGGCATCTGCGGCGCGGCAAGCCCCGAGCCGGCCGCCTCAAGTTCCGCCATCGGCATCTCGCGCACCAACCGCCGGCCGCGAGACCGCCGGATCATCCGGCAGGCGTTGACGCTCACCCGCTGGAGCCACGCTTCGAAACGGTCCGGATCCCTCAGGTTCGCGAGATTGCGCCAGGCGGCGATAAAGGTCTCCTGAGCCGCGTCGGCCGCGTCGGCGTCGTCGCCCAGGATCGCGAGATCGAGCCGGTAGATCGCGTTCATTCGACTTCGCACCAGCGACTCGAAGGCGGCGACATCGCCGGCCCGGGCAAGGACCACGAGCGACGACTGGTCGCCCGCATCGGTCACGGCTTGCCCCTCCTGTCGCATCTTCGGGCGCCTTCGACGCCTTCAGTCACTTGATGCCGCCGAACCGCCCGAGGTTCACGGGCACGGCCGTATCCGGATGCAATTGTGCCTGGGCAGGTGACCGGAGGGAAGTTGGAGGCGACGAGCGGGATCGAACCGCTGAATAGAGGTTTTGCAGACCTCCCCCTTAACCACTTGGGTACGTCGCCTCGACGCGGGCCGGCTGGGGAACCGGCAACTTGCTGATCAGACTGGCTGCCCCTCGAGGATTCGAACCTCGCCCAACGGATCCAAAGTCCGCTGTCCTACCACTAGACGAAGGGGCAGAGACTCGATCTGTCGGCGGACGCCGTTCGGGTCGGCAGCGAGCCGACGTATTCGGCCTGTTGCCGAAACCTCGGCTTTAAGGGAGTGGAGCGGAAGACGGGACTCGAACCCGCGACCCTCACCTTGGCAAGGTGATGCTCTACCAACTGAGCCACTTCCGCTCGAAAAACCATGCCAGCCGTCTATGGTGCCGAGAGCCAGGATCGAACTGGCGACACCGCGATTTTCAGTCGCGTGCTCTACCGACTGAGCTATCTCGGCCCGAACAGACGGACTGGCTGCCCGTCGGCGCGGGGAAAGGTACCACGCCGGGCCGAAACGCTGCAAGGCAACGTGCGGGTGCGGCCTCCTCGCCAACCGCAGGCTCGTTCGGCCGCCCAACCTCAGCCGGCGGCCGAAGCCTCTACCGTTGAATTTGGGCTACTCGAGCCCCGTCAGCTGGCGCACCTCCGCCGGATCCATGGGCGGATCGCCCGTCAGCTGGCGCAGCCGGTTGATCCGATCGACGATCGGCGGATGCGTCGAGAAAAGCGCAGATCCACCGCCGAGCTTCTTGAGTGGATTCACGATGTAGAGATGTTGAGTGGCGCCGTTGGCGGAGTGGAGCGACTCGTTGTCCGCCGCCAGCTTCGCGAGCGCGCTCTCGAGCCCGTGAGGATTCCGGGTCAGCTCCACGGACGAGGCGTCGGCGAGGTATTCGCGCTGGCGGCTCACCGCCATCTGCACCAGGGCGGTGAAGATCGGCGCGAGGATTGCCAGAACCACGCCCACTACCAGCATGACGATCGCGAGGCCGCCGCCGCCACTGTTGTTGTTATCTCGGTTACGTCCCCCGCCGAACCAGAACGTGTAGCGGAGGAATAGTTGGGCGAGCAAAGCGATGCTGCCCACGAGCACCCCAACGATCAGCGTGAAGCGGATGTCGTAGTTGCGCACGTGGGACATCTCATGGCCGATCACGCCCTGAAGCTCCTCGCGGTTGAGCTTCTGGAGCAGGCCGGTTGTGATCGCCACGGACGAGTGCTGCGGGTCACGGCCGGTGGCAAAAGCATTGGGCGACGGGTCGTCGATGATGTAGACCTTGGGCATCGGGACGCCTGCGGCCGTGGCCATCTCGGCGACGACGTTGAACAGTGCTGGTGACTGCTGCGGCCCGATCTCCTGCGCGTGCGAACTGGCCAGGACGAGCTTGTCGCCGCCGAAGTACGAACCCGCGACGCTCAGGAGGCCAAAGGCGATGGCGATGGCCAGGGCGCCGATGCCATACGCGACCTCATTGCCGGTGCCCAGGCCCACGACGTAGCCGATGACGTACCCAAAGACGGCCAGAAACGCCACGACGAACAGGGCGAGCAGAAATGACTTGCGGCGGTTGGCCGACTCTTCGGAGTAAAAGGTTGCGGTTGTCACGGACGTACAACTCTCCGGGGCGAAGCCGCGCTACAGATTCGCGCGGCCGTGCCTCCCAATCCCAGACTTACGATCCCAGATTGACGACGGGGACCTCGGCAGCCTCGGGCTCGGCCTCGAAGAACTCGCGCTTCGTGAAGCCGAACGGCCCGGCGATGAGGACGTTCGGGAACACCTGCAGCGAGTTGTTGTACTCCAGGACGCTGGCGTTGTAGTGCTGGCGTGCGAACGAGATCTGGTTCTCCGTGGTGGTCAACTGCTCCTGCAGCGCGAGAACGTTTTCGTTGGCCTTGAGTTGCGGATAGTTCTCGACGACGGCGAAAAGCGAGCGGAGCGCACCGGTCAGAACGTTCTCGGCGCCTGCCTGTGCGGCCGGCCCTTGTGCGCCTGCGGCAATGGCTCCGGCTCGCGCCTCGGTGACCTGCGTCAGGACGCCCTTCTCGAAGTCCATGTAGCCCTTGACCGCATTCACAAGGTTCGGAATCAGGTCGTGGCGGCGCTTGAGCTGNNCCTTGACCGCGTTCACGAGGTTCGGGATGAGGTCGTGACGGCGCTGGAACTGGACCTGGATCTGGGAGTTGGCCTCGTCGACGCGATTGCGCTTCGTGACGAGACCGTTGTAGACGCTGACCAGGAACAGGACCAGGACTACCAGTACGACGACGACGATGATTAGCGGGACCACGTGTCCCTCCTCCGATCGAGTGGGCCGCACGGGAGCGTGCGGGGTCAGTCTAGCAGGCGGCTACCTGAGTCGAGCCTGAAGGGTCCAGGCGAGCGAAGCAGGCGCGACGTACGGGCCGCCTCCTGGTTGTTACGCTCGTTCGACTCGCCGCGTCGGCCAAAGGTTCGATCGACGGCGAAGCCACGAAGCCTGTCCCGGCAGGGCTGGAGTGGTGGGCGGTGCAGGATTCGA
>PMBR01000072.1:13894-53290 GCA_003152995.1 Chloroflexota bacterium | reverse complement strand
ATTCCGCCACCTGGGCACGAGCACTGCTGCGACGACTCCGCGCCGCCCGAACGTTCCTGGTGCCGAGGAGGGGATTTGAACCCCTACACCCTTGCGGGCACCGGCTCCTGAAGCCGGCGCGTCTGCCATTCCGCCACCTCGGCGCATACAGCAGCGGGGCTACCCGTCGCTGGCGAGGCGCCAGTCTAGCACATCCCAGTAGCGATCCGAGGGATCGGCCATGTCGGTGGTGGCGATCCCGTGGACGCGACTTGCGACGACGAATTCGTAGTCGGCGAAGGATATCGGCAGCATCAGGACGTTGGTCGAAACATACTTCTCCACGGCCGAAATGGCGGTCTGACGGGCGTTCGGGTCGGAGGTGGTCCGAGCGGCCGTGAGAAGCCCGTCGAGAGATGAGTCCGCCACACCCGACAGGTTCGAACCGTTCGGCGCCGCCTGTGACGAGAGGAGGAGCGGACTGACGTCCGGGTCGAGCCCGAGCTGGTAGTCGACAACGGCCGCGTCGAAGTCGCCGCCGGACAGATGCTGCGTGAAGTCGGCCGCGCCGAACGCCTGGAGATTGACCTGGAGACCTAGGGCGCGCCAATCCGCGGCAATCTGACCGGCGATCCGGTATGCCACGGCGTTCGTCGCCTCGTTCAGGCTGAGCAGCCTGATCGCGTAGCTGGTCGTCGCCTTCGGCAACGACCAACCGGCCTGGCCGTGTGCCCAGCCAGCGGCGCCGAGATCAGCTGCCGCATCGGACACGCTGTACGAGGTGACGGAGATCGCTGCCGGATCGTATGACGCCGACCAGCTGGGGAGCGGCACGTCCGCGACCGTCCCACGGCCGAGCAGCGTCGTCCTCAGGATCGTCGCCCGATCGATTCCCGCCAGCAACCCCTTCCTGACGTTCAGATTCGCGAACTCCGGATGAGAGGCCCGCTGATTGAGCACGACCGAGTAGAGGCTTGCCAGCGGGTACGTCATGACGCCGGCTCCGGCACGGGACGCCGCCGCCTCGATCGAGTCGGGCGCGAGGCCGCCCAGCGTGTCCAGGTGGCCGGCCCGGAAGCTCGCGATTGCCGATGCCGGTTCGTCGAAGAATTCCAGGTCGATGCTCTCGATGTTGCCCTGCGGCGCCGTGGTGGCCGTCTCGGTCTCGGCCGCTGCCGCTGTGGAGGCCGCCGCCGCCGTGGAGGCTGCCGCCGCTGCCGCCGCTGCCGCCGTGGAGGCTGCCGCGGTGGCTGCCGCGGTATCGGCTGCCGCGGTATCGGACACAGACGCGAAGGGATCGGCCGTGGCATCCGTGCCGCTCACCGGCGCCGCCGCGGATGCCCGCGCAAGCAGTACGTGAGTGTCGTCTATCTCGACGATTCGATATGGCCCGTCCCCCATCGGCTGAGCGCTGAAGTCGGAGTCCGCCAGATCCGTGACGGCAATGCCCGTGAGCACGTGTTGGGGCAGGATCGGCAGCGACGCCTGCCGCAGGAAGCCGCCGAGACGAGTCGTGAGCGTGAATCGCACCACGTTGGAGCCGACAGCCGTGGCGGTGATCCCCTGCCACGAAGCCCCGAGTGGACCGTCGTAGTCCGGGTCCTGCGCCAGGCCGACGGTGAACACGACGTCGGCGGCCGTGACAGGCTGGCCGTCCTCCCATTGGGCGTCGTTGCGCAGATTGAAGGTATAGGTAAGGCCGTCGGCCGACACTGCCCAGGATCGAGCCAGATCGGGCAGCAGAGTCCCGTTCGGACCGGCGCGCAGGAGACCCCGGAAGAGCAACGCCACCAGATCGCGGTCGAGTTGCGTGCGCGCCGTCAAAGGGTTGATCGAACTCGGATGGCCGACCAGACCCTCACGATATGTCAAGCCCGGGGGTGGCGTGACGTAGATGGGTGTGGGATCCGGCGACCGCGAGGCATCGGTGGCGTACATCGCCGCACCGATGGCCGCCAGCATCAAAGCGAGGGCGACAACGGCAAGCCTGTCGCGACGTTTCATGGGGTCGGGACCGTCCTCCGCCTGCCCACGAGCTGGGCCAGATCAGCGAAGGACGAAGCTCGCCTCGGAGAAGACGCAGAACAGGACCGCCAGCAGGATCGTGAACTGCCACAGGCGCCGCTCGACCCCGCGCCGGCTGCGGTACACGGAAGAGTCGCCACCGAAGGTGGCGGACAGCCCGGAGCCGCGCGCCTGGAACAGGATGGCGAGCATCAGGAAGATGCCTACCAGGTCTTGGCCTATGGCCAGCGGTGGATTCACTGTGCGCTGCAACCTCTATCTGACTTCGCCCGAGAGCGGACCGGCGCATGTTAGCACGAGGACGGCCTTCCAGCCGAGTAGTCCGGAAGGCCGCGCCGCGTGAAGAAAGCTCGATTCAGTCCTTCGGGGCGAGGAGGGAGTGGCCGGTGACCTCCGGCCAGGGGGCGAGACCGCCGATCTCGAGGAGCGTCGGCGTCACGTCCGCAAGCCGCCCGTCCTTGAGCCGCTTGGTTTCCATGTACCGACCGATCCCCAGGAACGGGACGGGGTTGAGGGAGTGCTTGGTGACCGGGTTGCCGGCCTCGTCCTTCATCTCGTCGGCGTTGCCGTGGTCCGCTGTGATGAACACGACTGCGCCGGGGCCGGCGGGATCCGCCGCATCGACGGCCAGAATCGCGTCGGCGACTCGACCCAGGCACGTGTCCACGGTCTCGCAGGCCTTGATCGTGGCTTCCCAGACGCCGGTGTGGCCGACCATGTCCGGGTTGGCGAAGTTGGCCACGATCAGGTCGTACTTGCCGCCGGAGATGGCATCCACCAGAGCGTCGCACACGCCTTCGGCGGCCATGGTCGGCTGCAGATCGTAGGTCGCGACCGTCTTGATGCTCGGCACGAGCTTGCGATCCTCGCCCGGCCACGGCTCCTCGCGGCCGCCGTTGAAGAAGTAGGTCACATGGGCGTACTTCTCCGTCTCGGCGACGTGGAACTGGGTCCAGCCGGCTTTGGATACAGCCTCGGCGAGCGAGGGGACGACCTCCGGGCCGAAAACGACCTGAACCGGGAGGTCGGCCTCATAGGCGGTCATCGTGGCGTAGAGGATGCCCTTGGGCGCCGGCCCGGCCGCATTTCGGTCGAAGCCTGTGAAGTCGGCGTCCGCGAGCGCGTGGGAGAGTTGGCGAGCTCGATCGGCCCGGAAGTTGCAGTGCAGCACGGCGTCGCCGTCGGCGATGGCTCCGTGGTCGACGCCGTCAATCACCGTGGGAATGATGAACTCGTCGTTCTCGCCTCGCGCGTAGCCGGCCTCCACGGCCGCCACGGCAGAGGGAGCGTGGAAGTCGGCGACGCCGTGGACGATGGCGTCGTAGCCCTTCTTGGTGCGCTCCCAGCGCTTGTCGCGATCCATGGCGTAATAGCGGCCGCCGATCGTGGCGATCTTCGCGTCCGGGTGGACGGCTCTGAGGCGCGTCTCCAGATCCGGCACGAACTCGATGGCGGATCGCGGCGGCGTGTCGCGGCCGTCCAGGAGCCCGTGGACGCGGACGCGCTTCACGCCCTGGCGGGCGGCCAGCTCCGCCACGGCGACCAGATGGCGGTCGTTGGCGTGAACGCCTCCGGGACCGACAAGGCTGATCAGGTGGAGTGTGTGGTCGGCCTCCTTCGCCCTGGCGCACAGCTCGAGCAGGACGGGCCGGCTGAAGAAGTTACCGGTGGAGATCGACTTGTCGATCCTCGGCAAGTCTTGCAGGACAGGCTGGCCGGTACCCAGGTTGAGGTGGCCGACCTCAGAGTTGCCCATCTGGCCCTCGGGCAGACCGACGAACTCCTCCGAAGCCTCGACGGAGCAATGCGGCCAGCGCTCCAGGAATTCGATCCAGTTGGGCATGTGGGCCTGGGCGATGGCGTCGATGGCGGGCTGGTGCCCGATGCCGAAGCCGTCGAGCACGACCAGCACGATTGGCCGGGGGCGCCGAGCGCCGGCGCTTGCGGCCGTCATGCCGGCTTGCCTTCGGCGGCGGCGCGAGCCCTGGCGGTCACGGCGGCGCGAGCGACCATGCCGGCCATCTCGTCGGGCTTGAGCGACGCGCCGCCGACAAGGCCGCCGTCGATCGAGTGCTCGGCCAGGAACTCGCCGATATTCGCGCTGGTGACGCTGCCGCCGTACAGGACCGGCACGTCTTCCGCAGCGTGACCCCAACCGAGGTCGGCGGCGAGCGTCGAGCGGATCGCTTCGGCCATCGCGGCGGCATCCGCGCTGGAGGCGGTGCGGCCGGTGCCGATCGCCCAGACCGGCTCATAGGCGATGACGAAACCCGCGGCGAGAAGCGCCTCGACGTCCTTGCCCGCCAGGGCGCCACGTAGCTGCGTGGCAACGACTTCCACGGCCCGGCCGGCCTCGCGCTCGGCCAGGACCTCGCCGACGCACAGGATGGGGCGCAGACCGGCGCTGATGGCGCGGGCCAGCTTCTTGCCGATCAGCTCGTCGCTCTCGAATTCGTCGCGGCGTCGCTCCGAATGGCCGAGGATGACCCACGTGGCCAGTCCGGCCAGCATCGACGCGGAGATCTCGCCGGTGTAAGCGCCACCCTGCTCGTGATGCACGTTCTGGGCGCCGACGGCGACGTCCTTGCCGGCCAGCGCGTCCCTAACGGCGGCCAGGCATACATATGGCGGGCAGATGACTCGGATGACCGCCGGCTCCTCGGTCCGGGCGGCGATTGTCGCGGCCAGCTCTCCAGCGTCCGCGGGGGTGGTGTTCATCTTCCAGTTGGCGGCAATGATTATGGGTCTCATAGCCGGAATGATGACAGAGTGGAGCGGCCCGCCGGAGGGACAGTCGGCCCTTCGGTCGGCGACGGTCGGGCCCCGCCGGAGTGTCAGTCGGCCCCGATAGCATCGCCACGCGAGCGCTTCCGCAGCCACAACGCCACGACCAGCAGCGCGATCAGCGCACCCAGCGAGTCGATCGCGACGTCTGTGACCGCCGGGTGTCGGCCCGCCGTGAAGGCCTGATGGAACTCGTCCGTAGCGGCGTATGCCACCGCCAGCACCCAACTCCACACGATTGCTCGCCTGACGGTTGAGGCGGCAAGGGCCCGCCACAGCAACACGGCCAGAATGCCAAAGGCGGCGATGTGGCCGGCCTTGCGCGCAACGAAGTCCAGGTCTGCATCCTGGGAGACCCGGAGGTTCGGCGTCGCCGACAAAGCGAAGATGATGCCGGCCCAGACGAGAACAGGCAGCCAGAACAGGGCGAGGCGGCCGGCGGAGGGCGACGCGGTCAAGACGCGGCGGCCTCGGCCGGGCCCGGTAGTTCTCTGATAGCCCACTGCGCCACCTGAGCTGCTTGGTCGCCCGCTGGATCTGGATCATACGTCAGAGCCCGGCGCCCTCTGGACCTCTGAGCCGCTCCGCCTACCGGCGCGCCGGGCGCCGCTTCCCCACTCCCTCGTCCGCGTGGAGCGCCAGCCATTGGATGCGATCCAGAGCGCGCTGTACGGCAGATCGGTGAAGGTCCAGACGCTCCGCCAGCTCGGTGAAAGTGGCTTCGGGTACCTCGCGCCGCGTGGCGGCGACCAGCCGAACCAGATTCGACTGACGGGCCAGCCGACCGTCTGCTTCGACCGCGTCGATCGCTTCCAGCTGGCGCGCAGCCGTCGCGACTGCCCGTTGCAGATTGGCCGATTCGGCGTTGATGACGCGGTTCAAGTCGCCGCGCACAGAACGCGACACCTGGCGTGCCTCGAGCTCGAGGAGGGCCGCTCCCCCACCCACCATTCGCAGGTACGTGCCCACGGTCTCGGCACTCTTCCACGTGACCACGCCGCGACCACGGCGCAGCCGCCACGAAGCAGGGAGTTCGACCTCGCCGAGGCGGCTCGCCAGAACCGGTGCCTGTTCGGCGTCCACGACGAACTCCAGGTGGGTCCGCCCCGAAGCCAGGCTCAGCGATCCGTGGGCCAGGAAGAGGCCGCGAAGATAGGCGGCCCGGCAATGCTCGGCCGAGCCCGCCCAGTCGAACGACGGGTCGGTGGGTGCGCCCGGGTCGTGGGTGGCGCCGCCGGCAGTATCGGCCTCGGCCCTGGCTCGCCGGAGGCGCACCAGAAGCCGAGCTATGAGACGTCGCCGGGGTTCGAAGGCGCCCACCAGGCCGATGCTCTCGGACCGACGACAGCACCGCCGGGGCGGGTCGATCGCCGCCAGCTCGGCCCGCAATGCTTCGGCCAGATCGCGCTCCGCGGTGGTCAACCCGCGGTCCCCCGATGCTCTACGACTGCCGGTCCGGTCACGCCGTCCGCACGGGCCGCGATCGCCGGCGCCCGAAAGACTCGCGTTCGTAGATCTTCATGATCGACGCCGCCAGTCGGGCGGGATCGTGGTGGTGCGAGTTCTCCCAGTTCACGACGTCGTCGAGCACGAGGCGCGGCGTGTTCGCCATCGGCCACGCGGAGGCAGGAGGCCAGCGCAACCGGACCGGCTCCGCGGCATACGCGCCCGGTCTTTTCGCCCCGAACTGGTTGTTCGCCAGGACCACGTCGAGAAGCCCCGGGCTGGTGTGGCGTTCGACCGCGGACAGGTGGTCGGCCAGGTCGTAGCCCTGCGACTCGCCCGGCTGCGTAGCAACGTTGCACACGAAAACCCGAATTGCGCGCGAGGCTCGAATGGCGTCGGTGATCGCCGGCACGAGCAAGCTCGGCAGGATGCTCGTGTAGAGGCTGCCGGGGCCGATGACGATCAGATCGGCCTCGCCGATCGCCCTCGGCGCATCCTCGCACGCGACCACTCCCTCGGGCGTGAGCCAGACCTTGTCGATGCCGGTCGACTTCGCAATCGTCGACTGGCCTACGACTTCGGAGCCGTCGACCAGGCTGGCGTGCAGGGTGACAGCGCTCGCAGTTGCCGGAACAACCTGGCCGCGAACGGCCAGGACTCTGTTCATCTGCCGAACGCCCTCTTCGAAGTCGCCGCCCTGGACCGAGGACATCGCGGCCAGCAGCAGATTGCCGATGGTGTGGCCGCCGAGGGCCTCGGCGTCGTCCCCGGGGAAGCGGTACTGGAGCAATTCGCCCATGAGCGGCTCGGCATCCGCAAGAGCGACGATGCAGTTGCGAATGTCACCGACCGCCGGGATCCCAAGCGATTCGCGCAGCCGGCCGGACGAACCGCCATCGTCCGCCACGGTGACCACGGCGGTGATGTTGCTGCTATATGCCTTCAGACCGCGCAGCAGAGTCGACAGCCCGGTCCCACCGCCGAGAACCACGATCTTCGGGCCGCGGGCCAGGAAGCGCTTCTGGAAGATCACATCCACCAGGGGCTGATCGGCCTCGGCCGGGACGAACGGCGTCACCAGGACACGAACCATTCGCCACGCGCCGAAGGCGAACAGGGCGACGCCGGCAGTACCGACGATCACGGCCCGGGCCCAGTAGGGCAGGAACTGCAGAGTGACCGTCGATACGACCGCCTGAAAGGGACCGGTGACCTCGAAGTCGCGGTAGACCTGGCGCAGCCACAGAGCGCCTGCGAGGGCCAGCCCCGCCTCGCCCACGAAGACCAGCAACAGCCAGCGCTTGACCCCGACCCCGGGCCTCAGCCAGCGCCTCAGCCCCCAGGCGACGCGAAGACGGGGAAACCTCATTCGCGCTCCAGCTCCCGATGGAACACGGCCACGGTGCCGTAGCCGCGTCGCTCGAGCCAGCCCCGGAGCTGCTCGGCGATGACGATCGAGCGATGGTAGCCGCCGGTACAGCCGATGGCCACCGTCAGCCGCGTCTTGCCCTCGCTCTTGAAGCCGGGGACGGTCAGATCGAGGAAACGGGCGAGGAAGTCGAAGAACTGCTGCGCGATCGGCTGGCCCATGACGTAGTCGCGCACGGCCGGCGTCAGCCCGGACAGGTGCCGTAGCTCGTCCACGTAGTACGGGTTCTCCATGAACCGAACGTCGAAGACCAGGTCGGCCTCCAGAGGCACGCCGTACTTGAAGCCGAAGCTGATCAACTGGAAGAGGATGCCGGCATCGGATGTGTTGTCGCCGAGGTGGGCGAAGATGCGCTCCTTGAGCTGTCGCAGCGAAAGGTCCGAGGTATCGACCACGACGTCTGAGTCGGCCCGAATTGGATCGAGGAGGCGCCTCTCTTCGGCGATCGAGCCGGCAATACCGCGCCGGCCGGCGAGCGGGTGCCGATGGCGAGTCTCGGAGAAGCGCCGGATGAGCACTTCGTCGCGAGCTTCAAGGAAGATCACCCGCGGCGTGATGCCGCGACCTTCCAGCGCGCCACGCATTGCGGCCAGGGCCAGAGGCGCGTCACCGGCGCGGACGTCCAGAACGATCGCGACCTTCTCGAAACGCTGGCGATCCTCCGAGACGAGATCGGCCAGTGCCGGCAACAACTCGCCGGGCACGTTGTCCATGCATGTGTACCCGAGATCCTCGAAGAGTTTGGTCGCGGCCGTCTTGCCCGCGCCCGACAGCCCGCTGAGGATCACGACGCGTTGATCGATTTCTCTGGCGCGCCCAGATCGCTTGTCCGGCGACGTGGCCGGAGACGAGCCCTGTGAGGTCGCGGTCAGGGCTTTGGAACGATCTTTGGAGCGGCCGGCGGTGCGGACGGCGCGACGACTCTGCTCCTCGACCAGCGCCCGACCTGCGGCGGCGGCAGCCTGGCTGGCACTTTCCGCTAATCCGTGTCCGGCAGGAGGAGAATTACCAGGGCTCCGCCGAGGTCTGGGCGCGCGGACACGCGGCGGCTGTGCCTCAGGCGGCGCCTCCGCCGGTTCGGCCGCAGTCTCGCTCAGGCTCGCCTCGCTGCGCATTGGCTAAGTCTATAGCGATCCGGACGACCGCCGGCCGGATGCGCATCGGCCGGACACACTTTGGCGCGGCGGCGCCCCTTCGCGATCGAGCTAGGCGGGCACCCTCAGACGCGCGGCCCAATCGGCGGCCGCGGCGGCGAGGAGCACGGCCACGTCGACCGTTCCATCGCGACCGGAGGCCGCGGCGGAGATGCCACGCGACACGTTCACGAGCAGTCCCCCACCCTGCCACTCTCCGGCGGGCGGCGACGTAGCCGGCCCGTGGCGCAGGACCGGCTCCACCTCGCCTCCCTGAGCTCCAACCCCGGGCACGAGCAGCGCCAGCTCGGGAGCGATGGCGCGGATCTTCTCGAGTTCAACCGGCGCGGTGGCGCCGACAACAAGCCCAACGGTCCCGCCGGGACCCCACTGCCGCGCACGCCGAGCGACCCTCGCATAGAGCGGCTCGGCGGGCGCGTCGATCGTCGGATCGGCCGCGACTTCGAGCGACTGCAACTCGCCCGCCCCGGGATTCGACGTTCGGCACAGGACGTAGGCAAACCTGCCGACCCGTCCGATGAGCGGCTCCACCGCCTCCGATCCGAGATACGGGTTGACCGTGACCGCGTCGGCGCCCAGGTTGTCGAAGAGAGCGGTCGCCTGGCGGGCGGCCGTCGTCCCTATGTCGCCGCGCTTGGCATCGACCACGAAGACGATCTCGGCCGGGATCCTGATCCTGAGCCGCTCCAGGGCCGCGATCCCAGGCGACCCGAACGCTTCGAAGAAGGCGATGTTCGGCTTCACCGCCGAGGCAAAGGGCAGGGCCGCCTCGAGAAGCACCTCGCAGAAGCGTTCGATCCCGGCAAGGTCGCGGCTGAAGCCCGCCGGCAGCGCCTCGAGCACCGGATCGATGCCCAAACACAGGACCGAACCGGTGGATCGAGTGCGTGCGCCCAGGCGCTCGAGGTAGGAGCTCATCGCCGTGAAGGTTAGCGGACCGCAATCAGCCGATCACGAAGGAGTCGGCAAGGCCGGGGCGGAGCCCGAGCCGCATGCCGACGGCGCGGGGCTCCCAGTCGAGCAATCCGAAGCCGCCGTGGGCGTCGGCGCCGGCGCCGGCCCATAACCCCGGATGAACCACGTCGGAGTCGACTGTCCGTCCAGGCCGTTGTAGTCGGTCAGATTTGGCTCGATCTTGTACGTCAGATTCGCCCCGGAGCCTGAGATGTACACCATGTTCAGATTCACGGACGGGCCTGTGAGGTGCATGTAGACGAGCTTGTCGCCGTCCGGCGACCAGACGGGAGACCACGACGCACCGTCCGAGGTCACCTGGGCAACCTGCTTGCCGGAGCTCGCGTCAAGGACGACGACGTTCTGCGTGTCGGCGCTGACCTTCGTGGCGGCCACGTACTTGCCGTCGGGAGACCAGGCGGCCGCACGGTAGCCGGAGGCCAGCATTCGTGCCGCTCCCGTCCGGATGGTGTAGATCCAGATGCTCGGGGCACCGAACCTGCCGGAGCGGCCCTCCATCGTGTAGGTCAGATTCTTGCCGTCGGGAGAGAAGTCCGGATCCGAAAGGCCCAGCGGCGTCGTCTCGCGAAGCGGCAGGGCGGCCCCGATCTTGCCGTTGTTCAGGGTCACGTAGTGGATCATCACGTCCTGGACATCGGGGGCTGTCGGACCGTCGGAGACGATCGCCGCCAGGGTCCCACTGGTTGCGATCGCCGGCTGCCTGATCCAGAAGAAGGTCTTGAGCGAGCCCCGCTTGATCAGGCCCGACAGGACGTCGGCCCGGCCGGTTCCGTCGGGGTGAATGCGGGACAGAGTCGGGTAGTACAGCGTGTAGTCGCTGATCACATCGCCGTTGTCCGGGTTGTACCAGTTGCCCGTCGTGACGCGAGTGTCGATGTAGTAGATCCACTGCCCATCTGGAGAAAAGGCCGGCTGCGACGCCACCGAACCGTTGATCGATTCGGTGATCTGGCGAGCTGTCGTCCCGGTCTGAACCCACAGGCTGCCCGATTTCGCATAGACGAGCGTGCCGGGCACGGAGATATCGGGGTTGGCCGTGATCACCTCGGTGGGCAAGGGTGCGGGCGTCGGGGTCTGCCCGCTCTCCACTGGAGCCGGCGTGATCGAAGGAGTTGCGGCGCTGGATAGCGTCGGCGTCCAGTTTTGGTAGACCTGAGCGGTGAGCAGGCCGGCGATCAACAGCCCGAGGAGTGACAGAACCGGAACGACGCTCGTCCGGCCGCCCGAAAGGCGCCTGCGCAGGGACGGCTTGTCACTGGGGGCGATCTGGTCGGTCATGCCGGCAAAGGCCCTCTCGATATCGCGGGCACGCCCGCGCCGGCGCCGGACAGGGCAACCGCCGGGTCCATACCCTCGGATGCGACGTCGAGCACTTCCAATTGGATCGACTCGAAACCCCCGAAGCGACGGCTTGCCGCTCGTGCGACGACGTCTATTCGGTCACCCTCCCGGAGCGACGTGGCCAGATCCGGCCTTCGGAATGCGACGGCGTCGAGCACGTCTCGCCCGCGTCCCAATACTAGCTGAGTATGCCCTCCGCTCGCCGAACGCGCTCTGACAACGCGCAAGCCGGTAAGGGCCAGCGTCGGCGTGGGATTGCCGGGACCTGTCGGCTCGAGCAACTCGAGTTCGTGGACCAGACGGTAGTCAACCTCCGTTGCCGGCATGACGATGTCCAGCACCAGCTCTGCGCGGCCGGCCCGACCCGGGGCTCCGGCAGCCAGGCCGAGGAAACGGCGCTCGAACTCCAGCCAGCGATCGACCCTGATGTCGAAGCCCGCGGCGCCGGCGTGGCCGCCGTGGCGCACCAGAAGATCCTCGCAGGCAACAAGCGCCTCGGCCAGGTTCCAGCCCTGTGGCCCGCGGCAGGAGGCCCGCAGGAGGCCCGCTTCCGGATCGATCGGCGAGGCCACGACCGCGGGGCGACCCGTCTCGTCGGCCAAACGACCGGCGATCAGGCCGATGATGCCGAGGGGCCAATCGCCCCGAACGAGCAACGCGGCGGGCAGCTGACGGTCCGAATCGGCCGGCACGGACGCCGTTCCGGCGTCTGCGGCCTGGCCGGGCCCGGAGGCTTCGCCGGGGACAGAATCCAGCCCGAGTGCCAGCCGAGCCTCTGCCAGGCAGCTCTTCGTCAGACCCCGCCGCTCGGTGTTGGCCGCCTCGATCTCGTCCGCCAGGGCGTCCGCCTCTGCAGCGTCGTCGGCGAGCAGCAGCCGCGCCGCTCGTGCCGCTTCGCCGACCCTGCCGGCGGCGTTCAGACGTGGAGCGATGGCAAACCCGATGTCGTCGAGCGAGACCCTATCGGGGGCGATCCCGGCTCGAGCCAGCATCGCCTTCAAACCGGCCCGGGCATTGTGGCGGAGCTGCTCCAGCCCGATCCGAGCGATTGCGCGGTTTTCGCCCTGGATCGGGGCGACGTCCGCGACCGTGCCGATGATGGCCAGATCCGCAAGCTCCCGCGCGGCCTCCGGCAGCCCGGCTTCACCGGGCAGGCTCAACAGGAGATGGGCGAACTTCCAGGCGACTCCCGCGCCGGTCAGCCGCCGGTCGGGATATGTGCTGTCGCTGCGCTGCGGGTTGACAACCGCCACGGCAGAGGACGGCCACACGGCAGCGTGGTGATGGTCCGTGACTACAACGTCGATGCCGCGCCGCGCCGCATCCGCGATCTCAGGTTCGCTGCTCGTGCCGCAGTCCGCGGTCACGATCAGTGTCCGCCCCTCGGCCTCTGCCGCCTCGATGGCCCGCAGCGACAGGCCGTGGCCGTCGGCGACTCGCTCTGGCGCGTATGCCGACGCGTCCAGGCCCAGTCGGCGCAGCGCCAGAACCAGAATCGTCAGGCCGGTCAGTCCGTCGGCATCGAAGTCGCCGTATACCAGCACGCGCTCCCCCCGGGCCCGGGCCTCCGCCACCCGCAGGAGAGCGGCCCCGGCATCGGGCAGCAGCCGTGGATCGTGCAGCCCCTCTTCAGGATCGGCGAGGAACTGCCGTAACTCCTCCGGGCTCGAGACGCCGCGCGCCGCCAGGACACGGAGCAGCCGCTCTGAGATGCCGCGCTGTGAGCCGATCGCCAGGCAGTCTGGATCCAGGGCAACGTCGCGCGGCGGGAGCCACTCGAAGAGCGATTGAACCATGGCGTCAGGATGCCACGACGGACTCAACGCCCGCGTATCTAGGGCTTATCGGGCCCAAACACGGGCCGCCAGGAGAACGTCGCGCCAGATCAGCCGTTGGATCTTCGACTGCCGCGCGCCAGGGCCATGCGCTCGGCCCGGCGGCGGTCGTCCCACAGCTGCCAGACCACGAGGAGCGGACTCGCATTGAAGATCGACGAATACGTGCCCGAGATGATGCCGATCAGCAGCGCCAGCACGAAATAGTGGACCGAAGAGCCGGCGAAGAAGAGCAGCGCGGCCAGCGTCAGAACCACCGTGAAGCTGGTGTTGATCGACCGACCGAAGGTCTGCAGGATCGAGTGGTTGACGATCTGGTCGAACGGCTCGCCGGCATGACGGGCCCGGTTCTCGCGAATCCGGTCGTACACGACGATGGTGTCGTGAACGCTGAATCCGATGACCGTCAGCATCGCCGTCACGAAGAGCGCGTCTATCTGGACCCCGAAGATCGTGCCCAGGATGGCGAAGGTGCCGACCACGACGATCACGTCATGGAGTAGGGCTGCCAGAGCCGTGGCGCCGAACTTGATGCTCTGGAACCGCACGCCGATCCAGATCAGGATGCCGAGCGAGCCGAGCAGGATCAGCAGCACGGCCTGCTGGATCAGCTGGGCGCTGACGACCGGACCGACCGTCGTCTCCTGGCGGGTGCAGGCAATCCCGCCGAAGGTGGCCGTATCGGCGTTGAAGGCGGCGGCAATGTCGGCGAGCTTGCCCGTGGGTGGGATCTGCAAGGGGCACGCAGCACCCGTCTGGTCCTTGCCGAGAAGCGCCGGCGCGGGAGACGGACTCGGAGTCACGGACGCCGAAGGGCTGGCGGTGGGCGATGCCGAGGGCGTGGGGCTGGCTGTAGCGCCCGCGCTGGCCGATGGACCGGCCGTTGCCGAGGGGGTCGGCGTCGGCGTCGGGGTCGGCGTCGGGGTCGGCGTCGGGGTCGGAGTCGGGGTCGGAGTGACCGACGGTGCAGGCGTGATCGGAACCGGCGTCGGGTTCGGGAACAGGTCGAACTGCTTCGTCAGGACGGTGAAGTAGTTGGCCGTGTCCTCCGACACCTCGGCGTCACCGACGCCGTGCGCGACGAATACGGCCCTGACCTGGTCGGCGGTTACGTTCGTGTTCTTGAACTGGACCTCCCATTTGGTCCCGCCCGTGTAGTCGACCGAGAACTGAAGGCCGACCTTGCCGTTGGTGAGAGGCGTCAGCAAGATGAAGATCAGCCCTGGGACGACGACGAGGCCAGAGAAGAGGAAGAACCAGTTCCTCTTGCCGATGACGTCAAACACGAACGCGGGCCTCCCTGCGCGACCGGCCGGACAGGGCCCGTGCCTGGAATTCCTCATCCGTCACGCCGTACAGCCAGGCCTTCTGAGCGAAGCTCT
Organism: Chloroflexota bacterium; assembly: GCA_003152995.1. GTDB lineage: Bacteria > Chloroflexota > Limnocylindria > Limnocylindrales > CSP1-4 > Fen-1039. Next base: position 38,940 of record PMBR01000072.1, on the reverse strand, counting down.
GCCTGACGACCACGCGCAGCAGCGTGCGCGAGACCGTGAAGGCGGTGAACATCGACGTGGCGACACCGATGATCAGAACCAGGGCAAAGCCTTTGATCGTGGATGATCCGCCGAAGTACAGGATCGAGGCCGTGATGAGGCTCGACATGTTGGAGTCGAAGATCGAGTTCCAGGCCCGGTTGAACCCGGCCTCGATGCCCGAAACCAGACTCTTTCCGGTCCTGAGCTCTTCCTTGGTTCTCTCGAAAATCAGGATGTTGGCGTCAACCGCCATGCCCACCGAGAGCACGAAAGCTGCAATTCCGGCAAGGGTGAGGGTGACGGGCACTATCCGGAAAATGGCGAGCACGGCCACGGCGTAATAGGCCAGGGCCATACAAGCGATCAGGCCTGGCAGGCGGTAGTAGACCAACATGAAGAGCAGAACGAGACCGATCCCGATTGCGCCTGCGAGCAGGGTCTGGTTCAGGAAGGTCTTCCCGAGAGTGGCCGGGATGTTCGAGTCGGTCAGCTTGTACATGGGGAACGGAAGGGCGCCGTACTGCAGGAGGGTAGCCAGCGACTTTGCCGAATCGACAGTGAAGCTCCCGCTGATCGTTGCGGTGCCGTTGGTGATCGGTTCCGCAATGTACGGATGCGACACGATCTTGCCGTCCAGCACGATCATGAAGTAGCTGCCCACGTTGGCGGTGCTCCAGGTCGAGAAGGACGCGGACGCGTCACTCTTGAGCACGAGGTTGACGGCCCATTTGGCGGGAATAGCGCTGGTGTCGTAGAAGGCCCTGACCTGGCCGCCGTCCACCTGGTTGCCGCCGAACAGTGCCGGACCTGCGTCAGCTGGAACGTCGGCTCCTTCGGCGGGAAGCGTCTTCGTGCCGGCGACACCGTTCTTCGCCGTCGTGTCGAAGTAGCCGTACGTGGTGCGATCCAGCGGCACGAAAGTCAGATTGCCGGCTTTGCCGACCAGGTCCTGGATCTTCTGGGGGTCCGTGGCGCCTGGCACCTGGACGATGACCTCGTCGGTGCCCTGGGTCTCGACAACGACCTCGAGGGTGCCGGAGGGGTTCACACGGTTCTCGACGATCCCCCGGATCGTCTCCATCGAGCTACTGTCCGGTCTGGTGACGACCCCGGTCTTGGGGTCGGTGATCGGCTCCGCCTGGTAGGTGACGGAGTACCCGCCCCTCAGGTCCAGGCCCAGCTTGGTGTCAAGCGACTGGGTGAAGCCGGCGTCGATATTGCTCAGGACGACGAACTTGGCGCCTGGGAAGGCGTCGACATAGAGCGCCAGCGCGCCGATGACCAGGATGATGATCGGGACAAATCTTCGCACGAGGCGGGATGATACCAGGGTTCGCCCCAGCGGCGCGGCGCCCGCCGTCGCCGCCTTGCGCTAACCCTCCAGACCGGCCTTGATTCGAGCAGCGAGGGCCGGTCCGATCCCCGGAACGGCGGCGACCTGCTCCACCGGCGCCTCACGCACGCGTTTCGCCGAGCCGAAAACGCGCAGCAGCGCCGCCCGCCTCTTTGGACCGACGCCCGGCAGATCGTCGAAGGCTGAGTGGGTGGCGGCCTTTGCCCGCAGAGCACGGTGATACGTGATGGCGAAGCGATGGGCCTCGTCGCGCAGCCGCTGCATCAGGTATAGCGCCGGCGAAGTCGTCGGGAGGAGCACCGGGTCGTCGCGACCGGGCAGGAAGATCTCCTCGCGCTCCTTCGCAAGCCCGACCACCGCCAGATCGTGGAAGCCCAGGTCGTCGAGCGTTTCCTTTGCCGCGGATAGCTGCCCCTTGCCGCCGTCGATGACGACGAGGTCCGGCAGCCGCCAGCGCAGTTCCTCCTCGCTGCCCTCGTCGCCCGATTTCGCCCGGACGAAGCGGCGCCGCAGGACCTCCTGATGGCTGGCGTAGTCGTTGGCGCCCGTGACCGTCTTGATGCGGAAGCGCCGATACTCGCCCGTCCGCGGCCGGCCGTCCTCGAAGACGACCATGCTCCCGACCGACTGCGCCCCCTGGAAGTTGCTGATGTCGTAGCACTCGATCCGCAGCGGCGCGGCCTGCAAGTCCAGGGCATCGGCAAGTTCCTCGAGCGCGGCCAGCGTCTTGCCGTGGTCCGCCAGCCAGCGGGCATGCTCTCGGGCCAGCGTTTCGGTGGCGTTGCGGGCTGCCAACTCCAGGAGCTCGCGCTTGTTGCCGCGCCGCGGGACGTGGACGTGGACGGTCGCTCCCCGACGTCCGGTGAGCATCGCCTCCAGATCCGCCACGTCGTCCGGGAGAGCGGGCACGAGCACGACCGGCGGGATGCTGGTGGCGCGGCTGTAGTACTGCTGGACGAACCCGGCCAGCACCGTGACGTCGTCCGACTCGCGCGGGGCGTCGAGCAGGAACACGTCGCGCCCGACCATCTTCCCGCCACGGACGGCGAAGAGCTGCACGGCCGCCTGCGCATCCTGGCGGGCCAGCCCCAGCACGTCTTCTTCGGTCGTGGAGTGGGCCGCCATCTTCTGGGACTCCATCGTCCGTTCGATGGCTCGCACCTTGTCGCGAAGCGCTCCCGCCCGCTCGTATTCGGTCGCCTCCGAAGCCGCCTGCATCTGGCGCGTCAGCTCGCGGGCGACGACCTCCTGGCGGCCTTCGAGGAACTGCTCGATCTGCTCGATCTGGGCGCGGTAGTCGGCTTTACTGATGTACCCGACGCATGGCGCCTGGCAGCGCTTGATGTGATACAGCAAGCAGGGCCGCTCGATCGCCTTTCGGCCTTCGTGGATGTCCAGAGTGCACGTGCGGAACGGGAAGAGCCGCCGGATCAGATTCATCGCCTCGTCGACGCTGCTCGCCGACGCGTACGGCCCGAAGTAGCGGCTGCCGTCGGCCGGGAGCTTGCGCGTCCGCTCTACCCGCGGAAAGTCGTCGGCCAGGGTGATCTTGATGAACGGGTAGCTCTTGTCGTCCTTGAGCCGGACGTTGTACCGCGGCCGGTACCGCTTGACTAGGTTGATCTCGAGCAGCAGCGCCTCGCTGACCGAGTCGGTCATCGTGTATTCAAGGTCGGCGATCTTGTCGATGACGCTGCGGATCAGCTGGCTCTCGCCGCCGCCCGTCTGCTTCTGCCAGTAGCTCCGGACGCGGCTTCGCAGACTCTGGGCCTTGCCGACGTAGATCACCGTCCCGCGCGCATCCTTCATCAGGTACACGCCCGGCCTGTCGGGCAATCGCTTGAGGGTCGCTTCCAGATCAGGAGTCACGACGCGATTCTATGCGGAGCGAGCGGCGCCGGCGCCGCCGGGTTCAACGTGACGTCCGGAACCGGCGCCGCCCGAGACCACTCGGCGTCCAGCGCGTTATGTCGAGGGCCCCTCCCGTGAGGTCGTCGACGACCGTGCCGCCCGACCCGAGGGTTTGATGTCCAGAAGGTTCAGGTCGCGCGCCTGGGCCTACGAGATCCAGTTGCCCGAGGCCAGGACTTCGCCGGTGAAGAAGTCGATGTCGACGAACTTGCCCTGCGCGTTCAGCGGCCCGCCGTAGTAGTCGAGAAACGACACGCCCCAGATCCAGCGCCCGTACTGGCTGTCCAAATAGGCCGAGGCAGAGACCTTGGCCAGTTCGTCCGGCGTGGGGTGGATGGTAGCCGTCGCGATCCGGATAGCCTCGTCCTTCGAAATCCCGCCGGCCGGCATGGGCACCGTCGTGGGGGTGGGAGCTGGGGTCGCACCCGGCAGCCCGGTCGCGGTCGGCGTGGTACCGGGCCCTTCTGAAGCCGAGAGCGGCGCGCCGACGTAGGCCGCCCCGCCGGCACGCAGCAGGACGAGGTCGCCGAACTGGGAGACCTGGTTCGCGCCGGCCATCAGCTGGTGGAATGTCGCGCCGTGGTCGGACGACTCCCAGGCCGTTCCGACATTGCCCGAGCCGTTGGCGATGGCGACGATTCGGTCACCGGCAACGGCAATGGAAGTGGCCACCCAGCCGGTCTTCAGGAGAACCCACGATCGGCCGTCCGTGGAGCGCAGGATGCCGCCGCCGCCCTGGGCGACGAGGCTTCCGTCCGCCAGCCGGTACGGGAGGGTCGACGCGTATTCGTTCTTTGGGAACGTGGCCGTCACCCAGGTGCGACCGTCCGCCGAGTAGCCGAACGCGCCGCCTGCCGAGTTCTTCCCGGTCAGGTCGAGGATGCCGCCAGAGGTGTCGCCCTGAGCCAGGAGACCGACCATCGGCCCGATCCCCAGGGCCGTCCAGGCGACTCCATCGGGCGACGTGTACAGCCGGCTCTTGCCACCGATCGCATCGTCGGGCGAGCCGATCAGCGTGAAACCGCTCGCGCCGTACATGACGGCGCGGTAGCCGGCGGGGTCGGCGGGCACCGTCGCCGGCTTCCAGAGCACGCCGTCGAGCGAATACCAGACCCCCTCGCCGGCATTCACCACGTAGCCGCCATCGGGCCGGTGGGCCACCGACAACGGCGAGAACAGCGCGGCTCCGTCCGTCGCAAAGATTGCGGGATCGGCTGGGATGTGCCAGGACCAACCGTTCGGCGAGGTGCACATCGAAGTGCCGCAGCGCCCGAAGTAGCCGTTTGGAACGCGGACTACGGCGGTGCTGGTGTCGGGCACGAGGTTGACCGCGTGCCAGCGCCAGCCACCCACGACGAGTGCCGGGGCGGGCGAAGCCGTTGGCGAGGCGGCCGTGCTCGGGCTGGAGGTCGGCTGCGGCGGGCTCGTCGGGTAACCTGCCGGCAGCGGGGCCCCGACCACGGTGAGCTTGGACCCTGTGAAGAGCCCAACTCGGTCCCCAAGCGCGACCAGCTGCGTCCCGCTCAGCGGGTTGCCGTCCAGCAGGGCGATTCGCCGCCAGGTCGTGCCGTCGGTCGATTCCCAGAGGGCCGGAAGGGCCGTGTTCGGGATTACCGAAATCGCCAGGATGTGCGGCCCCACCACGGCCAGAGAATCCAGCCAGGTGCTGGGCGCGGTTCCGGCCTGCCAGATCACGCCGTCGGCGGAGGTAAGCAGCGTCTTCGCCCCGTACGTCCACGTCTTGGTGCCGACGGCGACGTACTTGCCGCTGGCCAGGTGTATCGAGGACGAAAGGCCCATCACGCCGTCCGGCAGCGTGAGTGCCGTCCAGCTGACGCCATCGCTCGACGATACGACGCGGCTGACCTGCGAGCCGTTCACCGTCTCGCCCTTTGTCGCCACCAGACCGATCGCCCCGCCAGGCTGCGGTTGGGTCACGCCGGCCGCCAGATCTAGCGGCTTCCAGACGGCGCCATCGGTCGAGAAGAATACCTTCGTGGTCGTCTGCTGACCGGGGTAGGCCGTCTGCTGACCGGGGTAGGCCGTCTGCTGGCCGTCGTAGACCTGGGCCACCATGGCGAACCCGTCGGTCAACGCCTGAACTTGAGCCCTCTGCAGGCCCGGCAGATCGACCGCCACAGCCGACCAGTGGACGCCGTCGCCCGAGTGCCACGTACCCGGGTCGATCGTTCCCGTGGCCACCCAGCCGGCGGCGCCGTGCGCCACGGACCAGCCTGCAAACGGGGCGGCTCCATCGACTGCCAGTACGGCAGGATCGGCCGGAAGCGCCCAGCTGACCCCGTCCTTCGACGTGCACGCCGCGGGGAGCCCATTCGAGATGCACTCGCCGAGGTATCCATTCGCGATGCCGGCAACGGCGCCGGGAGCGGGCTCGCCCACTCGTCGCCAGCCCCAGCCGCCCGTTTCGAAGTCGTAAGACGCCGACGCCGCAGCTGAAGGCGAAGACTCCGCCCGGCGGTCGAGGACCGCGAAGAGGGCCGCCCCGCCGGCGATGGCAAGGACGATAGCCGCCGCGGCTGCGATCCCAGTAACCCCGCGTCGCGTCCTGGGCCGCTCGCCCGCGCGCGCGAGCCGGAGAGGCCCGGGCGTAGCCGAGAGCGCGTCCGCTGTGGGTACTTGCCGGATGAACTCGCGAAGACTGGCGGGGGCATTCGGACGCCGGCCTGCGACAGAGTCGCGACAACGCTGTTCGAGTTCGAGATCGTCGGGCACGTCAGGCCTCATCGTTCGACCGCCTCAGTTCCGTTCGGAGCGCTTTGAGGGCGTAGTGGAGCCGTGACTTGACCGTCCCCACAGGCAGGTCCAGCCGATCCGCGACCTGTTCGAGGGCCAGGTCCTGCCAGAAACGCAGGACGATCACGATCCGATGCTCGCGGTCGAGCCGCGCCACGGCGCCCGCAACCTCGTCGTCGGCCACCATCCGGCGAAAGATGTCATCCGTTTCGACCTCGCCTGCGGCATCGAGTTCGACCATCCGCAGAGTGCTGTGGCGGCGCATCCGATCGCGACACACGTTGACGACGATCCGCTGGAACCAGGGCCCGAAGCTATTGCGGTCGCGCAGGCTCGACCAGCTCCGCCAGGCTTTGATCGACGCCTCCTGGACGGCGTCCTGCGCCTCTGCCGCGTCCCCGAGGATGTACCCGGCCAGACGGTACGCATCGTCCGCTTCGGCTTCGGCGGCGAGGACGTACTCGGCGGAGGCGCGTTCGAGCGCGTCCTGCTGGGTCACGATCAGCTGCCCCTCCAACGAATGCGACCTCGCCGTCCGACCGGGCCGGTCGGGTTTCAACTGTCCAGACGAGTCGCGGAGACGAAAAGGTTCACCAGGCGCCCCATGCCGGCGCGTTGCCGTCTCAGCCGAGACGGCGACCTCGATCGTTTCGGTGGGGACGGCCGTGTCTTGCGGCCGCCCCGATCTACGGGTAGTTGGGCGCGGAGCGGGCCAGCTCGATGTCGTGGGGGTGACTCTCTATCTGCCCGGAATGTGTGACCTGGACGAAGCGCGCCTTGACGCGCAGGTCCGCGATTGACTCGGCGCCGCAGTACGTCATGCCCGCCTTCGTGCCGCCGATGAGCTGGTAGAGGATCCCGGCCAGCGGACCCTCGACGGAGACTAGCGCCTCCACGCCCTCGGGCACGAGCTTGCGGCGGTCGACCTGCGGATAGCGGTCGCTGCCCGCCGACATCGCGCCGAGCGAACCCATGCCGCGATATTCCTTGACGACGCGCCCGCCGACGCGCTCCGCCTCGCCGGGGCTCTCCTCCGCGACGGCCAGCAGCCGGCCCAACATGACCGAATCCGCTCCGGCGGCGAGTGCCTTGACGATGTCGCCCGAGTAGCGGATACCGCCGTCGCCGATGATCGGCACATCGTGCTCGGCGGCCACTGCAGCGCACATCAAGATCGCCGTGAGCTGCGGCACTCCGACACCGGCCACGATCCGAGTGGTGCAGATGCTGCCCGGCCCAATGCCCACCTTGACGCCATCCGCGCCGGCCTCGATCAGCGCGGCCGTCCCCTCGGCCGTGGCCACGTTCCCTGCCAGGAGGTCGATGGAGTCTCCGTACGAGGCGCGATAGCGGCGCAGCGCCTCGATCACGTTCCGGGTGTGGCCGTGGGCCGTGTCCACCACGAGTGCGTCGACCCCGGCACGGACCAGCAGTTCGGCCCGGGCGATGGAGTCCGGGCCAACGCCGACGGCCGCGGCCACGCGCAGCCGCCCGCGGGAACCGACGTTGGCGAGCGTCGCGTCCGCGGGCACCGCGGCCGCCTTAACGGCCGAGACCTCCTCGGCCTGGCGTTCCGGCGCCTGGTTCCTGTGGATCACGCCGATGCCGCCCTCGAGCGCCATGGCGATCGCCATCCGATCTTCGGTGACAGTGTCCATGGCCGCGCTGACGACCGGCGTGTTCAAGGAGATGTGCCGCGAGAAGCGGCTCTTCACGCTGGCGTCGCCGGGCAGGATCTCGGAATACTGTGGGATGAGCAGGACGTCGTCGAAAGTCAGTCCCAGCAACGGCTGACCGAGGACCGCCCCCGATACCTCGTCGCTGCCGGCCCGTCCGATCTGCGTTGTCGCCATCTCGCCTCCGCCTGTCTGTCGCTCGCTCGATCGACTCGCCGGCCGATCCGCGCCTGGAGGCCGGTGTTCGCGTTGGGCGACATTCTACGAGCCCGAGGGCACTCCGCGTCCGAGCGGGCCGCCCGGAGGCGTGGACCGCGGTCGTCGATTCGCGGGCCTGCATCCGGCCCGACCTCGCAGTAGGCTGGACTCTGGAGCCGAACCGCTCTCGATCGATCCCGACGGAGGTGCGCCGTGGAATACAGGCGACTCGGCGATTCGGGCCTGCTGGTGTCGGCGGTGGGGCTCGGCACGAACAACTTCGCCTCGCGGCTCAGCGACGGGGCGGCAGGCGGCGTCTTGAATCAAGCGCTCGAGTTGGGCGTAACCTTCCTGGACACTGCCGACGTCTACGGCCGCGGCTCGACGGAAGGCGCCGGCGCGTCGGAGAGCCAGCTCGGCCGCCTGCTCGGCGAACGGCGTCAGTACGTCATCCTGGCGACCAAATTCGGGCTTGCCATGGGCGAGTCCGTTCAGGAGCGGGGCGCCTCGCGGGAGTGGATCGTCCGGGCCGTCGAAGCGAGTCTGCGCCGCCTCCGGACCGACTACATCGATCTCTACCAGGTGCACACTCCCGACCCGAAGACGCCGATCGAGGACACACTCCGCGCCCTCGACGACCTGGTCAAGGCCGGCAAGGTGCGCTGGGTCGGGCATAGCAACTTCGCCGCCTGGCAGATCGTCGACGCCGACTGGACCGCTCGAACGCACACCCTGGCCCGGCCGATATCCGCCCAGATGCATTACAACCTGCTGGTCAGGGGTATTCAGGAGGACGTGATTCCGGCCTGCCAGTCATTCGGGCTCGGAATCATCCCCTACTTCCCGCTCGAATCCGGCTTCCTCACAGGGAAGTACCGGTCTACCGGAGAAGGCCGGGGCCGGCTGGCCGAAAGCGCGCGGGCTGTCGAGATCATGACCGACGCCAACTTCGGGCGGATCGAACGACTCGAGCGGTTCGCGCTCGAACGGAAGCGCAGGCTGCTCGACCTCGCGTTCGGGTGGCTGCTGAGTCAGCCGGTCGTCGGCTCGGTCATCGCCAGCGCCAGCTCGGCAGATCAGGTCAGGCTGAACGTCGCCGCGGCCGAATGGCGTCTGAGCCCCGCGGACATGGACGCGGTCGCCGGGCTGTAGGCCTACACCTCAGAGACATGCCGCCGGGCGGCGACACGGGCTCGCAGCGATACTCCCGCGGCGGGGCGCACCCTGGATCGACGGCCACGATTCGGTTTCGTGCCCGAGCGGCCGTCGCCGGCGCGGCTGTGGGAAGATGCCGCCGTGAGGGACCTCCCCGAAGTCGACGACAACGCGCCCAGGACCCATTCGGCGCACCATACGCAGCCCCTGGAGCGACTCATCGGTCGCAATACCGAGGTGCAGTCGGTCAGCATCGCCATGCTGTTCGGAGCTGTGGTTCTGACGATGGGCCTCGGTCAGGTGAGCGGCTCGCTGCAATGGGGCTTCACCTGGGGCGGTGCCCTCGATGGCGAACTGTCGCAGCTCGCGTACACGGCCGCGCCTGCGGTGCTCGTGGCTCTGGCTACCGCGGCCAACGTGCTGGCCGGCGCGATCGTGCTGCGCTTCATGGGCACGCCGGCCTTCCGGTCGCTCTCGGATCTGGTTCTGGCCGGTTTCGCAGCGGCCGTCGTCCTGGACGTGGCGGCTCTCTTCCTCCTCGGCAGCTTCGGGCTGTTCGGTTGGCCTGAGTTGCTGGCGCTCCATCTGGCCGCGGTCGCTGCGTATTCGATCACCCGCGAGTCGCGGCCGCTCATGGCCACCAGGCTGCGATTGCGTGCCCGCCGCCCCGCCGCGTGGTGGCTCCTGGTCGTCGCGATCTGGGCCGGTCCGCTCATCATCCAGCTCGCCTCACCGGCCGCGCCGTTCATCGACGTGCTGCCGAACCACGTGGCGCCGGTCGAGCACGCTCGCGTCTTCGGCAGCTTCGCCACGCTCACCACGTCGCCCTCGCCGATCTACGGCCCGTCGCGCCTGATGCTCGGGTACGTCGGCCTGCTCGGCGACCTCACCACGATCGCGAACCTGCAGGCAATCCTGGCCGTCGCCGCCTTTGCGTTTCCGTTGTCGATCCTCATGGCGATTTCGATGCGCCAGCTGGCGTCGCGCCTGTTCGGGGCAAGCGCCGGCTTCTGGGTTCTCCTTACCTTCCCGCTGACCTTCACCTTCATGCGGCTGGCGGATACGCGCGGCACGGTCGTGGCTTTCCCGCTCGCGGCTTATGTTCTGGCGACGATCGCCCAGGAGCTTCGCAGCGCCGCGCCGATTGCCGCGCCGGCGGCCGGGCCCCCCGGCCGGGAGAGCCACTCGCGGCCCGACCTTCCGCTGGCCGCCGCGCTGGGCGCCACCATCCTCGTCCATCCGCTCGTCGGCATCGTCACGACGGCGGCCGCCGTCGGGATGCTGCTGCTCGAGCCCCGTCGCCTGGGTCCGCGGCTGATTCCGGCGCTGGCCGGGGGGGCGGTCGTAGCCGTGCCGCAGGCGTTGACCATGCTCGGGGTAGACGCGCCGGCATGGACGGGCTTTGGGTGCATCCTCGCGGCCGCGGCGGTCGCCTTTGGGCTGGCCCGGATCATCGACGCGCGCCGCCTGGCGATCCCGTTTGCGGCGCCTCGCGTCTTGCAGTTGTCAGTTGTCGCGGTCGCGATCGTGGTATGCCTCGGAATCGCGCGCCAGCACATCACTCCGCCCGACGACCCGTGGTCGGAGATGTACAACTTCTTCCCGCGATTGCTGCTCGTGGCGACCATCGGCCTGGTGCTCGGGCTGAAGCGCGCTGGTCGGGGCTGGACGGTGCTCGGTTGTGGAGTCGCGTCCGGACTGGGGGCCTGGGCCGCTTCGAGCCTGGTCGGCTACGAAACATTGACGCAGCAGGCGATCCACTACGAGGTGCCCAAGACGATCGAGTACTGGCTGCCGGTCATGCTCGCGCTCGGCGCGGCCGGCGGCATCGCCGCGGTCTTGCGGCTGCACAGCCTCCGGCTCGTGCCGGTGCTTGTGCTGGGTGCGTTCCTCGTCGACGCGATCTACACGTACCCGGGGCCTCTGATCAGCAACATTCAGATCGGCGAGCACCGCGGCTCGGAGTCGCTCGGCCTGGCCCTGCGCGAGGCTCAACTCGGCTACTGGACCGGCTACCCGGACGCACGCTTCATCGTCGATCCGGCGGAGCAGGACGTCATCGACGAACTTCGCGGCGAAGTGAGCGCCGGCCGCCTCGGGCCATCGACGCGAGTGCTCCACGTCGCAGCCGATTTCCAGCAGTGGGATACGGTGCCCATCGGGGTCTTCGTGGGCGCACTGGAGACTTCGATATCGCTCCAGCCTGAACTGAGCATCCACACGGAGGGCGGCCGACTACTCGGCTTCGACCGTCTTTCCGCCGAGCTTGCCTCCGGCTACGGCTACGTGGTTCTCGAAGCGGCCGGCCTCGACCCCGGACTGCCCGCCACGATCACTTCAGCCGGCTACCACCAGATCTGGTCCAGCGCTCGGGCGACGGTCTATGCCCGGAACTAAACCTGCGGGCGCCGTGGCCTTCGCCGTCGCGCCGGCGCGGACGAGAACCCGAAGGTCGAGCAGTAGCGCTATTCGGCCTCCACCAGGAAGAACCCGAGATCGAAGGCGCCGCGTCGCGCCGCCTTGTCCGCCCGCAGCTGCTGGATCGCGGCTTCTCCGTATCCGCGCCGCTTCGCGATTGCCATCACGACCTCGAGCAGGTCCGCCAGTTCGGTCGCAGCGTGCTCGTCGTCGATCGCCGTGTCGTACTCGGCGACCTCTTCGTCGATCTTGGCGCGGAGCGCATCCAGCAGCGCGTCACCCTCGAGGGTCTCGGTGACCACCTCGTGACCGCCGGCCCGCAGGATCTCCGGCACTCTGTCGCGAACGAGCTTGTTGTAGCAAGTCACGCCACTGCCCCACTCTCTCTTCCATAGCCGAACCTGGAACCCGCCGCGAGACTCGGCGGCGCCTCAGCCATTCTGGGCTACTTCGGGTCGGTCGACTCTGGCTCGGAGTGTACGGAAGGCCGTCCAACAGCGTCCGCCCGCGTTCGATTGCGAGACCGTCGGTCGTGCGAAGCGCCGCCCCACACGCCCCATGGCGTCACTCGGGCGCCGACTGCGGCGTCGCTCTCGGCACGGACGAAGACCTCGCTGCGACTCCGGCCGATGCTAGACTCGCTGCCAGGCAGCGGCGAGGGATTGCGCGGCGGGCCTGATTATTGGAGGGGAATCGTGTACAGCCTGCGTTCAACGGTGACAGCCGTCGTCACTGCCGCGCTTGTAGCCGGGGTTGTCTTGAGCTGCGCTGCGCCAAGTGCCTCGCCGAGCGCCTCACCGAGCACCTCGCCGACCATTCCGGCGATGAGATCCGCGATCGTATCCCACTACCCGAGCGTGGACGGATCCACCACCACCGGGCCCCTCGCGCGCCTGCTGGCGTGTGACCTGCTGGGTGTTCCATGCGTCTGGTCGGCTCCCGCGTCGGCGAACATCGAGCGTACGTACGTGCCCGACCCGAACGCCGCCATTCCGTCGCAGACCGCGTCGACCATCACCGGCATCAAGTTCAGCACCACCCACAACGCCTACGTGAACCTCATCGAGGGCAAGATCGACGTGCTCCTGGAGGCACGCTTGCCCTCGCCCGACGAACTGGCAGAGGCGTCGACAAAGGGCGTCACGATCGAGACGCACGCTTTCGCGCTGGACGCCTTCGTCTTCCTCGTCAACACGCAGAACCCCACCGAGAACATGCCGCTGGGTACGCTGCGCGATATCTACGCCGGCAAGATCACCACATGGACCGCGGCCAACATCGACGTGGGCGATGCGGCGGCCCAGATCCACGCCTATCAGCGCGAGCCTAACTCAGGCAGCCAGGAGCTGATGAAGCAGATGGTCATGGGCACGACGCCGATGGTCGACGCGCCGCAGATGGTCGTCCAGACGATGGCCGGGCCGTACAACACAATCGGCGGCAACCCAGTGACGGGCGCCGGCGGCGACAAGCTCGGCCTCGGCTTCTCGGTCTACTACTACGCCGCGGTCATGTTTTCGAACCCGCAGGTCAAGATGATCGGCGTCGACGGAGTCAAACCGACGTCGGCGACGATCTCGTCGCGGGCTTACCCGCTCGCGGCCGAGGTCTACGTCGTGACGCGCAAGGACGCGGCGGCCGGAAGCCCGGCGCTCAAGTACAGGGACTGGCTGCTCTCTCCGGATGGCCAGCGCGTCGTGAAGCAGAGCGGCTACGTGCCGGTCTCCTAGCCTGACCGGCAGGCCCTCTCCGTCGCCCGGCCAACCTACGGTTGCGTCGGGGGCGTCATGTGATAGAGGCGGACGCCGCTCGGAGGCAACGGAATTGTCCGCGCTCGGATGATCGACCCCGGCACTATCGCATAGACGATGGTTCGACCTGCCGGGTCCACGACGAAGGCCTCCAGCGAGTCGACGGCCGGCGACAAGCAGGCCAGGGCCTCGGCGACGTGTCCCAGGCGCTCACGGACCAGCGCATCGGCTGCCTCCGCCGTGCCGCGCACCGGCCATTGAACCTCCACGCCCACGTCGTCTGGTGCGTTGGGCGTCGGGTTCCCCTGCTCAACGAGTCTTGAGCCGATGATCAGGTAGGCGGCCGTGTTGTCTTCGGCGCCGAAATAGGCATGAATGGCGGCCCGCGCCTCCGGCCAACCGCATGAACTCGCCGCCGGGGTTTGAACTGCTTGAGGCACTGTGGCACGGGGTACTTCGAGAGCGGTCCCGGTGGCCTCGATCGCGGCGATCAGGTCGTCCGTGGTGGGGTCGTGCAGGCCCACGAAGGCGCTGACGGGGAGGAAGTCCCTGTACCAATGCTGGAAGCGGCCGTCGACGATCATGGGATTGACCTGGTCGAATACCCGTTGGGCGCAAGGGATCTGGTCGACGATCCGGTATGAGATCGACAGCCCGAGCTCCAGAGCCTGGTGGTCGGCAGCGGCCATGCCTGACACGGGCGTCGCGGGGTCGATCTCCGGGTCCACCAGCCAGACCGAGAGCGTGAACTTGTCGCCGATGGTCAGGTAGTGGGCCTCAAAGTCCGTTCCGGCCAACAGTTGCCGGGCCTGCGCGAGCACGAGTACGGCCGAGCAGTTGACGGAAGGCGACGGCGTTGGGGCGGGTATCGGAGTCGTGGTCGGCTTCGGGGTCTGCGAGGGCGAGGGAGACGCGGTCTGTCCGGAGCAGCCCGCCAGCGTCATGCCCAGGGCCGTAGCCGCGGCGATGGATATCACATGCTTCAAGGTCATCACGGCTTGATTAACCAACTAGCGACCGTCATCCCGTTCCAGTCGCCGCTGCCACCGCCGGCGATCAGGATCTCGCCGTCGTCCAGGAGCGTCGCACTGAAATCGCTGATCTTCGGGAAGCCGGACGCGACCACCTGGAACGTCCCAGTGTCCGGGTCGAACGCCTCAACGGTCCCGGTGGCAGCGCACTTGGAGTCCACTCCGCCGAAGACAAGCACTCGACCATCCTTGATCGCGATCGCGGCCGATCCAGTACGCGGCGTCTTCATTGGACCCACCACGGCGAAATTCCCAGTCATGGGATCGAAGACTTCTGAGGCTATCGGGATTGCGCAACCCGAGCCGTTGTCGTAAGAGCTCCATCCCGAGACGAGAACTCTCCCGTCGGAAAGCAGGGTAGAACTGACCGGGGACATGGGCAGAGGCAGGCTGGGCTGGGATAGCGGGTGCGACGGGTCGAACAGCTCGGCGTTGTTGTTCTGGTAGCCGTATAGGCCTCTGTAGTAGTCGCCTCCCACGATCAGCACTCGCCCGTCGTCGAGCAGGGTCGCCGCCGCTCCTTGTCGGTCTTCAGCCATGAGCGGCCCTTTGCTGAACCCCCCGCTCGCCGGGTCGAAGATCAGGGTGACGTTCGAAGACGTGATGAGGTCGTCGTAGGAGCCGCCGGCCACAAGCACCCTGCCGTCGGCGAGCAGCAGCACCGTGGGGTCGACGGGCAGTTTCTGGATGTCGGCGGGTGGCTTGACCACGACCGCAGTCCCTTTGGCGGCATCGTAGATTTCGAGCGTGCTGAGCGACTGGCCGTACTGGCCGTTGCCGCCCGACACGAGCACTCGGCCGTCGTTCAGCAGCAGGGCCTCAGCACCGGAACGCGGCTCGGACAACGAACCGTTGTGGCTGAACTTGCCGGTTCTGGGGTCGTAATCCTCTACGCTGGCCGTGACGGGGGACATGCACGCCATCGGGCACTTGCCGACGAACGGAATGGTCCCACCGATGATCAGGACGCGGCCATCCTTGAGACGAACCGCAGCCGGGTCCAAGCGAGCCGTGGTCATCTTCGGGCCGGGCTTCAGCGTAGCCGGCGCCATCGGGCGCGGGCTGGGGGTGGCCGTCGGGAGCGGGCTGGGGGTGGCCGTCGGGAGCGGGCTGGCCGTTGGACTGGGGGTCGGAATCGCTGACGGTGTCGGCGGCACGGCGCTGCTCGTCACGACCGTCGGGCTGGGCGTGGCCGTGTTCGAGCAGGCAACCACGGCCAGCAGCAGAATGAAGATCGAGCCCATTCGAGCCAGACGTCCGGTTCGCACCCTCTCCTCCTCGGTCATCTATGTCGCAGTCGCTCCATGACTCCCCACGCAGTCATCAGGGCTTCAACAACCAGCTGGCAGCCGTCACCCTGTTCCCGTCCTCGTTCCAGCCCCCGGCGATCAGGATCTCGCCGTCGTCCAGCAGCGTCGCGCTGAAATCAGTGATCTTTGGGAACGCTGTTGAGATCACCTGGAATGTTCCGCTGTCCGGGTCGAACGCCTCGACGGTACCGATGGCCGCGCGGTTCGAGTCCACCCCGCCGAGGAGGAGCACTCGACCATCCTGGATCTTGATCGCAGCCGATCCAGTACGCGACGTGATCATCGGACCCACTACGGTGAACCGCTCCGTCCTGGGATCGAAGACCTCCGAGACTTCCGTGCCCCCTCCCGCTACGAGGACGCGTCCGTCGGAGAGCAGGGTAGAAGTTGACGAGCCCGGGGACACCGGCCAGGTGGACTGGGAGAGGGGGTGCGACGGATCGATCAACTCGGCGAGGTCTTGCGCGTCGCCGTTGTAACCATCGTCCCCTGCTACGATCAGCACTCGCCCGTCGTCCAGCAGCGTCGCCGTCGCTCCCTGCCGGGGCCTGGCCATGAGCGGTCCGTTGCTGAACCCGCCGCTCGTCGGGTCGAAGATCAGGGTGACGTTCGAAGACGTGATTCCGCTGTCGTACGAGCCGCCGGCGATGAGCACCCTGCCGTCGGCGAGCAGCACAACCGCGGTATTGGTTGGCAGTTCTTGCATGCCGGCCGTTGGTTTGACCACGACCGAGCTCCCCTTGGCAGAGTCGTAGATTTCGATCGTATTGAGCGCGCCGCCGTAGCCGCCGGGGTCGCCCGCCACGAGGACGCGGCCGTCGTTCAGCAGCAGGGCCTCCCCATCGGTAAGCGGCACGGCCAGCGAACCGTTCGGGCTGAACTTGCCGGTCCTGGGGTCGTAAGCCTCCACGCTGGCCGTGGGGAGCTCAATGCATGCCATCGCGCACTTGCCGACGAACGGAACGGTCCCGCCCATGATCAGGACGCGGCCGTCGTTGAGACGAACCGCAACCTGGCCCCAGCGAGGCACGGTCATCGCCGGGCCAGACTCTATCGTGGCCGGCGCCATCGGGCGCGGGCTGGGGGTGGCCGTCGGGCGCGGGCTGGCCGTTGGACTGGGGGTCGGAGTCGCTGACGGCGTCGGCGGCACGGCGCTGCTCGTCACGACCGTCGGGCTGGGCGTGGCCGTGTTCGAGCAGGCAACCACGGCCAGCAGCAGGAAGAATATCGAGCCCATTCGGGCCAGACGTCCGGTTCGCACCCTCTCCTCCTCGATCACGCTCGTCTCCCATCCAAGCGGCCAGCGTCGTCGGGCGCAGGGGTCGCGGCTCACAGTCATCAGGGCTTGAGCAACCAGCTCTTGGCGGTCTGTCCGTTCCAATACACGTTGGCGTCGCTGCCGCCGGCGATCAGGATCTCGCCGTCGTCCAGGAGCGTCGCACTGAAGCCCGTGATCTTTGGGAACCCGGTCGCGACTACCTGCAACGTACCGCTGTCGGGGTCGAACGCTTCCACGGTGACCGCGGGAGCGCAGTGGGAGTCCAAGCCGCCGAAGAAGAGTACTCGGCCGTCCCCTACCCGAATGGCCGACGCGCCACTGTGTGGCGTGATCATCCGAGCGGGGTAGCTGAGCTCATCGGTCCTGGGATCGAAGACCTCAAAGTCGGATGGGGCCGAGCAACCCGCGACGGCGCTGGAACCCGAAGCCGCGACGAGGACACGCCCGTCGGAGAGCGTGATAGGAGTCTCTGGCGCCACAGGTTCCAGAGGGTAGACGGTTTGAAGCAGCGTGGACTTCGCGAGCGGCCTTGACGGATCGATCACCTCGGCGTCGTCGTTCCAGGAGCCGGAGTCTTCGCCCCCAACGATCAGCACACGTCCGTCTACCAGAAGCGTCGCCGTGGCTTCCTGGCGCGGTTTCGCCATGAGCGGTCCATTGTCAAACGTGCCGTTGGCGGGGTTGAAGACCAGGGTCGCGTTCGATGTGGAGCTGTTGTTGTACGTACCGCCGGCGATGAGCACCCGGCCGTCGGCCAGGAGCGAAGTGGCAGCCTCCGCGGGCAGACTCGCCACGTTGGCCGGCAGCTTGACGAGGGCCGACGTACCCATGGCGGGGTCGTAGATCTCCATCGTTTCGACGGGAGCCCCATAGCCGCCTCCCATTACCAGGACCGTGGCGTCGCTCAGGAGCACTGCGTTCGCACCAACGCGCGCCTGTGCCAGCGAGCCGTCATGGCTGAACTTGCCGGTCCTGGGGTCGTAGATCTCCACGCTCGCCGTGGCGGGCTCAATGCACGCCATCTCGCACTTGCCCGGGAACGAAACGATGCCGCCCAGGATCAAGACGCGGCCGTCGGCAAGACGAACCGCAGTCTGGCCCTCGCGTGCCGTGGTCATCTTCGGGCCGGGCCTCAGCGTAGCCGGCGCCATCGGGCGCGGGCTGGGGGTGGCCGTCGGGAGCGGGCTGGGGGTGGCCGTCGGGAGCGGGCTGGCCGTTGGACTGGGGGTCGGAATCGCTGACGGCGTCGGCGGCACGGCGCTGCTCGTGACAACCGTCGGGCTGGGCGTGGCCGTGTTCGAGCAGGCAACCACGGCCAGCAGCAGAAAGAAGATCGAGCCCATTCGGGTCAGACGTCCGGTTCGCACCCTATCCCCCCAATCATCTATGGTCGCAGTCGGACCATGACTCCCCACCCACCGCTCTTGTTGTGCGGCCGGCAGGCGCCATTTCCGTGGACCGGCCTGTCCTGCGGCCTGGGAGCTGCCCGACGAGAACATGATGCTCTCTCCCAGCCTGTAGGATCGCGCCAAAGCACGCGGCCAGACGATCGCGGTAGTGACCGCGGCTCCCAAGTCGGGGACGCCTGGGACCGACGATCTCCAGGCTCAGCATACCCAAGGCACATAAGCGGCAGCGAAGCGGTGTCTGGCAACCTTGCCGGGTGCTTCCCCTCTCCGTTGTCGACAGGCTGGCTCGCCTCGCGCCAGACCAGCGGGCGGCTGCAACCGCGCCGCCGGGTCCGGTCTTGTGCGTGGCTCCGGCTGGGTCCGGCAAGACGACCACTCTCGTCGCCCGCATCGCGTGGCTCGTGGCCACCGGCGCCGATCCGGCCGGCATCACGGCCGTCACCTTCAACAAGCGAGCGGCGGACGAGATGGCCACGCGCGTAGACGCGGCGCTGGAGCCGCTCGGTCTCGCCGCCGGCTCAGTCCGCGTCAAGACGTTCCACGCCCTCGGCCGCGAGATCCTCGCCGACGGTGGCGCTTCCGTGGAGCCGCTGCTTGCCCGCGAGGCCGTGCTGCGCGACATCTGGCCCGACATCACCCGCGGCGCCATGCGCCAGCTCGACGACGCGTTCAGCAAGCTCAAGCTGGACATCGGAGTCACCGCCGCCGAGGTCGCCACAGATGCCGAGCCGGGCCCGATCGCTCGCGCGTTCCTGGCATACGAGCAGGCGCTCGAGGATGCCGGCGGCCTCGACTTCGACGACCTGGTCGCCCGATCGCTTCGATTGTTGGAGGCTCGCCCATCTCTGCTGCGCCGCTGGCGCGAACGCTGCCGCGATCTCCTCGTCGACGAAACCCAGGACGTAGACCGCTCCCAGCTGCGACTCGCGCTGCTGCTGGCGGCGCCGGCCAATCGGATCTTCCTGGTGGGCGACGACGATCAGACGATCTACGGCTGGCGACTCGCGGATGTTCGCCGTGTTCTGGCCCTGGCGGAGTCGCTGCCGGGCCTGAGACGGATCGATCTGACCGTCAACTACCGCTGCCCGGAGGTTGTCGTCGAGCGGGCCGTGCGGTTGATCCAGCGCAACGAAGAGCGCTTCGTCAAGACGATCCGGGCGGGGCCGGCGGCGTCGGGCCGGCTGATCCTGGCGCCCGACTCTTCCGACGAGATCGCCCGAATCCAGCATGTGATCGCCAGCTGGCCGGACGACGGCGGGACTCGCGCCATCCTGGCTCGGACGAACGTCGAGCTGCTGCCGGCTGCTGCCGTCGCTGTCGAAATGGGGCTGCCGTTTCGGGCGGCCAGATTGCGGCTGCTCACCGAGGATCGACGAGTCGATGCGATCCTCCGGGCGGCCGAAGATCGAGCGGCCGAAAGCCGGGCGGCCGACCTGAAAGGCGGAGCCGGGTCGACTGAGGCGCCACTGTTGCCGGCGCTGGCGGCACTGGCCAGGGGCGGGTTCGAGCTGCCCGAACCACCGCCGCGCGCCGCAACGGATCCCGACAGCCGCGAACCCGACGAGCCACTCCCCGTCGAGACGGCCGATCTGCTGGCAGCCCTAGTCGGCTGGGCGGCGCCATTCCACTCCTTCTCGGACCTGGCCGGGGCCGTCGAACGCCACCGGGCCCGCATCGCGGAGTTGCGCCGAGACGACGCTCAGTTGACGTTGGCCACCGCCCACTCGACGAAGGGCCTGGAATTCGACCACGTCGCCGTCATCGGGATGGACGCCGGCCGGTTCCCGTCGGCCCGCTCGCTGCGCGAATCGACCGAGCCGGAGCGCGTCCTCGAGGAGGAGCGCCGCCTTGCCTACGTCGCCTGGACCCGGGCCCGTCGATCGCTGACGCTCGTCTACGATCCCGCGTCGCCTTCGCAGTTCCTGCTGGAAGCGTTCAGCGACCGAGAGCTGGGTGTGGAAAGCCTCGCTCCCTAGCGGCGCCGAGTCTCGCTTGCGCAGGCCGCCGATCGACTGCGGCGCCAATCGGCCGTGGCGCCCGCCGACGAAGGCGGCCACGGCGCCAATCGGCCGTGCCGCCCGCCGCCGATCGACCGCGGCGCCAATCGGCCGTGGCGCCCGCCGACGAAGGCAGCCACGGCCATCAACCCTGTTCGACGACCAGGCTGTGCGCCAATCTGTCGTGGTAGCCCCGACGGTCGGGGTCGGTCCGAGTGCTGTACGTCAGCAGCCACAGCCAGCCGATTGCGGCGATCCCCGCCACAGGCTGGAGCACCACCGGCACCGCCGAGAAGAGCGCAAAGGGACCCTGCAGCAGGGCCCACCGAACGATCGAGTCGGCCAGACTCAGTCGATGTCCGGTCGATTCGTCACCGACCTGAAGTCTGAGCGCCTTCTGACCGATCGAGCCGCGCCAGATCGACCAGGTCGCGACGAAGTAGACCGCCTGGGCGAGCCCCGATGCCAGCCCGGCCAGCATTGCCAGGCGCTCCGGCGGCAGTCCGGCATTCGGCTGCTGAGGCCCGACCACGAGCGTTTCGATGACGCCGAAGAGCATCAGGACGATGACGCAGTCCAGGCCGTAGGCCGCCGTTCGCCGATTGATTCCGGCCACGCGCAATCCCGCGGGCAACTTCGCGCCGAAAACCTGCGGGCCGACGCCCAAAGTCACCCTTGAGTCCGGCTGTGGGTCGACGGACGGCCGCGGCTGGCCGCCGGGCGCAGGAATCTGCTCGGGCTCGACCAGGCCGGGCCACGTCGGGGGTCGCCATTGTTCGGCAGGCATTGCCCCGGCCGCGTCACCCGACCCCACATCCTCGGACTGGGGTGCGGCCGCCGGTTCCGCCGCCGGTTGACCGGGCACGGCCGGCTGGGGACCGTACGGATACCACGGTCCGGGCGCATAGCCGGGTCTGGGCGCGTATCCGGGTCCGGGCGCATGTCCGGGTGCGGGCGCATACGGGTAATTCCACGCCACCGGGGCCAACGCGCGCCCCACGACGACCGAACCTGCCAGCCTGTCGTGCATCCCTCGCTTGTCGCGGACGGCCGCGGTGCTGATCAGAAGGACCATCGGCCAGGCCCAGGACGCCAGGCCGAACAACGAGAAGAAGGTGCTCCAGGAACCACTGGCACCCGCGTAGAGCGAAGCGGGATCGCCCGAGGAGCCGAGATCGGCCGGGATGATCGTGGCCAGCATCTCGCACACGGCCACGATCGTCACGGCTCCTGCGGCCGCTGGAATACCGTTGACCAGAACCGCACGCCATGTCGCGCGCGGCAGCGAGAGATTCTTTCCGGTCGCAGCGTCGGCAACCTGAAGGGCGAGGAGCCGCTGTGCGGGCAGGCCGCGGAAGAATGCCCAGCAAACGGTCGCGTAGACGATCGCGAAGACCACCCAAACGGCGGCCCAGAAGATGAGCGGGACCGTGTTCACGACGAGCCAGGGGACGGTGGGCTGCAGATACGGATTCGCTTCGGTCTGTCGCAAGGCCTCGGAGTTCAAGCCGACGCCACCCGATGCGACGGCGAAAGCAAGCGGGACCAGGCTCAACAGCGCGAACAAAGCGAGGTCGAGGATCCACGCCCCGAGCCGAGACCCCATGCCGGCAATGCGAAGTCCGAACGGCAGCGGCATGACGGCCCCACCCTGCCCGCTCACCTGCCAACTGCTCAAGCCCAGACCTCCGAGTACCGATCGATGGCGTCCGCCGCGTCAGCCCGGACCGCTAGAGCATACCCGCGGTTCAACGCTCCATCGCGTCGCGCGCCAGGGTCTTGAGCAGCCGATCAAGATCGGCCAGGAATGGCTCCGTCAACTCGGGCGAAAACGCGTCGCGGATCGAGTCTTTGGGGCCATAAGCCGCTCGAGCCCGGCGGGCGATCCTCGGCAGATCCGCGATCACGCCGTCTCGGAGCAGCCCCGGAAGAGGCGCCAGGACCTCCTCCCAGCGTGTGGTGCCCAGCGCCCGAGCAGCCGCGAGCAGCCGATCCGCATCCCGAGCCGCGGCCAGAGCTGCCTCATCGATCAGGGGACGCTCATGGCGAGCAGGACCGCGGTCCCCAGCGTAGTTCCTGAACGTCACGCCAGATACCGTTGCTCCGGTGCAGGCTCTCGGGACAGGATCACCGTCAGCGTCAGCCGCTTTCGCTCCGTGCCACCCATCATGATCCTGACCGTGTAGTCGCCCTGTACGGGCAGGGTCAGGTTCCACATGTCGACGGTCAGGGTCAGGATGACGTCACTGGAATCCTGCAGGCCGTGGGCCACGATGCGCCCCGATGAACTGCTGACTTTCGCTCCATCGGGAGCGGCGAGAATGAACTCCATTTCGTGCTCGCGGTCGCGCTCGTTGGCGGCCAACCGGAGTCCCACCACGAGGGCGAGATGTGGGTGCTGAAACGGCATGGTCGGCCCACTCAGGCGCGTGACACCGCCGCCCAGCACGTGGAACTTCTGGCCGGGCTGAACCTCGGCCGCATCGGCGAGAAAGGCGTACTCGATTTGAGGCATGTGTCAATCGTAGCGGGTGGCGGCGCGACGTTCCCGATCCGGGCTACGGGTTCGGGCTGGCAGACGCCTGCACGAAAGCCTTCTGGATCGCGGCCTGGAGATTCGTCATCTCCGTGACCATGTTTACCTTGCCGGAGGTCTGCAGCTTGGTGTAGAACGCCGCCATCAGGCTGTTCACCGCCTGGAAATTCGGGAGGTCGGCTTCCGGGCTCGGGTTGGCCGGGTAGTTCTCCATGTCCTGCAGCACCGACCATGAAGTGTTGTTCCCCGGGAAGACCTTTGCCAGTTCGATTTCGGACTGATCGAACCAGGCCTGCTGATCCGCCGTCACGGCCGGCATGCCGCCGTACGCGGCCTGCAACTGCTTGTCGGCGACGATCGCGGCCATCGCCGCGAAGGCCTGGTCCGGGTGCGCCGTCTTCCGGGTGATGACGAACGTGTTGGAGTCCAACGGGGACGAGGTTTGACCGGCAGTGGACGGCATGACCGCCATGTCCCAGGTGTTGAACTTGGCAGTCGTATGGCCGTCCGATCCGAGCGCGCCGTAGGTGCTGATTGCCCACGGCCAGGAAACGGCCATGGCGAGGTGGCCCGAGGCGACGGTCGAACCGTTGCCCAGCAGCGGCGACACGATGGCCTTTGCCGATGGCGCGATGTGCGTCTTCCAGATGGCGTTGTAGTACCAGGTCCAGGCCGTCTTCCAGCCGTCCGGGATCGTGGCCGTTCCGTCGGCGCCGAGGAGAGAACCTGAGGCGAAACATGAGGCCAGCCGGCGGGCGTCGGCCCACTGGAAGTCCATCCCGTACTGGACGATCGTCGCGGCATCGAAGCCGGTGTCCGTCGACTTCTTGCCCTTCGCGTCGACAGTGAGCTGAGCCGCGACGCCCGCGAGCGCGTCCCAGGTCCAGTCCTTGCCGTTCCATCGATCGCCGACCTTCTTGGGCAGGTCCGGCAAGTTCGCCTTGGTGAAGATGTCCTTGTTGTAGAAGATGAAACCCGGGTTGACGAGGTACGGCAGCCCAATCTGGCCGTACTTGGCGTCCTTGTAGAAGTCCACCAGGGCCGACGGATACTTGGTCATGTCGTAATTGGCGCTGGCAATCTCCCGCGAGAGATCGAGGAAGTCGCCCGAGAATCCATTGAGGCCGTCGATTCCGACCGGGCCGACGATGTCGGGCGCGGCCCCGTTCGCGATCTCAGACTGGAGCGTCTCGTAGGCGGCCGCCGTGGGCACGATCTCGAGATTGATGTAGATCTTGCTCTGCGACGAGTTGTAGGACGTGACGAAAGCCTTCTCGGCATCGACCTGATTGGCCTCGTTGCCAAGCCCGAGACCGACGAACCATCGAACCACAGTCACCGGGCCGACAGGGACCAGCGGCGTCAGCGTGGGGCCGGGAGTTGGCTTGGCGGGTCCCGGACCGCAGGCGCTCACCACGAGCGCCGCGATGGCGGCCAGCGCGATCAGCTGCCTTCCGCTCCTGCGCCTGGGGATCATGTTTCTCCAATCCCGTGGTATCGGTCGCTCGGCGGTCCGGCGGGACTGCCGGCATGGCTGAGCAGCATATGCCGATCCCCAGTCGGCGGGGAGGACTGTAGCAGGCTCAGTCTTCTCGGGCATCCTGAAGCGCAACTGCCGCCGCGCGCTTTCGCGGCACCGCTCCGATGCGGACTTCCGGACCGGCCTGCGTCGGTGGCTTTCGCGCAGCCGATTCGGCGAAGGTCACGGCGGAGAGCGGCACGAGCGGCTCTCCCCGGAGAACGCGGGCGAGGTACTCGCCGGTGGCGGAACCCGGGACCCGAGCGACCTCCTCCGGCGTTCCCTCCGCGATGACGTAGCCGCCGCGGTCGCCGCCTTCCGGGCCCAGGTCCACGATCCAGTCCGCGGTCTTGACCACGTCCAGGTTGTGCTCGATGACGACGACCGTGTTGCCCGTCTCGACGAGTCGGTGGAGCACCTGGAGCAGCTTCTCGACGTCCGCCATGTGGAGTCCCGTCGTCGGCTCGTCCAGGACGTAGACCGTCCGGCCCGTGGCCCGCTTCGACAGCTCCGTGGCCAGCTTGACGCGCTGTGCCTCGCCGCCAGAGAGCGTGGTGGCCGGCTGGCCGAGGTGGACGTAGCCCAGACCCACGTCGTTGAGGGTCTTGAGCTTCGAGCGCACCGACGGCACCGGCGAGAAGAAGTCGAGCGCTTCTTCGATCGTCATTTCGAGCACGTCCGCGATCGATCGACCCTTGTAATGGATCTCCAGCGCCTCGCGGTTGTA
>PMBR01000072.1:0-13835 GCA_003152995.1 Chloroflexota bacterium | reverse complement strand
CGATGTCGATGACCTTGTCGATCGCCTCGAGGCCCTCGATCGAGTCGTGGGCGCCGGGCCGGTCGCGGGCGCCGTTCAGCTCGCGAGCGAGGGCCCGGTACAGGATGTCCGAGACGAGGGTGCTCTTGCCCGAGCCGGAGACCCCGGTGACGGCCACGAAGCGGGCGAGCGGGAAGGCCACGTCCAGGTTCTTGAGGTTGTGCTCGCGGGCGCCCCGAATCACGATCGACTGGCCGCTCCCCTGGCGGCGCGTCGCGGGAATCTCGACCTGGAGCTCGCCGCGCAGATAGGCGCCGGTAATGGACCGCGGCTCGGCGAGGATCGCCTCCAGAGGCCCGTTGGCGATTATCTCGCCGCCGTGCTCCCCCGCCCCGGGCCCGATGTCGATGACCCAATCCGCCGTCCGGATCGTCTCCTCATCGTGCTCGACGACCAGCACGGTGTTCCCCAGGTCGCGCAGCCGCGTGAGCGTGGCGATCAGCTTGGCGTTGTCGCGCTGATGCAGCCCGATAGAGGGTTCGTCCAGGATGTACAGCACGCCCATAAGGCTCGACCCGATCTGAGTTGCCAGCCGGATCCGCTGCGCCTCGCCGCCGGAGAGCGTCTGACTCGTCCGATCGAGAGTCAGATAGTCGAGACCCACGTCGAGCAGGAAGCCCAGGCGCGAGGAAATCTCCTTGAGCACCTGGCGGGCAATCGCCATCTCGCGCTCGGTCAGATTCTCGGGGAGGCCGCTGACGAAGTCGCAGGCGGCCGTGATCGAAAGGGTGGAGACCTGCCAGATGTTTCGACCGTCGACCGTGACGGCCAGGATCTCGGGTTTGAGCCGCTTGCCTTCGCAGGTGGGACACGGCCGCGCGACCATGTACCGCTCCAGCTCGGACTTGATGAACTCCGACTCTGTCTCGCGGTAGCGCCGTTCCAGGTTCGGGATGATGCCCTCGAACGTGGCGCCGTATGTGTTCTGGCCCCGCTCGTGGCGGTATCCGATCACGACTTTCTCGCCGCGCCTCGCATAGAGCAGGTACTCGAGCGCCTCGGGCGGAAGATTCTTGAGCGGCGTGCCGTAGTTCCAGCCGTGCTCGCGGCAGACCGCCTCGATGATCTTGCCGTGCCAGGAGTTCTCCATCGGCAGGCGAGCCCATGGCACCAGCGCGCCGGCCGACAACGCCAGGTTCTTGTTGGTGACGCGGTCCGGGTCGATCTCCAGGCGGCTGCCGATGCCGGTGCAGCTCGGGCAGGCGCCGTGGGGCGAGTTGAAGCTGAAGCTGCGCGGCTCGAGCTCGTCCACGGTGGTGCCGTCGTACGGGCAGCTGTAGTGCTCGCTGTAGCGGCGCTCCTCGAACTCTGGTGCCTCCCCGTCCCGTGGCGCCGATGCGATCAGGACAACGCCCTCTCCCAGCTTCAACGCCGTCTCGACGGAATCCGCCAGGCGAGTCGCATCGGGCGGCTTGACCGGCTCACCGGCCGCGGCGTCGGGTTGGGGCGCCTCGCCGGCCGCCGCCCCTTCGATCGCCGACGCCCCTTCGGCCGCCGCTTCGGCGTGGCGCACGACAAATCGATCGACGATCACCTCGATCGAGTGGCGCTTGTACTTGTCGAGTTGCCGCGTCTCCGACAGGTCCATCTGCTCGCCATCGACCCGGACGCGAGCGTAGCCCTGGCGCCGGATCTGGTCGAAGACCCGGTCTCCTTCGGTCTTACGGTCCTTGATGACGGGACCGAGCACGAGCAGGCGAGTCCCCTCGGGCAGGGCGTAGATCTGGTCGACGATCTGCTGGACGCTCTGGCGCGCGATCTCGCGCCCGCACGTGGGGCAGTGCGGATGGCCGATGCGGGCGAACAACAGGCGCAGGTGGTCGTAGATCTCGGTCACCGTGCCGACCGTCGATCGCGGGTTCCGGCTGGCGCCCTTCTGNNCCTTCCGCGTAGATCGTGTCGAAGGCGAGGCTGCTCTTGCCCGATCCGGACAAACCGGTGATGACGACCAGCCGGTCGCGCGGCATGGCCACCGTGACGTTCTTGAGGTTGTGCTCGCGGGCCCCGCGAACGACGAGCTGTTCCTGCGGCATAGGCTGCCATTGTAGGGCAAACGTTCGAAACAGAACAGGTGTTCGCGCACTCGGGCGCGTCGACCGCGGCGGGCTGTGGCGACACCGGCGCTGCCGACGATCCCGGGGCTGCCGGGCGCCACGCCGGTCAAGACCGATGCGCTCCGGCTGCCGGCAGAGCCGAGGAGAGCAAGGGTGGTGGCCGATGTGCCGCCGGAGGCTCCAGCTATCGGAGGATGCACAGGGGCCATCCGGCCGACGTAGTTGGCCCAGATATGCAGCTGACGCCCGGCGTTGTCGTATTCGGTGCCCCGTCGGGTGCGATGAAGTGGCCACCTTCCTGGCCGACTTCCAGCTGACCGGCTAGGGAAGTCAGGCTCCGCGGCGTTCCTTCGTTTCTCCATGCCGACCGAGCCGACGGACCCATTCCGATCCTGACGCGCCGCGCTTCTGCCTGGGGTCCGGTACGATCCGACGACCTGACCGGCGGTCGGCAGGCCGAGCAAGCGAGATGGGCGGGAGCGCGAGGCGATGGGCGAACCGGCGGCGGCTGCGAAAGCGTCGACCGATTCCCTCCGCCAGTCGAGGCGGCAGCTGACTCGCGACGGCATGGCGATCGCCGCGTATGCGCTGCCGGTCGGTCTGGTGTTCGGCCTGACTGCCCTGCAGGCCCACTATTCGCTGCTCGATGTGCTCGCCAACTCCATGATCGCGCTGGCGGGCGGCGCGCAGTTCACGGCCGCCGGTCTGGTCAAGGACGACGCCTCGTGGCTGGCGATCGCCGGCGTCGTGGCGCTGGTGAACGCCCGCCATCTCCTGTACTCGGCCGCCGTTGCTCCGTACACCGGCGTTCGATCGAGGCGCGAGCGCGCGGTCATGGCCCATTTCCTCACCGACGAGACTTTCGCCCTGTCCCTGGCGCATTTCCGGCGGATCGGGCGATTCGACCGGCGGGGATACTGGATCGCGGCCATGGCCATCTTCGTGCCCTGGACGATCGGGTCCGGCTTCGGATACGTGGTCGCCGGCGCGGTGGACACGGGCAAGCTGGGTCTGGACGTGGCCTTCCCGGCAGCCATGGCCGGCCTCTCGCTGGGGATGGTTTCGGGGCGTCGAGACGTGGCCGCCGCGCTGGGCGCAGTGGCAGTCGCCGTGCCGGTCGGACTCCTCGCGGGTACCTCGGTCGGGCTCGTCGGCGGGGCCGTGCTCGGTCCCGTCTTCGGCCTCGCCGTAAAGGCCTCGCCCGGCGAGGAGTCGGGCGCTCCCGAGACACCCGAACCATCGGCCGAGGCGGGCCTGCCATGAGCCTCGGCCTGATCCCTCTGACGTTCCTGATGTGGGCCGTGACCTACCCGTCGCGGGCGCTGCCGATGCTCGCCCCCGGCATCGAAAGACTGCCGACGTGGGCGGTCGCCTACCTGCGGCTGGCCGGGCCCGCCGCGCTCGCCGCACTTGCGGCAGTGAATTGCCTGCTGCTGACCGGCGCCCACGGCGGCCTCCCGACGCTCCAGCTCGGCATCGAACCAGTCGCCGTCGCGGTCTGCGTTCTGGTCGTCGCGCGTACCCGTCTGCTGCTGCCCGGCGTCGCCCTGGCGGTGGTCCTGGTGGCGCTGGCTCGCGCCATGGGAGCCGCGTGAACAGTCTCGTCGAGCCGCCGCATCTACGCCGCGCCCGACTG
This sequence comes from Chloroflexota bacterium, assembly GCA_003152995.1. Taxonomy (GTDB): domain Bacteria; phylum Chloroflexota; class Limnocylindria; order Limnocylindrales; family CSP1-4; genus Fen-1039. Next base: position 10,106 of record PMBR01000072.1, on the reverse strand, counting down.
GCCGTCGCCTATTCGTTCCTCATCCACGGCGTCATGTTCGGCGCGTGGGCGTCGCGGATCCCCGCCATCAAGGACCAGACCGGCCTCGACTCGACCCACCTGGGCTTCGCCCTGCTGGCCGCCTCGGGCGGCGCGGTCCTCGCCATGTCGTTCGCAGGTGTAATGGCCGGACGCTTCGGCAGCCGCGCGGTGACCGTGGCGATGCTCCTCGGCTATGCGGTCTGGGTTCCTTCCCTGGCGCTCGCGAACTCGTTCGTCACGCTCACGGCGGCGCTGCTGCTCGTCGGCGCCTTCCAGGGTTCGATGGACGTGGCGATGAATTCCAACGGCCTGGCGGTCGAGCAAGCCGGCACGCGGCCGATCATCTCCCGACTGCACGGGACCTGGAGTATCGGCTCGTTCCTGGGTGCGCTCGTGACGATCGTCGCTGTGTCGGCCGGTGTATCGCTGCTGGCGCAGTTCTGCCTGCTGGCGGTCTGGATGGCCGTCTCGGCGGCGGTCCTGTCCCAGACGATGCTGCCGCACAGGCAGCCGGCCGGAGGCTCGGGGTTACGGAGGCCGCCCCGCCGCTTGCTGGCCCTGGGATTCCTCATCTTCTGCGGCATGCTGGCCGAAGGATCGGCGGGCGACTGGAGCGGCGTCTACATGCGCACCTCGGTCCTCTCGACCGAGCAGCAGGCTGCCTTGACGCTCGGCGCCTTCTCGGTCGCGATGGCGGTTTCGCGCCTCGTCGGCGATCGAATGACCGAGCTGTTGGGCGCGGGCAGGCTCGTCACGCTGGGGGCGGTGCTTGGGGCCGCGGGCCTCGGGATGGCCCTCGGCGTCCATCTCGCCGTGCCGTCGATCATCGGCTTCACCATGCTCGGGCTCGGGCTCGGCGCCATCGTCCCGATCTGCCTGCGGGCCGGCGGATCGCAGCCGGGGATCCCGTCGGGGTTCGGCATCGCGGCCGTCTCCACGATGGGCTATGCCGGGCTCCTCACCGGGCCGCCGATCATCGGCACCGTGGCCGGCGTCGTGGGGCTGCGGGCGGCGCTCGGGATGGTCGTCTTGCTGCTGGTGGTCCTGGCCGCGACGGCCGGCCGCGCGGTGGGCGCGCCGGTCACGATCACGGAGCCGGCGGTCCCGACGGAGCTGCCCTAGGCCCTGCTCGGCTGACCGCCCGCGGACTCGGCCCGCCGATCCATCCAGTAGCTCCAGACGTCCAGGTCCGGGCTCCGGTAGCCGTTCGACGAGAGGACGGTGCAGATCTGGGTGCGATGGTCGTTGCCGTGGTGGAGCGCCTGCGCGAAGAGCAGGTTCGTCGCGTGCGGCAGCTCCGGCCGCGGTCCGCGAGCCGGCAGCGTGATGTCGAGCTCGGCTGCGCGGGCGAGCACGATGCGCCACCGAACGGCCTGGTCGCGCAGGGCATCGGCCAGTTCGTCGAGCGTTCGCACGGGATCCGTGCCGGTCTTCGGCGGCGGCGGAGTGCCCTCGAGGTAGCGCAGGTACCGCGAATCTGCCGCGATCATGTGCGAAAGCGTGGCCAGTACTTCGCCATAGACACCCGGAGCGGTGGCGCTGAGGGCCTCCTTCGGCTGCTGGCGAAGGTGACCGATCAGCTGTTCCGTGGCCCAGGTGTGGTGCTGGAAAGCCTCACTCAACGGGTCCATGGATCCTCCTGCGCATCTCTGGGAAGGGCCCGACGCTTACCGGCCGCGCCGGCCGCGCGGTGGTCGTTGTCCAGTTCGCTTGATCACATTCGGGGTGACGGTGTGATCCCACGTCGGCCGCTCCGTCCATTTCGCGGCCCAGCCATCGTCTTCGTGCTCGTCTCGAATGCCGGGCAGCCAGTCCGAGGCGGTGTCCGAGGCCGTGCCCAGGGCGGCGTCCGAGGGCGTGTCTACGGCCACGTTGCCACCCGGCTCTTCGGCGGCCTCGACCACTCTGACCTCCGCAACATCCAGGGCCGCCGGGCTGGCACCGCTCATGTACATCGACTCGAACACCCTGCGCGCAATCTGGCGGACCGGCTTGATCGTCCGACCTGCCCGCGCCGGCGCCAATCGGTCGTTCTCGGCGCTCGCCGGCCGAGTCTTCGCGGCCCTTTCGGCCGCCCGACCGATGGCCGCCGACTCGTCCTCCTCGAGCACGCGCAACCGGATCTCCTGGATCTCGTCGCGCAGCGCCGCGGCCCGCTCGAACTCGAGGCTGCGCGCTGCCTGGCGCATCTCCGCCTCCATCTGCGCCACGAGCTTCTCGACCTGCTCCTTCGCCATCGCCGTGAAGGCGCGCTCCTGCCCAGGCCCCGTCGCGTACGTCCCGTGAGCTTCCGCGACCGCCCGCAGCCGGTCGTTGATGTCGCGGATCCCCTTCACGATCGTGACCGGCTCGATGTTGTGATCGGTGTTGTAGCGCTCCTGGATCGCGCGCCGCCGCTCCGTCTCGCCGATCGCCGCCTTCATTGACTCGGTCATCCGGTCGGCGTACATCACGACCTCCCCGCCGATGTTGCGGGCGGCCCGACCGATCATCTGCACAAGCGACCAGGCGCTCCGCAGGAATCCTTCCTTGTCGGCGTCCAGGATTGCGACCAACGTGACTTCGGGCAGGTCTATGCCTTCGCGCAGCAGATTGATACCGACGATCACGTCATACACACCGAGCCGGAGATCGCGAAGTATCTGCACACGCTCCAACGTGTCCACTTCCGAGTGGAGGTACTGGACCTTGATGCCCAGATCGTGCAGATAGTCGGCCAGATCCTCGGCCATCTTCTTCGTAAGCGTCGTGACGATCGAGCGCTCATTGCGTTCGACTCGACCACGTATCAGCTCGAGCAGATCGTCGATTTGTCCTTCCGTGGGCTTCACGGTGATATGCGGATCGACGACGCCGGTTGGACGTATCAGCTGTTCGACGATCTGCTGGCTGCGTTCGAGTTCATATGGTCCCGGCGTCGCGCTCATGTACACGGCCTGGTTGACGCTGGCCTCGAATTCTTCGAATGTCAGCGGACGATTGTCGAGCGCCGAGGGCAGACGGAAGCCGAAATCGACCAGAATCTCCTTGCGCGTTCGGTCGTTCTTNNTCGAGCAGCGTCCAGGGCCGGCTGCCGGGCTCGCGTGCGGAGAGGTGGCGGCTGTAGTTCTCGATGCCGGTGCAGTAGCCCAGTTCGCGGATCATCTCGAGGTCGAAGGTGGTGCGCTGGCGAAGCCTCGCGCCCTCGAGCGCCCGCCCCTGCGCCTCCAGCTCGCCGACCCGGACCTCCATCTCCTCGTCGATCGCTTTGACGGCGCCCATCAGCTTGTCCGCCGGGGTCACGAAGTGGCTGGCCGGATAGACGTTGACTTCCTTGCGCTCGGCCATCAGCTCGCCGGTGAGCGGGTCCAGCTCGGTGATGCGCTCCACCTCGTCGCCGAAGAACTCGACCCGAACCAGGAGGTCCTCCGCCGCGGGGATCAGCTCCAGGGTGTCGCCGCGCACGCGGAACCTGGCCCGCGACAGGGCGGCGTCGTTGCGCTGGTACTGGAGGTCCACCAGCTGCCGAAGCACCGCGTCGCGGCGGTACTTCCCGCCGACGCGCAGCCTCAGGATCGTGGCCCCGTAGTCGACCGGAGCCCCGAGGCCGTAGATGCAGCTCACGCTGGCNNTACTCGACCGCGTTGTCCGGGAAGAATTCGCGGAACTCGGAGTACAGCTGGGCCGCCAGCGTCTTGTTGTGAGCCAGCACGAGCGTCGGCTTCTGATGCTTCTCGATGACGGAGGCGATGGCGAAGGTCTTGCCCGTGCCGGTGGCGCCCAGCAGCGTCTGGTGGCGCAGGCCCTTCGCCAGGCCCTCGCTCAGTTGCTCGATGGCGGCGGGCTGGTCTCCGGTCGGCTTGAAGTCGGCTACGAGCCGAAAATCGGGCACCTCAACCTCGTCAGCTTGGGGCGCAAGTATACGGCGCGACGGGCAAATAGCACGGGCGTTCTGGCAGTTGCACGGCAGCTCAGACCGCTTGCCGGGACGCCCGGCGTAGACGGGGCGCGCGACGATTCGGCTGCCCTCGACGGGGCCGTGAGAAACGCGCGACCCCGGACGGCCGCCTCCTCACCAGCGGCAACCCTCACGGTCGGGAAGTGCCCGTCCCTACCAGATGAAGCCCATGCCATTGCCGTCGGTGATGGCCTTGACCATCTGGGCCTGGCTGATCACGTGGATCTGGCCGTTCTGGTTGCCGCCGCGGTTGTTGCAGGAGCGGCCGCACGTGTCCAGATACGTGAACGTTGGCGGATTTGCCGTGTTGTCGTAGCCGACGATGCTGATGGCGTGGCGAGTGTGCGGCGTCAACCTCGCGGTCGAAGCAAGCCAGTTGGGCAGGTCGTAAGTGTCCGCCGCAGCGACCACCGGCACGCCGTCACGACCCACGTCCAGCATCACAGCGACGGTGAGGTCGCGGGCGAGCGTGGGGTCCCAGCGGTTGACGGTCGTGTAGTAGGTGTCGACCCAATCGGCCGCGTGGCCCGAAGCCTCCCAGTTCAGCGCCGCCTGTATGTTCCGCGGCGGCGTGCCCTTCGTCGGATACAGGGCCTTGCCCTTGCCGTCGACGAAGATCGAGATACCGGGTGTGGTCCAGCCGGTCGGGCGGACGTTCATGGCCAGAGACATCAGGAATCCACGGCCGTGCGCAGTGAAGCCGCTGGCCCGGGCGGATCCGGACCAGTAGGTTCCGAGCCGTCCCTTCGCGCTCGAGACGACGATAGAAGGACCGCGGCTCGGCCATGCCACGCCGCTCGCCAAATACGGATCGAGGAAGTAGCCGGCCGTGCCGGTCACGTTCGGACGCCCGGTCAGTTGCTGCCAGTAGTAGAGCGTGACCGTGGTCGCGCCGGGGCCGCACAGGTTCCAGAACGAGAGGTCGTTGTAGGCGTTGCCGGCCGCGTCCTTGCCGCTCCCATAAGGCTCAACGATCCAACGCGTCCAGTTCAAATCGAGCCGCGCGGCGGTCGGTAGGGCATTCCCGGTCGAGGGTTCGACGAGCGGGTTCACGCCGGCATCGAGCAAGCCGATCTTCCCGTTCGAAAGGACGACCTGACCGGCCGCCTTGAGAGTCAGCCAGGCGGTCGACTGGTCGGCGATCGGCCTGCCGGTATCGAGATGGAAGATCGAGTCGCCGGGCGGCTCGCTGGGCGCTAACAACGGCAAAGGCGCAACCGCGAACACGTCGATCGGCTGGAACGTCGGGCCCGCCGAAGGGCTGGCACTGGACCCCGGCGTCGCGCTTGGAGATGCCTCGGCGATGCCCAGCGAGGTGCCGGCCGTGGACGCGCTCTCGGTAGCGGGCGCACCGGAAGCAGAGGCGCCCGGAGTCGCCGCCAAGGCTCCGGCCCCCTGGCCGCCCAGGATGGCGGCGCTCCCGACGGCAATTGCGATGAGGATCGCCGCGCCGGCGGCCAAACCCCGGCGGTGCGATCGAAGGGACGCGATCACCGACCCATTGTAGGCGTCCCTCCCAATTCAAATCTGAAGGCCGCCGCTACTCGATAGCCTGGCGGGTCCGTCCCGGCCGTCACCGGCCGCTGCTGGGTCGGCGGCAGCGGGCGCGACGCGGCTCAGCGCTCGTGCGCCAGGACGTCCATGAGCGCGGCCGCGACAGCGGGCTCGACGGTGGCGGGCGGGCCGTCGGTGGCGATCGTGCGAGTGGCAGCGGTGCGCCACTTTGCCAGCGACGCAGCCTGAGCTGAGATCCGCTGGCGGGCGTCGGGCTCGGTCATTCCACGACCCGTGAGGCGGGCCAGCTGAGTCTTCGGATCGCAGACGACGAGCCAGATGTCGTCGCACCAGGGCGCGTGGCCCGCCTCGACCAGCTTGATCGCCTCGAGGACGATCGCGGCGGGGCCGCCGGCGTCGGCCGCGCGGATCGAAGCCTCCAGCATGCCCGCGACGGCGGGGTGGACGATCGACTCGAGTTCGGCCAGCCGCTCCGGGTCGGCGAAGACGAGCCTGCCCAGGGCCGCGCGATCGAGCGAGCCGTCGCGGCGACGGTATTCCTCGCCGAAGTGGGCGACGATCGCCTCGGCGACCGGTGTACCGGCCACCATGACTTCGCGAGTCAGGTCGTCGGCGTCGATCACGGCAGCGCCGCGCGCCGCCAGCCAGCCTGCAACGGTCGACTTGCCACAGCCGATCGGGCCGATCAGGCCGATCAACGGGACCCGGGTTCCGAGCGTGCCGTGGCGTTGGGATTTCACGGTGCCGCCTCCTCCATCTCCAGCCACGCTTGCTCGGCGGCCGCAAGGGCCTGGTCCACGGTCGCGAGCTCGCCGCTGACGCGTCGCAACTCAAGGAAGTTACCGTGGACGCCAGGATCCGCAAGCGCCTCCTCGAGTGCTCTCTTGCGGCCGTTGAGGTGAGCCAGTTCCTCGTCGAGCTGGCTCTTGCGGCGCCGGTACGCGTCCTTTGAGAGCTTCTGCAGTGGATGACGCTCCGGCTCTGGAATGATCGCCGGAATCGCCACGGAGGCCGTGGCGACCGAAGCAGCCACTCCCCTCGCCGATCGCGCCCCGGACCTCGGACTCGGGATCCCGACCGCGGTCCCCGTCTTCCATCCGTCGGGCGCGGCACGCCCGCCATGAAGGCGCCTTGCCTCGCTTTCGGCTGCCGCCTTCACCGTCCAACCATCGGCGATCGCCGCTCGCCAGGCGCGATAGCCGCCGTCGAACGGCACGGCCAGGCCGTCGTCGACGACCCACAATGAGTTGCAGACCTTCTCCAGCAGCCGGCGATCGTGGCTGACCACCAGGAGAGTCGCGTCCGTGCCGGCCATGAACGCCTCGAGGGCCTCGCGGGCGGGAATGTCGAGGTGGTTCGTCGGCTCGTCGAGCAGGAGCAGGTTCGCCGGCAGCAGGAAGAGCAGCGCCAGCTCGAGGCGGGAGCGCTCGCCGCCCGAGAGCGCCGAGACTTCCTTGAGCACGTCATCGCCGCGGAACAGGAAGCGGGCCAGGTGGCCCCGAGCCGCTCCCTGGGTGAGCGGCAGCGCGTCCATCACCGCGTCGAGGACCGTGGCGCCGGGGATCGGAGCGTCGCGGAGCTGGGCCAGGTAGGTCAGTTGCGTGTTTCTCCCCAGATCGAGCACGCCGTCCAGCGGCGCCAGCTCGCCGGCGATGGTGCGCAGGAGAGTCGTCTTGCCGGCGCCGTTCGGACCGACGATGCCGATTCGATCGCCGCGGCGCAACTCGAGCCACGGAACTCGGGCCACCGGGGTTTCGACGCGGGCGCCGCGGCCGGGGGACCAGTCGCCGGACGCGGCGCGGTTGGCGGCGCCCGTGCCCCGATCGAGCAACCCGTCGCCGCCGGCCGGCGCGGCGCCGGACGCGGCGCGGTTGGCGCCGACCCCCGAAGCCACATAACCAACCACGAGCCCTTCGGCCCGAACCACCGTCTCGTATGAGCGGGCCGGGCCCCCGCCGGCCAGCGCCTCCGTCGGAAGACGCAGCTTCGCGTCAGAACGGCGTTTCTCCAGCGGCTGGAGGGCCTCGAGGCGAGCCTCGTGCTCGTGCATCTTCGAGAACTTGCGCTGGTGGCGGTAGAGCTGCACCAGCTCCCGCTCGCGGGCGATCGCGCCGGCGCGATCCTCCGCATCCTCCTCGGCCCGGACGTCGCGCTCCTCGCGCTGGCGGGAGTAGGCGGAGTAGCTGCCGCGGAACGGCGTCAACTGCCGATCGCGAATCTCCCAGACCCGGGTCACGGTCGCGTCCAGGAAGGCGCGGTCGTGCGAGGCCACGACCAGGCCGCCGCGGCGGCGGCCGAGGTGGAGCTCGAGCCACTCCAACGCGGCGAGGTCGAGGTGGTTCGTAGGCTCGTCGAGAAGGAGAAGGTCCGGATCTGAGAGCAGCAGGCGAGCCAGCGCCGCGCGAGTCTGCTCCCCGCCGGAGAGGTTCGTCGGCGGGCGGTCCCACTCCTTGCGCTCGAAACCGAGACCGGAAAGGGCGGCTTCCACGCGCTGGTCGAGCCCATACCCATCGCGATGGTCGAATTCGTGCTGGAGCGTCTCGTACTCGGGCTCGGTCACGCGACCGGAGACTTCCATCTGGCGAAGGATTCGCTCGAGCTCGATCAAACGCACGGCGCCGGCTCGGACCGCCAGCCTCAGGCTCGGCGCGCCGATGAAGTCCTCGTCGACGAACGCTTCCTGGCGGAGCATGGCGACAGTCAGGCCACGTTTGCGATGGACCTCGCCCTTATCGGGCTCGTCGAGCCCGGCAACGAGCCGCAACAGGGTCGTCTTCCCAGCGCCGTTGGGGCCGACGAGGCCGATTCGATCGCCCGCGGCGATGGCCGCTTCCACGTGGTCGAGGATGACGAAGTCGCCGACCTCGCGGACGACGCCTTGCAGTCGGACGATCGACATCAGGCGACCCCGCCCGTGCGGCCGGCGATCGGGGGCGTGGCGGTCGGGGGCGTGGCGCCGCCCCGCGCCGCAGCGCGGCGAGTTGCCGAGGCCTTGCGAGTGGCCGCGACTCGTGCCTGCCGCGCCGCCGCCCTCGCCTCCTCATCTCCGGTCCGGCCGAGCGCGCCCTGACCGGAGATTTCGGTCCAGCGGGTGCCCCGCCGCGTGGCCGCCACCTCCCGCCGCGCTCCATCGCCCGCGTCCCCTGCCGATCGCAGAAGCGCGGCCGCATCGCGCTGCGCGACCGGGATCCGCTGGCACCAGCTGCAGAAATGCGTCGATCTGCCTGCCACCACGATCCGCCGGATCGGCCGGCCGCAACGGTCGCACGGTTCGCCGGCCCGCTGGTACACCTGTAGATGCTCCTGCATCGAGCCGTCGCCCTCGGGCGCCGTGTAGTCGTCGACGGAACTGCCGCGCCGTTCGACCGACTCCGCGAGCACGTCGCGCAGGGCTTTGTGCAGCCGGCGGATGTCGTCGCGTCGAAGCGTGTGTGCGTCACGGAGCGGGTGGATCCGCGCCCGCCAGAGAGCCTCGTCGGCGTAAATGTTGCCTATGCCGGCGACGAAATCCTGGTTCATCAGCAGCGTCTTGAGCCGGCCGCGGCGCCGGCCAAGAAGCTCCTCGAACCGCCGAGCCGTGAACTCGTCGGCGAGTGGCTCGGCTCCCCTGGCGAGAACCCCGACGGCCTCGCCCTCGACCGGCTCGCCCGTCGCCGTGTCACGGCGATACAGCCCGATCCGCCCGAACTTGCGCATGTCGCGAAAGCGCAGCTCGCGGCCGTCTGCCAGAGCCAGCACTACGTGGACGTGCCGATCCTGCGGCGAACCCGCCGCGACTACAAAGAGTTGCCCCGTCATCTTGAGATGGATCGTCAGGACCGCCGGCTCCGGGGCCGCCGGGGTCGGCCCAAGCCAGACCAGCAGCTGCTTGCCGCGCCGTCCGACGCCTTCGATCTCGCGTCCGGAGACCGCGCCAGCGAACGCCTCGGGATCGTGGCTGCGCATCGTCTTCGGCCAGTTCGAGCGCGCGCCGACGATCCGCGCGCCCGTTACCAGGCCTCGCAGGTCTCGGACGATCGTCTCGACTTCCGGCAGTTCGGGCATGCCTAGAGGGTAGCGGGGCCCGCCCAGCCGTGCGCGCCGGTCGCCGAGGCGGAGGCACCCGCGCCCGCTAGTTCACGACGATCCCCGTCTGACTGCCCTTGATTGTGGCAGTCGTCGTATCGGTCGCGGTAACTGACCAGGTGCCCTTGGTCATGACAGTCAGGATGAAGACGTGGGTACCGGCGTCGGTGGCCGTGAACTTGTAGTTGGCGGGGAGCTTCGCCTTGGTGTCGGTGCTGGTGAAGTGGATGGTGCCTACATAGCCGGTGATCTTGTTGCCATAGGCGTCGGTCGCGGTGACTCGAATGGAGCCTGCGACTCCGGCGGTCCGAGGTGTCGTGAGCCCTGCGACCACGAGCTTGGAGATAGCGGCGGGGTTGACGACGATGCCGCTCTGGGAGCCCTTGATGCTGGCGGTCACGGTGTCGGTGGCGGTAACTGATTGGGTGGCGGCGGTCTTGAGGGTGAGAATGAAGACGTGGGTGCCCGCGTCAGTCGAGGTGAAGACGTAGTTGGCCGGTAGGGTCGCCTGAGTGTCTGTACTGGTGAAGTGGACCGTGCCGGTGTAGCCGGTGGCGGTGTTGCCGTA
>PMBR01000015.1 GCA_003152995.1 Chloroflexota bacterium | reverse complement strand
CGGCCGGCCATGTTCGTGGCGATCGTGACCGCACCGAGCCGGCCGGCCTGGGCCACGATCGGCGCTTCCTTTTCGTGGAACTTGGCGTTGAGGACCTCGTGCTTGACCCCGCGGCGCTTGAGCATGTCGGCCAGATGCTCGGACTTCTCGACCGAGACGGTGCCGACCAGGACCGGTCGCCCGGCGTCGTGCATCTCGACGATCTCGTCGATCAGTGCCAGGTACTTGCCGGTCTCGTTGCGAAAGACCAGGTCCGCCTCGTCGTCGCGGATCATCGGCCGGTGCGTCGGAACGGCCACGACTTCGAGCTTGTAGATCTTGTGCAGCTCTTCGGCTTCGGTCATCGCGGTGCCGGTCATGCCCGCGAGCTTGGTGTAGAGCCGGAAGTAGTTCTGGAAGGTGATCGTTGCCAGGGTCACGCTCTCGCGCTGGACGCGCAGGCCTTCCTTGGCCTCGATCGCCTGATGGAGACCCTCGCTCCAGCGCCGGCCCGGCATNNTCCTTGACGATGTAGTCGCGGTCGCGTTTGTAGAGGGCGTGTGCCCGCAACGCCGAATCGAAGTAGCGGGCCAGACTCGGATCGTCGTCGTAGAGGTGCTTTACGCCGAGGAGCTTCTCCATCTTGGAGATGCCCTCTTCGGTCGGAGAGACGGCCTTGTCTTTGAGATCGATGAAGTAGTCGCCGCCTTCTTCGTCGCCTTCGCGCCGGCCGACCAGTCGAGGCACCAGTCGGGCGAAGAGCGAGTACTTGTCGGCCGACTCCTCCGCCNNGTGATGTCGGCGGCGTAGGCCTCGCGCCGGGTGCACGGCCGGAGGTTGATCAGCCGCTCGTCGTTCGTGGGATAGCCCGGCTCGAACAGGTACGACGTGTCGTGGGTGATGATGCCGACCGATAGGCCCAGGAAGTGATAGATGGGGCCCATCCACTGCGCGTCGCGGCGGGCCAGGTAGTCGTTCACCGTCACGATGTGGACGCCGCGCCCACTCAGGCCGTTCAGAGCCGCGGCGAGCGGGGCGACCAGAGTCTTGCCTTCGCCGGTCCGCATCTCCGCGACGCGGCCCTGGTGGAGGACGATGCCGCCGATGAGCTGGACGTCGAAGTGGCGCATCTTGAGTGTCCGCCGCATCGCCTCGCGCGTTGCCGCGAACACCTCGGGGAGTACCTCGTCCATGGCCTCCTGGACTCGATCGTGCTCGCGCTTGAGGCGCTCCTTCTTGAACTCGCGGCGGCGCTCCAACTCGGGGTGGTGCCGCTCGTCGTCGGATGGTTCTTCAGGTTCGCCGGCGTCGCGAATCTCTTCGCGGATCTCCTCGATGAAGGTGCGCAACTCGGCGTCCGAGCGCGCCTCCATCTCCGGCTCCAGCCGGGTGGCCTTATCTACGAGCGGCTGGATGCGGTGGAGCTCGCGGTCGTTCGAGTCGACGAAGCGGCTCAGGAAGCCAAGCATTGGAGCTCACGATCGTTGGTGGCCCGTCTCGCGGGCCGATGGCCTGGACATCGGCCGCCACGGCCGCGCCCCTCGGCGTCCGCCGACGGCAGCCACCCGGCAGCGCCGATGGCTGGTCGGAAAGTATAGGCCAGAGCGAGGCGAGAGCCTCGCCGCTCGATTGCCAGGCGCTGCCCCCGCATCGACACTATCGCCAGAAGTGCGTTCCGTAGCCCAGCAGCAGCAGGACGAAGGTCAGTGCGCCGAGGGCGGCCCAGAACAGAATGGCGACGCTCGTGGGAGTCGGATTCATTTCCGGGTTCCGCATCGCAGCGGTACGCCATCGGCGCGACCGCAGACTCGTGCGCCAGTCTCGTCCGCTCTGCGGAGCAGGTCGCAGACCGCCCTGACTGTCCGGGCGGTGCAATTGCAGAGTCATTGTTGCGCGGTCTCCAGTCTGAGCGACCCCGCGAGTGCCGGTCAGCGCTCCGAGGCGTCGAGGATCGGCGGGTCAGGTCTGGCCGCCCGATCGGCCGTTCTCGCCGTCGCCCGGCGTTCGGTCGGGCCCGGTCGCGTGATCGGGTTGGCTGTCGACATCCCAGAGAAGCATTTCCTGCGTGAAGTGGACTTCGCTGGTGAAGAGTGCGCCGACCGATTGGCCGCGGTGAATGCGGACGATCGCTTCGGCGATCAAGGGCGCGATTGAGATGACCTTGATCTTTCTGCCACGGTTCTCGGGCGCGATTGGGATCGAGTCGGTGACCACGACCTCGCGCAACACCGACTGGTCGATGCGTTCGACCGCGGGTTGCGACAGGACGGCGTGCGTGGCGCAGGCGTACAGCTCAGTGACGCCCTCACGTTCGAGGGCGTTGACGATCTGGATGAGCGTGCCTGCGGTGTCGATCTCGTCGTCGACGATGATGGCTCGCTTGCCGCGGACGTCGCCGATGACGTTGAGGACCTCGGTCCTGTCCTGGTTGCCGATGCGGCGCTTCTCGACGATCGCCAGGGGCGCGTCCATTAGCTCGGCGAACGTGCGGGCCCGCTTGGCAAAGCCGAGATCCGTGACAACGACCAGGTTTTCGAGTCGCTTCTGGAGGAAGTGGCTCGAGAGCAGATGGACCGCGGTCAGCTCATCGACCGGGATGTTGAAGAAGCCCTGGATCTGGCCCTGGTGAAGGTCGACCGTCAGGAGACGGTTGGCTCCGGCCACGGTGATCATGTCGGCGATCAGGCGGGCGGTGATGGGGACGCGCGGCTGGTCCTTCTTGTCGGAGCGGCCGTATCCGTAATACGGCACGACGGCGGTGATCCGGCCGGCGCTGGCTCGCTTGAANNTCCTTCTCGCGGGCGTTGTCGATGATTCGGACGAAGATGTTCTCATTGGCGAATTCGAAGACTTCTGAACGGCCCAGGTCGATGTTCAGGTAGCGACAGATGTTCCGTGCCAGCTCCGGGTTGGCGTTCCCGGTGTAGACGTCGAACTGGTCGGAACCGACCGCCGGACGGTGTGTTTCGCTGCCGCTCACTTGGTGGCTCCGCCTGCGGGCGCGGGAGGGGTTCCTCCCGGGTCCCCATTGTCCGCCAAGCCATCGCGTTGCGCCAGACCGGCGCGGAATGCGGCGATGCCCACGACCTTGTCCCCGGCGTTGAGGCGCATCACGATCACTCCGCGCGCGCCCGACGAGTAGCGGTTGATGGTGTGCGTCTCGGTCCGCACCACCTGGCCGCCGGCGCTGATGAGGAGCAACTCCTCATCTTGCTCGTTGACCTGCTGGACAGCTGCCACGTCACCGGTCTTCTTGCCCTCGAGCGAGATGAGCCGCACGCCCTGGCTGCCGCGGTGCATGGGGCGGAACTCGGTCAACGGGACGCGCTTGCCGTAGCCGGTTTCGGTCAGGACGAGGAGATCGGCGGTGGGCTGGACAACGCTCATGCCGACTACGTGGTCGGTGGGGCTGGCCAGCCGGATGCCGATCACGCCGGCCGCCGGGCGGCCCATCGGTCGGACCTCGTCCTCGGGGAAGCGGGCGATCTTGCCCTGGGCTGTGGCGACGATGACGTCGTCCTTGCCTGAAGCAACGTCGACCCAAGCGAGCTCGTCGTCGGGGGCGATGGTGATCGCGATGATGCCGCTGGAGCGGACCTTGTCGAACTGCTCGAGCGGGGACTTCTTGACGATGCCGTTGCGGGTGGCCATGACCAGGAACTTGCCGGCCTTGAAGTCCGACAAAGTGATGGTGGCCATCGGCACTTCGCCCGGCTCGACCTGGACGCCGGGGAGATTGATGATCGCGATGCCCTTCGCCTGGCGACTGGCGTCGACGATGGTGTGGACCTTGGCCGAGAAGACGCGACCGCGATTGGTGAAGAAGAGCGCCCAATCGTGGGTGTTGGCGACGAGGAGGTGTTCGACTGCGTCCTCCTCGCGCGTCACGTGGCCGATGATTCCCTTCCCGCCGCGCCCCTGGCGGCGGTACGTGGCGACCGGCTGGCGCTTGATGTACCCGCGCCGGCTGATCGTGATGACGACGTCCTCGTCGGCGATCAAGTCTTCGTCGGTCATTTCGCGGCTCGAGTCGTCGGCGATCTTGGTTCGGCGGGCGCCGGCGTACTTGGCCTTGAGGGCAGTGAGTTCGTCTTTGATCACTGCCGAAATGCGCGATGGGTTGGCGAGGATCTCCTCGAGTTCTGCGATGAGTTGAATGACTTCGAGATATTCGTCCTCGATCTTCTTGCGTTCGAGGGCGGCCAGGCGCGCCAGCCGCATGTCGAGGATCGCCTGGGACTGGATCTCCGTCAGCCCGAAACCGGCGATCAGGTTGTTGCGGGCCGTCTCCACGTCGGCCGACGCGCGGATGGTCCGGATCACCTCATCGAGGTTGTCGAGGGCGATCTTGAGGCCTTCCAAGATGTGCGCCCGAGCGCGGGCCTTCTCGAGGTCGAACTCGGTGCGCCGGCGGACGACCTGGCGGCGGTAATCGATGTAGTGCGCCAGGACGGCCTTGAGCGACAGGGTCTGGGGCTGGCCGTCGACAAGGGCGAGCATGTTCGCGTTGAAGGCGGTCTGCATCGCCGTGTGCTTGAAGAGGTTGTTCAGCACCCGGTGCGGGTCGGCGTCGCGCTTGATCTCGACATAGATGCGCATGCCGTCGCGATCCGACTCGTCGCGCAGGTCCGAGATGCCCTCGATCTTCTTGGCGCCGACGAGTTCGGCCATCTTCTCGAGGAGGGCCGCCTTGTTCACCTGGTACGGCAACTCGGTGACGATGATCGACATGCGACCGTTGCGGGTCTCCTCGAAGGCGACCTGGGCGCGCACGACGACGCGGCCGCGGCCGTGGGCGTACATCTCGCGGATCGCGTCGACGGTCTCGTTCTCGCCGGTGATCGGGTTGCGGCGGGTCTCGAATCGGTACATCGTGCCGCCCGTCGGGAAGTCCGGACCAAGCACGTACTTGCAGAGATCGTCGGAAGTGAGCTCAGGGTCCTCGATCAGGGCACGGACGGCGTCGCAAACCTCGCCGAGGTGGTGCGGCGGGATGTTGGTCGCCATGCCTACGGCGATTCCGGACGAGCCGTTGACGAGGAGGTTGGGCAGCTTGGCCGGCAGGACCGTCGGCTCTTTCTGGGTGCCGTCGTAGTTCTCGACGAAGTCGACCGTNNGCCGCGCTGTCGCCGTCGATCGAGCCAAAGTTGCCCTGGCCGTCGACCAGCGGGTAGCGCATCGAGAAGTCCTGTGCCAGGCGGACCAGGGTGTCGTAGATGGCGGCATCGCCGTGCGGGTGGTACTTGC
>PMBR01000033.1 GCA_003152995.1 Chloroflexota bacterium | reverse complement strand
ACCCACGGGGTCGCGGGCAGCATCAGGGTGACCGCCACCGATGCCTACGGCAACCGCATCGTCGGCTACCTCGGCACGATCCACTTCACCAGCACCGACACGGCGGCAACGCTGCCTGCCAACTACAAGTTCACCGCTACCGACGCTGGTACCCACGTCTTCAGCGGGAACGTGACCCTGCGGACCATCGGTACCTGGTCTGTGACAGCCACGGACACCGTGACGGCCACGCTCAAGGGCAGCCAGACCGGCATCGTCGTCAACTGATCCTATAAGTTCGGCCGCAGACGTACTCCGCCGCGGCCGGCCTCGCTTGCACCTATTCAGGCACCCCGCGACGTCGGACGTCGCGGGGTGCTTCGGTTCCGGGCGCCGGCGATTGAGCGGGCTCGCACTTCACAAGGAGGCAGCGTCTCCGGTGGCCGCAGCGACCACTCTCCCGGACCGATTGCGGGGGACTCGCTGCGCCGCCGGGCCGCCGCCGTCCGCGACCCGTATAATCGCCCGCGATGCAGACCACCAACACCCCCCTTCCCAACTCTCGCCTACAGATCGAATTCGAGCTGCCGCCGGAGCGCCTGACCCGCTCCATAAGCGACGCCGCTCGCGCCCTCAGCCGCCAGCACCGCATTTCCGGCTTCCGGCCCGGCAAGGCGCCACGAGCCATCGTGGAGCGTGTCCTCGGCGCCTCCACGGTTCTTGACGAGGCCGTCGAGATCCTCGTCCAGAGTGCCGTCCGCGACGCCGTGCTCGAACAGGACCTCGCGCCTCTGACCACGCCGGAGGTCGAGGTGACGCAGGCCGAGGAGGGCAAGCCCGTCCTCTTCAAGGCGACCATGCAGATTCGGCCGGAAGTCAAGCTCGGCGACTTCGAGAGCTTCAAGTTCAAGCCCGAAGTCGACGCGGTAGACGAGACGATGGTCGAAAAGGTCGTCGACGAGCTGCGCGAAAACGAAGCCCACCTGGAGCCGATCGAAGGCCGCACGGCCCAGAACGGCGACTACGTGCTGGTGTCGTTCGAGGGCACACGCGATGGCGAGAAGTTCATGGGCGGCTCGTCGGAGCAGATGCCGCTCATCCTGGGCGAGAACCGTCTCTACCCGGGCTTCGAGGACAACATCGTCGGGATGCGAAAAGGCGACGAGTCCGAGTTCGACATCGTGATCCCGGACGACTTCCAGGTTGAGCAGATGCGCGGTGCGCGGGTGCACTTCAAGCTGAAGCTGAAGGAACTGCGCAGCAAGGTCGTGCCGGAAGCCGACGACGAGTTTGCCCGATCCGTCGGCAAATTCACGGACCTGGCCCACCTCAAGGTCGAACTGCGCAAGCGCCTCGAGGAGAACGCCCTCGATCGGGCCCGTCACCAGTTCGCCGACAAGATCATCGAGTACGCCGTTGCCAACGCCACGGTAGACGTGCCGGACATCCTGGTGGACCAGGAGACCGAGGTCATTCACGACGAGATGCGCTCCGCCATGACCCGGGAGGGAATCACGGAGGAGGCCTATCTCAAGGTCATCGGCAAGACCGCGGCCGAGATGCACGAGCAATTCCGGCCCCAGGCCGAGCAACGTGCCAAGAGCCTGCTGGTCATCTCGGAGATCGCCAAGGTCAAGGGCGTCGAGGTCACGGATGCCGAGATTGCCGCCGAGGTCGTCCAGGCCCGGTCTCGCTATGCGAGCGACCGCAGCATGGTCCAGTACTTCGAGAGCGAACGCGGGCGAAACTACATCAGGAGCACGATTCGCCGATCGCGGACGGTGGAGCAGCTCGTGGACGAGTGGCTCGCGGCCAACCCCGACGCGCCGCGACTGCGGCACATCGAGGATGGTGAGCACCACTCAGCCGCCGATACCCAATCGGCCGGAACCGCCGCGTCGGTCGAAGTGACTGAACCCGATAGCGTGCCAACAGCCGCCGGCGCGCCGGAAGCCTAGCTCGACTCAGCGAACAGGAGACGATCCGATGCTCGTGCCGATGGTGATCGAGTCCTCGAGCCGTGGCGAGCGCGCCTACGACATCTACTCGCGCCTTCTGCGCGAGCGGATCATCTTCCTGGGCGACACGATTGAGGACAACGTCGCCAACCTGGTTATCGCCCAGCTGCTCTTCCTCGACGCCGAGGACCCGGAGCGGGACATCAGCCTCTACATCAANNACCAGCGGCCTGGCGATCTACGACACCATGCAATACGTCCGCGCCCCGGTCAGCACGATCTGCATCGGGATGGCTGCCAGCATGGCGGCCGTCCTCCTCGCCGCCGGCGCGCCCGGCAAACGCTTCGCGCTGCCCCACAGCCGGATCATGATCCATCAGGGTTCGGGCGGCTTCCGCGGCAACACCCCCGATGTCTTCATCCAGGTCAAGGAGATGGAGACTCTGGTCAACACCAATCACGAGATCCTGAGCCGCCACACGGGGCAACCGCTCGACAAGATCGTTGCCGATACCTCTCGTGACTACTTCATGTCCCCAACGGAGGCCAAGGAGTATGGCATCATCGATGCGGTCTACTCCTCAACCCTGTCGCCGCTGGCCGCACTGAGTCGACCGGCGGGCCGCGCAGATGGAGTCGACAGTATCGGGGGCCAGAGCCAGGGTCCCAATACCGAGCTAGGCCGGGGATAGGGCTCAGACGCAAAGGACAGGTCCAGGCCAGTGACGACCACCAAGAGCGGCCCCAAAGATCCATATCGCTGAAGATTCTGCGGCAAGAGACAGGAGCAGGTTCGCAAGCTCATTGCGGGCCAGGGCGTCTACATCTGCGACGAGTGAATCAACCTCTGC
>PMBR01000067.1 GCA_003152995.1 Chloroflexota bacterium | reverse complement strand
TCGTGGCCGCACTGCCGACGATCAAGTCGCTGCTCTCCCAGGGAGCGATCGTCATCCTGGCGAGCCACCTCGGCCGCCCTGACGGCAAGGTCCAGGACAGCATGCGCCTGCGGCCCGTGGCCGAACGACTGTCGCAGTTGCTCAAGATGCCCGTCCCGGTCACGGGCGATGCCCTCGGCGCCGGCACCGAAGACGCGATCAAGCGCCTCAAGCCGGGCGAGTGCATCCTCCTCGAGAACCTTCGCTTCCACGCCGAGGAGGAGAAGAATGATCCGGCGTTTGCGAAGGCGCTGGCCAGCTACGCGGACGTGTACGTCAACGACGCGTTCGGCACCGCCCATCGTGCCCACGCCTCGACCGAAGGCATCGCCCGACTGCTGCCGTCCTACGCGGGCCTTCTCATGGAGAAGGAGATCGAGTTTCTGGGCAAGCTGATGGAGAACCCGGAGCGGCCCTTCGCGGCGATCATCGGCGGCGCCAAGGTCTCCGGGAAGATCAAGGTCCTGCGGAATCTGGTCGACAAGGTCGACGTCCTCGTCATCGGCGGCGGCATGGCCAACACCTTCCTGCTCGCCCAGGGCAAGCAGGTCGGCAAGAGCCTGGTCGAGCCCGATCGGGTCGAGGACGCCAGGGCGATCATGGAGTCGGCGGCTGCGCACGGGACCAAGATCGTCCTCCCCAGCGACGTGGTCGTGGCCAAGGAAGTCACTCGCGGCAGCGAGTACAAGACCGTCCCATCCGACAAAGTCCCCGCCTCCTGGAACATCGTCGACATCGGCAAGAACAGCCTGGATGCCATGCGAAAGGCCCTGGAGCCGGTCAAGACGGTCTTCTGGAACGGCCCTCTCGGCGTTTTCGAAATCCCGACCTTCTCGGTCGGCACCAGGGAGATCGCCCGCTTCCTGGCCGGGCGCGCCCAGGCCGGCGCGACCGTAGTCGTCGGTGGTGGCGACTCAGTCGCCGCCGTCGAGCAGCAGGGCCTGGCCGACAAGATGACCCACATTTCCACCGGCGGCGGCGCTTCGCTCGAGTTCCTCGAGGGCAAGGAGTTGCCCGGTGTCGCCATCCTGCAGGACCGGGTGCCAGCCGCCGCAGGTGAGTGAAGGCGGACCCGTCGTCAGCACAGCTGGCGACCTTTGTGTGCCGGAAAGACAAAGCCGGGAGCGCCGGCGCATAGGAGTAGCCCCACATGACCACGATTGATCTGATCGAAGCCCGCCAGATTCTCGACTCGCGCGGCAACCCGACCATCGAGGTCGACGTCGTTCTGGCCGATGGTTCGGTCGGGCGCGCCGGCGTTCCGTCCGGCGCCTCGACAGGCGCCAACGAGGCGGTCGAACTGCGCGACGGCGACAAGACCAAGTACGGCGGCAAGGGCGTACTCAAGGCGGTCCAGAACGTCCGCGAGATCATCGCGCCCGAGCTGCTCGGCGCCGACGCGGCCGACCAGGCCGGCCTCGACGCGGCGCTGATCGCCCTCGACGGCACCCCGAACAAGAGCAAGCTCGGCGCCAACGCGATCCTCGGCGTCTCCCTCGCGGCGGCCCACGCGGTCGCGGCCAGCTACGAGATGCCGCTCTACCGCTACCTCGGCGGAGTAGGCGCGCGCATCGTTCCGGTTCCGTTCTTCAACATCCTCAACGGCGGCAAGCACGCCGTGAACTCCACGGACTTCCAGGAGTTCATGGTCGCGCCGGTCGGCGTCGACACATTCGCGGACGCGCTCCGCGCCGGCTCCGAAGTCTTCCACGCCCTCAAGTCGATCCTATCCGCCGAGGGTTTCTCGGTCGGTCAGGGCGACGAAGGCGGCTTCGCGCCGTCGTTGCCGTCGAACGAGGCTGCGGTCGAGGTAATCCTGCGGGCCATCGAGAAGGCCGGCTACAAGCCGGGCGACGAGGTCGCCATCGCGCTGGATCCGGCCACCAGCTCGATCCTGGTCGAAGGCACCGGGAGCGGCAACGTGACCGGGCAGTATCTCCTCGAGCGCGAAGGCCGCACTCTCGACTCCGGCGAGCTGATCGACCTCTGGGAGAAGTGGATGGCGAAGTATCCGATCATCTCCCTCGAGGACGGTCTGGCCGAAGACGACTGGGCCGGTTGGGCCGAGCTCACCAAGCGCCTCGGCGACAAGGTCCAGCTCGTAGGCGACGACATCTTCGTCACCAACCCCGAGTTCATCGCTCGCGGCATCCGCGAGTCGTCCGCGAACTCGGTCCTGATCAAGCTCAACCAGATCGGTACCATCACCGAGACGATCGATGCGATCGCGATGGCGCGACGCGCCGGCTGGACGGCCATGGTCAGCCACCGCTCCGGCGAGACCGAGGACACGACGATCGCCGACTTCGTGGTGGCGATGGGCACGGCTCAGATCAAGACCGGCGCACCGTCCCGCTCCGAGCGGGTGGCCAAGTACAACCGGATTCTCCGCATCGAGGAGGAGCTGGGCGACGCGTCCCTCTATCTCGGCCGCCAGGCCCTGGCCGGCTCCAAGCCGTAACCTCTGCGCACAAGACGAGCCGGTCCTTCGGGGCCGGCTCGTTTGATTCCGGGGCGCGTCGGCGCGCCTTCGGCGCTGGGGGAGTTCACGCAGGCGCGCGGGTCAGCCGGCGGGCCACAGGCTCCGTTCGGCACAAACGCTCGCTTCGCTCACGATAGTGCCTCGCTCGCCTGATGCTCCCGCCGTCTTCCACTTCGTTCGCCGCCGGCCCCCTTCAGCCCCGTCCTCGCCACTCCCTCCGAGCGGCCGCGTCGGCGTCTGGAGACGGGGCACTCGTCCATGTGGCGGGTTCCACTCTGCCTCAGTCGGAACGCCGGTTGGCCGACACGAACCGACTGAACCACCAGAACCAGAAGCCCTCACAGACGAAGAAAGCGACCGGGAAAAGTAGTCGCTCGGTCGCGTCTTCCCGGTTTCCGGACACGACGATCGCGAGCGGAAGCAAGTTGCAGATGACCAGAAGCAGCAGATTGATTGCCCCAGCCACGGCGTGATTGGGGTGTGGTTGCCGCGAGTACCGGTCTCCGACCAGGAACCGGCCGAGCAGGTACTTCGGATTGTCGGGGTCGTTCTGGCCGGCGAGGAACCAAACGTACTCGGGCGCATGGTTGGGCAGCCTCACGAGGTGGTAGGACAGGGCGACCCCAATCGAGAACATCGGGATGAGGACGCCCACCTGGGCGAGCATCAGCACGCCGACGAATAGATCCTCGCCGCCCATCCATCATCTCCGACGCGAAGGCTTACCTTGCAATGGTAGCGTTCGCCTCGACCCGCCAAGAATTGCCAGCCGAAGTCGGCCTACGCCCCCCCCGAGTCGCATTGGCGGACACTCGCCCACAAGAAAGTCATCGCCCGCGGTCGGCGAGGGACCTCACCGAGTTCCCACGTCCCCAAATCCCCGTGATCCAGCCACGTACCGGAGCCACCACCCATTCTTTCTGTTGTGGTGGTACGGGCCGGAGTAGAAGGCGGCGGGAGCAGCAGGCGAGCGAGGCACTATCGTGAGCGAAGCGAGCGTTTGTGCCGACCGGAGCCTGTGTCCCGCCGCCGGCCGCAGCCGCCTGATCCCCGCTACTGCGTAAACTCCCCCAGCGCCGGAGGCGCGTGTTCTGCCACGCCCCCTCAGTCCACTCCCACCCCGGTTTCGTCTGCGCCGCCCGCCAGCTCCCGGAGCGATGCCGCCGTCATCTGAGTTCGGTTCACGAGCACCAGCCCGAAGTGACTGATCACTCGCCGGTCCGCCAGCGACCGCGCCGTGACCGTCGTCATCGCCACGAAGCGCGGATCCGTCGAGTCGACGAACGTCGCTATGTCCGTCTCCGAGAAGAGGTAGATCGTGCCCACAAGCGTGTGGCCCGGCGTGAAGATCACGAGCTCCCGTGCCACCCGCTCCATCAGCGGTCGATCCATGCCCCCGATGGGCCCGGTCTCGGCCGTCGACACGTCCTGCGCCTTCTGGCCGATGAACGTGATCTCGTCCTGGTTGACCATCAGCTCTGGGACGACCAGGCCGGTCGGGTCGCCGTTGCGCCGGAGGAGCTGTGCGCCGGTCAGCCTGACGAAGCCGCGGTTGTGGTTGATCAAGTCAGACAGCCGAGAGAAACGTAATAGCGAAATCTCGCCCGAGACTCGCAGGTGAGGACCAACGAGCTCGATCGTTTCGAACTTGCCCTGGGCTGTCGGACCCAGAGGGCCAAGCGGATCGATCGATCGAGAGCTGCCCCAGTCCATCATCTCTGAACCCTCCGGCTGTTCGATGCCCCTTTGGACTGCGTCGATTGTAGGGCCGCGCCGAACCTGCCCGTATCGGTAGCGCCCGCCGGATCGCACGGGCCTCCGCTCCGCCCGCGCCCGGCCTCAGACCGGCGCACTTCCGCTCCGCCCGCGCCCGGCCTCAGACCGGCGCACCCGCGCCGCCCGAGGCCGCCGGCAGCTCGAACCAGAGTCGCGCCCCGCCGTGCGGCCCGTTCTCCGCGCCGGCTCGCCCGCCCTGGGCTTCTGCCAGTGCCTGGACGATCGAGAGGCCGAGGCCGCTCGTGCCGGCTCCGCGGCTGTGCGACGGATCCGCCTGGTAGAAGCGTTCGAAGATGCGCGACAGGGCTTGGGCCGGAATGCCCGGTCCCGAGTCCTCGACGGAAATGCGGACCGCACCACGCGTCGCGCCCCGAGCCGCTCCCCGTCCGGGGGCAACAGCGACCGCGGTCGCCGCCAGCCGCACGGTCCCGCCGGCCGGCGTGTGGCGCAGCGCGTTGTCGAGGAGCGCGGTCACGATCTGGCGGAGGCGGTCCGGATCGGCGTCCACCGCGAGAACGCCGGGCGCGTCCACGGCGAGAGTCACGCCGCCCGTCGCCGCCCGCGCCTCGAAACCCGCGGCCACGGACGACAGAGCCGCCGCGACGGCCACGGCGCTCCGTTGCAGGGGCAGGTGGCCGCCTTCGGCGAGGCTGATAGTGCGCAGGTCGTCGACGATGCGGGCCAGGACTCGCGACTGATCGCGGATCGTCTCGATATGGCGGCGGTCTGGCGTGTACACGCCGTCGAGGATCGCGCTGGACGTGGCGTCGATCACCGCCAGCGGCGTCTTGAGTTCGTGAGCCGCGTCCTGAAGGAAGCTACGCCGCGATTCTTCGGCTCGCTCCAGCTCGCCGGCCATCGAATCGAAGGTCCGGCCCAGCTGACCGAACTCGTCGTGGCGTTCGGCCAGCCCGGAGCGCCGCGCGAGGTCGCCCCGAGCCACGTCCGAAGCGGCCTCCTCGAGACGGGTGAGCGGTCGCACCAGTCGAGCGGCACCAAGCAGCCCAAGGAGCGAAGCTCCGGCGGCGGCCGCTGCCGCGGCGAATATCAAGCGCAGGATCGTGGATTGCTGGGCCTGGCTGTTGAGCGGCGCGGACGCGGGCGGAGTGACCGGTCCGTCTCCGGAATCGTCGCTCGTCGCGGCCGTCGAGGTGGCGGTGGTCGCGGCGCCGTTGTTCTCGTTGTCCAGTTCGCTGAACCCCTGGTCGACGATCGCGGGCGTGGCCAGGGCGACGATTGCGGCAGTGGCCAGAGCCACCAGGGCGAAGCCCAGTGCGATCCGCCAGCGCAGGCTCACGTGGACCTCCCCCAGGGCCTCAGCCCGGCTCTGAAGATCGAGCCGCGCGATACCCGACGCCGCGCACGGTTTCGACATAGGCGCCGCCATCGGGACGTGAGCCCAGCTTGGCGCGCAGGTTCTTGATGTGGCTGTCGATGGTCCGGTCGAATACATCGAACGATTCGCCGAAGACGCGCTCCCCGATCTGCTCGCGCGTCCAGACGCGTCCCGGCTGTTCGGAGAGCGCCGCAAGCAGGTCCAGTTCGGTTCTGGTGAGTGGCACGACGGCGCCACTGCGCATGACCTCGCGGCCGTCCAGATCGATCGTCAGATCGAAGAGTGCCGTCACCGGCCGAAGCGCCGTGGGTGGAGCGGCGCCGAGGGCGGCCGCGACCGCGACCGGTGTCACCGCGGAAGCGCCCGGAGCCGCCGGCCCGGAGCGGCCGAACCGACGCAGAACGGCGCCGACGCGAGCCACGACTTCGCGCGGCTCGAATGGCTTGGTCACGTAGTCGTCGGCTCCCAGTTCCAGCCCGGCGACGCGATCGATGACGTCGTCGCGGGCGGTGAGCATGACCACCCCGACATTCGAGCCCTCGCCGCGCAGCGTGCGCAGAACGTCGAACCCGGAACGCAAGGGCAGCATCACGTCGAGCACCAGCAAATCCAGGCCGGCCGTTCGCGCCAGCTCGAGTGCGACCTCGCCATCGGGCGCTTCGAGCACCTCGTAGCTTTCACGCTCCAGGTACGCGCGAATGACTTCTCGGATGTGTGGCTCGTCGTCTGCGACAAGAATCCGCGATCCCATGCCTACACGATAGCCCAGCGGCGCGGCGGATGACGTGGCGCCGGCCCTCTCGACCGCGAACGAAGCCGACAGGGCGCCTATTCGCCCGGCCCTGTGGCAGTCCAGTAGAGCTCGCGGATGACCGCGGACTCGGGGAAGCCGCGCCTTGCGAGAGTCGCCGTGGCCGCTTCGATCATCTCGGGGTTGCCGCAGATATAGGCGACCGTGTCACGCGGGTCCAGGGCGAGCTGCTCGCAGACCCGGTCGAGGATCGTCTCCGTTCGACCCGTGGCGCCGATCCAGCCCGCGTTTGCGGGATCCGAGGGACGCGAGACGGTGGGTACGTACGAGAGTCGGGCGGTCTCAGACCAGGCCTCGAGCCGATCGTGGTAGGCCAGCTCCGGTACATAGGAGGCGCCGTGCACCACGATGATCCGGGGCCGGGTCGTCGGCCCGTTGTGGGTGACGCCGTCGGCATCGATCCCCGAGCACATGAGTGCCTCTGCCATCGATACGAACGGCGCGAGACCAGTGCCGGTGGAGACGAACAGATGCGTTCGCTCGTCGCCGGGCTGGAGGGTGAACAGCCCCTTGGGCGGACCAAGCCAGACGCGCGCGCCGGGGGCGACTTCCCAGAGGTGAGGTGTGAAGCTGCCCGAAGCGACGCGCCGGACCAGGAACTCGACTTCTTCTGTCGACCCGGCGGCCGACGCGGTCGAATACGGGCGTTGCAGGAGCACGCCGTCGACATCGAGTCCGAGGGCGAAGTACTGGCCCGGCTTGAAGGCCGGGACGCCGCCATCGGGCCGGACCACGAAGCGCGCTATCGATGGCGTCAGATCGAGGCGAGATACGAGAGTGGCGTTTGGGACGATCGCGCGACGGCGGATCGGGCGTGGCTCGACGAAACCGCCTGCCGGCGGCCCGAGTGAGGCGCGCGGCGTCAGCGGGCCGCGAGGACCAAGAGGGGAGCGAGGACCAAGAGGGGAGCGAGGCGCGCCCGCCGCGACCGACCCTAGGTAGGCCATCGGAGACCTCCGGGAGCGGAACCGTTCCGGACGTTCTTTCGAACGACGGATGCTTCGGAAGGCGGCTCGAGAGGAGCCGCCGGGCGGCCGGAGGGGACGCGGCCGCCCGGAAGCAGGGAGAGGGGTGCGCGAGTGATGAGTGGACTCGGAGCGGGGGTTCGCGCCGATGGGGGCGACGAGAGCCGGGTCGAGACGGAAACGACGACCCGATAGACCAGCAGGAAGACCGCGAGGGCCCCGGGCACGAGGTAGAGCCAGAATGCCCAGGCGGCCCCGGCATCGGAGCCGGACATGACGCCGTGGCCGATGGCTCCGATGAACACGAGGAAGGTCAGGTAGTGGAGCAATCGCCACGCCCGCTGGCCGATCTGGCGGCGGACGTAGAAGCTCGCGGTGATCACGGCGAGCCCGTAGAACGTGAGCTGGCCGATCCCGACCCACACGGCTGCATACGGTGAGGCGAATGGCACGAGGATGGCCCGCGGGGTGAAGGCGAAGCTCTGGTCCGCCAGAAGCACGGTGGCGTGGAGCATGGCAAGCACGAAGCCTGCGACCGCAAGGTCCTTGTGCAGTGCGAAGCTCACCGGCCGGTGAGCGATGGCGTCGAGGATCTTGGTCGACAGCAGCAGGCCGTACAGGACCGACCCGGCGACGACGAGGTAGGCGAGGAAGCCGAGGGCACGGACGGTGTACCAGGCCAGAAGGCCCGGCTGCAGTGCGGCCACCGCGCCAAGGCGTCGAAGCGCGGTCGGGGCGGTGGCGCCCACAACTCCGCCGATGATGATCGCAACGGCAACCCACAGAACAATGCGAACGAACCGCGGCAGACCGCGATAAGTCGGACCTGCGCGAGTCGGTCGTGGCGCGGTCGGCCGGGCGGTTGCGTCGCCGAGCGGTCGCGGAGCGAGAGGCGGCCGGGCGGTTGCGTCGCCGAGCGGTCGCGGAGCGAGAGGCGGCCGGCCCGCCACTTCGCCCTCGCCCAACGGCCGCGGAGCCGGAGGCATCAGCGGCGGACGCGCGGCCGGGCTACCCAGCGGCCGAGGCGCCAGGGGCGGACGCGCGGCCGGGCCACCCAGCGGACGCGGCGTCAGCGGCGCCAGGGGCGGCCGGTTCGGGTCGGGCTGGGTGGTCATCGGATCTCCTCAGTTGCCCAGCAGGGCGAGCGTCTGGGGCAGGGCCATGACCTCGCCCCGGTCGGTCAGGAGCACAGCACCCTTCACCCGGGCCCGACCGAGCAAAGCCAGGCCCTCGAAGCTGCCGGCAATGACCGCGGCCTTGGCCAGCGCTTCGGCGCGCAGCGCGGAGCCGGCGATCACCGTGGCCTGAACCACGTCCGTGACCGCGGGTCGTCCGGTGCGCGGGTCGATGAGGTGGTGCCGCGGGCGCCCGTCCACGATCCAGCGGTGGATGGAGACGCCGGACGTGGCCACTCCCCATCGAGCGGGCCATCCATCTGGAGCCGTCAGGCGCAGCACGGCCAGGGACGCCTCGGGGGTACGTGGATCGTCCACTGCCACTTCCCAGGTCTTGCCCGGCGCGCAGCGGATGGCGAGGTCGCCGTCGGCGTCGACGACTGCACTCGGCCAATCGGCCAGGAGACGGAGCGCCCGGTCGGCGATCCAGCCCTTTCCTACGCCGTCCAGGTCGAAGCGCAGCTCCGGCGGGCGGCGGACGACCGCCGAACCTCGACGACCAGGAACGAGCGACCAATCGTAAGCGCGCGAGCCGCGACCTCCGATTTCGCCGGCCGAACCTTCCGCCGCCAAACCTTCGGCTGCCAGACGCGCGTCGAGGAGCGTGATGTCGGTCAACCCCTCTGTCGACTCGGTGGTCGTGCGGCCGGCGCGCAAGAGGGCGGCCAGCGTCGGACGCACGGGAACCTCGTCTCGAGAATCGGCGTTGAGGATCGACAGGTCGGACACCTCCGAATGCCTGGTCAGGCGCGCCGCCCAGCGCTGGACTCGCTCGATCACCTGGGCCGTCGAGCGGCTCGCCTCGGCCGACCGCGCCGCATCCGCGTCGAGGTGGATCGTGAGCTGCCCGCCCATCGATTTCGCGGCGCTGCTGAACGGAACGATCGGCTCGCCTGCCGCGGCGGATCGCCCGTCGGTCGCTCGCCCGAACCTGCCCGACCGCGGCCCCGGACTCGGGAGGTCTCGTTCGGTGATCACGGGATGACCTTGCCGGACTGTGTGGTTCTGATGATGATCGGCTTCCGGGCCGGCGGCCGTGCGGCCGGCGCCTGGACCGTGGCAACGATCGCGGTCGGCTTCGGAGCGTCGGGGTCGATGACGGTGGCGCCGGGGGGCGCGGTCTGACCCGGCAGGAGCTGGATGTACTGAATCGGTTGCTGGACGACGATTGGCGTTCCGGTCGCGACCGGAGTCTCCGGTTGCGTGTCGACCGCCGGGACGACGACCGCCGGCCGCGCGGGCCTGATGATCGCGGCCGCCAGGGCCGATGACACCGCGATCCCGCCGGCGAAGATGGCGAGCCGCATCGGCCGGGCGTCCGGCTTACCCGGTCGCGCATGGGCGGTCGGGGATGCCATGGGCGCTCGCTGGATCAGTGGCGAACGCTGAGCCGGGCGAAAATCGTTGTCGTCCATCAGTCGTCGGACCCTCCGCCGTCGTCGCCGCCGAAACCTGGCACAACAACGTGAATCACGGGTGGCTGCGGCTGTTGGGCCGGTGCCGGCGGCTGCGCGGCCTGGATCACCTGCGGCGTCGGAAGCGGGTTCACATAGATCGTCTTGGGAGTGAGGCTTACAGTCGCGTCCGTTGTGGGGTCGGCCATCTGCGACGCCTGGGCCGTCGAGGTGGCGACCGTCTCCTTCGCGTCCATGTAGCCCTCAACGACGAAGACTCCCGCCACCATGAGCACGGTCGCGAAACCGGCGATCGTCACGCCCAGGCGATGGATCGAGTTCATCGCGATCACCTCATCTCGTCTGCTAACGGACCCGCAGTGGCGAGCCACGATTACTAAGTACCACGGTGAATATGCGTGCCCGAGTTGCAACGACCGTGGAGTCGAGATGGAGGATGAATGGAGGTTGAGTGGAGAACCTGCCAGGCAAGACAGAAAGTGAAAGGCTCGGCCATCCCGTAGCGGGCGCTCGCAGATGAGGCCCGGCGTTACATCAACCCCTTGTCAAGCCGCCTGGATCGGCATGTACGCGTCGATCGCGTCGCGGGCCTGAGCCGGATCGCCGTACCAGGTCGCGTCCACCCATGCGAAGCCGGCCCATTCGGCGGGCAGGCTCTCGGCGCGGAAGATCGCCTTGTTCGGGCATGCCTGCTCGCACGAGCCGCAGTCGATGCAGTTGTCGGGATCGATGTAGAACTTGCGGTCGGCGGACGGGTCTGCGGTGATGCAGTCGACCGGACAGACCGCCACGCACGACTGATCCATGTTGTCGATGCAGGGTTCGGCGATCACGTAGGCCATCGGAGACCTCCAGGGGCGGAGCTGTTGCGGACGTTCTTTCGAACGGGTGACCACGCGTAAGTCGGCTCGAGAGGAGCCGCCGGGCGGCCGGAGGGGACGCGGCCGCCCGGAAGCGGGAGGAGTAATGTGCGAATGGTCTGCGGCGTTAGAAGGCTTCGAATTCCCGGCGCGGCGATCATGGGATGACCTTGCCGGACTGAGTGGTCCTGATGATTACGGGCTTCAGTGCGGGCGCCGGAACGGCTGCCGCCGCCGGTCGAGCCGACGAGTCGACGACCGTGGCGCCGGCTGGAGCGGTCTGGCCCGGCTGAAGTTGGACGTACTGGATCGGGGCCTGGACGGTGGTCACAGAGCCGGGCCCGCCAGGGACCGCCTGCTGGCCGTATAGCGCCGGCGCCTGAACGACAGGTCTGGGCGGGAGCACGATCGCCGAAACGATCGCCGAGAAGGCCGCGAGTCCGGCGGCGCCCAGGGCAATTCGCATCGGCCGGGCGTCGGGCTTGGACTTCGGAGCGTGGGCGACGGCGCCGGGTGCCCTTTTGGCCACGGGCGAGAGTTGGGGCCGGGTGGAAACGGGATCGTCCATCAGCGATCGGACCCCCCGTCGTCCCCGAAGCCGGGCACGACGACATGGATCACCGGCGGCTGCTGGGCGGGGGCCGGAGTCGCCGGCGTCGGGGCGGGATTGATGTAGACGATCTGCGTCGGGAGGGTGGTAGCGGCCGTCGTGGCCGCTGCCGTAGCCTGGGTCTGCGCCTGCTGCGCCGCCACATACCCCTGAACGACGAAAGCCCCGGCCACTGTGACCGCTGTGGCGATGCCGGCGATTGTCAAAGCTATGCGATGGATCGAGTTCATCGCGATCTCCTGCTTTGAAGTCCCGGCCGCCTGCTTGTCGGAGTTCGGGTGCGGTTCCTTGTCGACCGGTCGAGATCGAGTCTCGGTGTTGGGCATGGAACGATCGTGAAGTGCCGATGGAGGCGGTATGGACGTTCCGTGGAGCTTCCTTCGGCGAGGTTTAGTTGCGCGCCCGGAACTCCGCGACGAACCTCGGGACGGGGGGATCGCCTGGTTCGAGGACTTCCTCGAGTTTGGCCAGCCCGAGGCCGGGCACCGCGAACTCGTGGAGCTCGGCCCGCGTCAGCGGCCAGGGCATCAGGCCCTCGGGATCCTCGGCAGCGCGGCTCCGAGCCACAACCAGCAGGGTTCCGCCGGGGGCGACCAGGCACCCGATCGATCGAGCGGCCGCGGCTCTGGCTTCACCGGGCAGGACCTGGACGGTGTAGGCCTCGAAGACGAAGTCGAAGGCGTGCGACCAGCCGGCAGCCCGGTCCAGCACGTCGGCCACTTCGTAGCTCACGGTCGAATCCGGAAAACGGGCGCGGCAGCGGGCGATCGCCGTCGGTGCGATATCGAAGGCGGTCACTTCCAGACCCGCCGTGGCCAGCAGTTCCGCATCGTCGCCGTAGCCGCAGCCCACGACGATGGCTCGACCGGTCGGAGCGGCCGGGCGGCGCCCCAGCCACGCGATCAGGAACGGGTTCGGCTCGAGATCGACCCAGGAGATCCGGAAGCCATCTCGCTCCGACTCTGCGTACAGCCGCTCGAACCAGCCGGTGACATCGCCGCGAGCGATCGCCTCGCGGGCGAGTTCCCGGGCGTGCGCTCGATGATCGGACACGCTTCGCCTCCCGAATCAAAAGCGCCAGGTCTGACGACCTGGCGCTTCGGTTACTTCGAACGATCTCGAGCCTACGGCTTCTTGGCCGGCTTCTCGGCTTTGGCTGCCGTCTTGGCCGGAGCTTTCTCTTTGGCCGGAGCCTTCGGAGCGGCGGCCTTGGCTGCAGGCTTCTCAGCCTTGGCCGGAGCCTTGGCCGGAGCCTTGGCCGGAGCCTTGGCCGGAGCCTTGGTTGCGGCGGCCTTGGCTGCTGGCTTCTCGGCCTTGGCCGGAGCCTTCGCCTTGGCCGGAGCCTTCGTTGAGGCGGCCTTCGCCGGCTTCTCGGTCTTCGCCGGAGCGGTGGTCTTGGTCCTGGCGGCAGCCTTAGGCGCGGCCGTCTTCGGGGCAGCCTTCGCCTTTGCGGCGGCCTTGACCTTAGGAGTGACCGGAGCCGCGGCGGCTTCGGCGCGAGCTGTCTTGGACAGCGCGGCGCGAGCCTTGCCGGCAGCGGTCTGCGGGCCCTTGGCCTTGATGGCCTTGCCCGAAGCGATACGGGTCCGGGCGGCCTTCACGGCAGCGGCGGTGCCAGTTGTCTTGGCGGCTCGTCCGGTGGTCTGAACCGACTCGCCGGCCGCGAGGGCGTTCAGCCGCAGGGCCAAACGCGACTTGCGACGGGCTGCATTGTTGGGGTGGATCACCCCGACTTTGGCAGCCTTGTCAAGGGCGCTCATCGCCTGGGCCAACGCCTCGGCGGCATCGCCTTCGGCGGCGCCGGTCGCGACCTTCACGGCGTTGATCGCGTATGTCTTCGCCGCGCTTCGGCGCGGTTGATTGATGGCCCGCCGGCGCTCTGCCTGGCGGACCCGCTTGATCGCTGACGGCGTGCGGGCGCCGGTCCAGCCTCGGGGCGTCTTGGCCAAAGTTCGAAGACCTCTATGCTGCAAACGGAAGCGGCAGGCAGCCGGAGTAGGCGCCACCTGGCGCGACGGTTGATGGTACCAGAGTCAGCGGATTACGCGTGCACGTTCTGGACGCGATCGCGAAGCGGCTGCGCGAAGCTGGGCCGCGAGGCCGCAATGGTCAGCGCCGCCGCCAGGTCCGGCGCGCCGGCACGCCGGATAACGTGCCGAAGATGCCGCGCAGCAGCGTGTTGGCCGCGGGGCTGCCGAGCACTTCCGCTCCGATCCTGGCCGCCCAAGTGCCGGGACGCCTCGGAAGTCGGCCGGTCCGCGGGGAGCGGCTCGTGCCCGTCGGTTGCGGCCCCGGCGCATAATCCTTTACTGACTGCCGTCTTTTGCACCCGTACTAGAGGCTGCCATGAACATCATCGACGTTGAAGGCATCGGACCCGTCTACGCGGCGAAGCTTGAAGCTACCGGCGTGAAGACAACCGACGATCTGCTGGAACGTGGCGCCAAGCCGAAGGGTCGCGAGGAGCTGGAAAAGGCGACCGGCATTGCTCACGCGCTGATTCTCCAATGGGTCAACCACGTCGATCTCTACCGTCTCGACGGCGTCGGCTCCGAGTACTCCGACCTGCTCGAAGCTGCAGGCGTCGACTCGCCGATCGAACTGGCCCATCGGGTTCCCGCGAACCTTGCGGCCAAGCTCATCGAAGTGAACGAAGCCAAGAAGCTCGTCCGCCGCGTCCCGACCGAGGCGATGGTCGCCGGCTGGATCGAGCAGGCCAAGTCCATGCCGAAGGTCGTCGAGCACTGAGCCGCGGCCGCTCGGCGGCCACTCGACGCTCCTACCAACTGATATCGGCGCCCGGCGGGTCATCCCGTCGGGCGCTTCTTGTGCGTGGCTCCCCGCCGCCCTCCACGGCGTGATCCTTGGGTAGTCCTCCCCGCTACACTCCCACCCGTGACCATCCCTCAATCCCGCCTGCGCAACTTCTCGATCATCGCCCACATCGATCACGGCAAGACGACGCTGTCGGATCGCCTGCTGGAGCTGACGCACACCATCGACGCGCGGCAGATGACGAGCCAGATGCTCGACTCCATGGACCTGGAGAAAGAGCACGGGATCACGATCAAGGCCCGGGCCGTCCGCCTCGAATACACCGCGTCCGACGGTCTGGTCTATGGCCTCAACCTGATCGACACACCCGGCCACGTCGACTTCAGCTACGAAGTCAGCCGCAGCCTGCAGGCGTGTGAGGGCGCGATCCTGGTCGTGGACGCGACCCAGGGGATCGAGGCTCAGACGCTCGCCAACGTTCACCTCGCTCTCAAGCAGAATCTGACGATCATTCCGGTCCTCAACAAGATCGATCTGCCTTCGGCCCAGCCGGACGTGGTCATCGAGGAACTCGAGAGCGTTCTGGCAATGCCGCGCGAGGAGGTTCTGCTCGCTTCGGCCAAGGACGGGACCGGCGTCGCGGAGATCCTCGAAGCGATCGTCCAGCGCGTGCCGCCGCCCAAGGGCGACCCTGAGGCGCCCCTCCAGGGCCTCATCTTCGACTCGCACTACGACTCGTACAAGGGCGTCATCGTCTACGTCCGGCTTGCCCAGGGCACGCTGCGCCAGCACGACGTCATCCGGCTCATGGGCTCGGGCGCGGAAGCGGAGCTCGTCGAGATGGGCTTCTTCCGGCCGCAGCTGGTGCCCGTATCCGAGCTGCGCGCCGGCGATGTCGGCTACGTGGCCACCGGGCTCAAGAGCGTCCGCGAGGCCCAGGTCGGCGACACCGTCACGACCGTCGCCTTTCCGGCCGAACACCCGCTGCCCGGCTACCAGCCGGCCAAGAGCCTGGTATTCGCAGGCATCTACCCCATCATCGGCTCCGACTACCCAGTCCTGCGCGACGCGATGGAGAAGCTGCACCTCAACGACGCCAGCTTCNNTTCCGCTGCGGCTTCCTCGGCCTGCTTCACATGGAGATCGTCCAGGAGCGGCTGGAGCGCGAATTCGGCCAGGAGTTGATCGCCTCGGCGCCGTCGGTCCAATACAAGGTCGTCCTCATGAACACCCAAGAGGTCGTCGAGGTCGACAACCCGTCCAAGATGCCCGACGCCGGAGTGATCGAGGAGATCCTCGAACCGTGGGTCAAGCTCGGCATCGTCACGCCGACCACCTACATCGGCACGCTGATGGAGCTGGCCAAGAACCGGCGCGGCACCTTCCTGGACATGGAGTATCTGGATCCCAAGCGCGTTCTGATCAACTTCGAACTGCCGCTCGGGGAGGTGATCGTCGACTTCTACGATCAGCTCAAGTCCCGCACTCAGGGCTACGCGTCGATGGAGTTCGAGGAGATCGGCTACCGGGCGGCCAACCTCGTGAAGGTCGACGTTCTGGTTGCGGGAGAACCGGTCGACGCCCTGTCCGTGATCGTCCATCGCGAGCGCGCTCAGGCGATCGGGCGCGAGCTCGTCCACCGTCTGCGCGGCCTGATCCCCCGCCAGATGTTCGAGATCGCCGTCCAGGCGGCGATCGGCTCCAACGTCATCGCCCGCGAGTCCGTCGCCGCCATGCGCAAGAACGTCCTTGCAAAATGCTATGGCGGCGACATCACCCGCAAGCGTAAGCTGCTCGAGAAACAGAAAGAGGGGAAGCAGCGGATGAAGAGGGTGGGTTCCGTGGAGATACCTCAGGAGGCCTTCCTGGCGGTTCTCCGAATGGACGAGGTATGACCTCGGAGCAGTTTCGAATCGTCGTCGCCGTTGCCCTGTTGCTGGCGCTGATCCTGCTCCGGCTGCAGTCCGAATCGTTCGGGGCGGCCGAGTATGACGAGCCGGGCAATCGCTACCACCGCGGGTTCTGGACCCGCCTCTGCTGGTACGCACTCGGGCTGGCGCTCCTGGTGGCGATCTACAACGTTCACCCCCAGCCGCACGACGTCCTCTTCCTGGTTGTGGGGAACCACGTCGACGTCTTCACGTTTGGACTATCCCTGGCCGCGATCGGCGCCGCCCAGGCGGCCGTCTTCGCCTGGTTCCGCTACGGCGGCCTGCGGTTGCCGGCGCCGTCGGCCTATCCGGGGGCCGCGATCAACTCGGTGGCCACCGCGGTCATCGACGAGGCGGCTTTCCGGGGCGTTCTGCAGGGCATGCTGCTTGCCATCGGCCTGCCCAACGGCAGCGCCATCCTCGTCCAGGCCATCATCTACGTCCTGGCCACGCGTATGGCCGCGCCTGGGCGCCACCGGTACATGCTCCTGCTATCGCTCGGGATTGGCGTCGGCTGCGGCTGGGCCACGGTGCAGACGGGCGGGATCGGAGCGGCCATCCTGGCGCACACGCTGACGTCGTTCGCCCTGTTCATTTGCACGGGTCACGCGGGACAGGTTCGCCGCGGCGCGGAACCGGACGAAGTCGAGGCCCTCCGCCGCCCTGACGGCTGGCGCGACGCACGGCGACCGGACCAGACGTCCGGCCCCGGCCAGGTCGGCCAGGACAGCTAGCGCGGCAAGCGCCGCAGGCGCGGCCGGCGCGGCCGG
>PMBR01000024.1:10421-20154 GCA_003152995.1 Chloroflexota bacterium | reverse complement strand
CACGGCCAACACGATGTCGATGGTCCTCGAGATCCTGGGCCTCTCGCCGGCCGGCCTGAATGGCATCCCGGCCGAGCATCCGGACAAGGACAAGGCCGCGCACCGCTGCGGCGAGATCGTGATGGACCTGATCAGACGCGACGTCCGGCCCAAGGAGTTCGTCACCCGCAAGTCAATCGACAACGCGATCGCCTGCGTGGCCGCGACCGGCGGCTCGACCAATGCCGTCCTGCACCTGCTCGCCATCGCTCACGAATATGGCCTGCCGCTCGAGATCGACGATTTCGGCAAGATCGCCGACCGGACGCCGATCGTCGGCGACATGATCCCCGGCGGCCGCTACGCCGCGGCGGATCTGTTCGAGGCCGGCGGGCTGAGCCTGGTCACCCGCGAGCTGCTCAAGAAGGGCCTGATCGATGGCTCGACTCCGAACGTCGACGGCGGCACCATCGCCAGCGCCGCGGCGGCCACCGTCGAGACCGAGGGCCAGAAGGTCGTCGTGCCGATCGAGACTCCGCTCAAGGAGACCGGCGGCCTCACGATCCTCCACGGAACGCTCGCCCCCGAAGGCTGCGTCATCAAGCTGGCCGGCCACGAGCGTCGCTTCCACAAGGGCCCGGCCCGCGTCTTCGAGAACGAGAACGCCTGCTACGCGGCCGTGCGAGACCAGAAGATCAACAAGGGCGACGTCATCGTGATCCGATACGAGGGTCCGGTCGGCGGCCCCGGCATGCAGGAGATGCTGTCGGTGACGGCGGCTCTCTCCGGGGAGGGCATGGGCGAGCACGTCGCCCTGCTGACAGACGGCCGCTTCTCCGGCGGCACGCACGGGCTGATGATCGGCCACGTGGCGCCGGAAGCGGTGCTCGGCGGCCCGATCGCGCTGGTCGAGGAGGGCGACGAGATCGTCATCGACGTCGACCGCCATGCCCTGGACCTGAACGTTCCTGCCGCAGAGTTGGCGGCCCGCCGCGCCCGCTGGACCCCGCCGGCGCCCCGCTACAAGACCGGCGTCATGGCCAAGTACGCGGCGCTGGTTTCGTCCGCCTCACTCGGTGCGGTGACAACGGGCGAGCGGTTGGCCGAGCAGCTGGCACGCGCGACGGCGAAGTAGCGAGCGACCGATCTCCGGCATCCGGCGATCGGATGGCTAACTCTCATTCCAGGCAAGTTTGAGCAGGAAGCCGCTCGGCTTGCGGGCCGTGCCAGGATCGGGCTCTTCGGGGCACCTGGGCTATGCTCGTTTCTGACCTGAGCCCGAGTCCCTGATCGGGTCGCCGAAGCCACGCCACGGAGGGTGCTCGTGACCGTCGATGAACCAGCCGAAGTGATGACGGAACCCGAGCTGTCCGAGCTCGTCGAGCTGCTGCGCTCGCTCATTCGAATCAAGAGCGTCAACCCGCCCGGCGACGAGATCCTCGCGGCTCGCTACCTCGAGCAGGTCCTCGCCGACGAGGGCATTCCCTCAACGGTTGTGGAGCCGTTCCCCGGCCGCGGATCGGTCGTCGCTCGAGTTCACGGTGAAGGCGCGCCCGAGGGCGGCGACGGCGGCCCGTTGCTGCTCCTGTCCCACCTCGATGTGGTGCCCGCGGAGCCCGCAGGGTGGACGCACGACCCGTTCGGCGGCGACCTCGTCGATGGCTACGTCTGGGGCCGTGGCGCGATCGACATGAAGAGCATGGTCGCGATGGAGGTGCAGGTCATGCGCCGCCTCGCCCGAGCCGCCCGCGCGGCCGGCCGCGACCCAGCTTCGGACCCGATCCCCGGCCTGCGCCGCGATGTCATCTTCTGCTCGTCGGCCGACGAAGAGGCGGGCGGCTGGCAGGGCGCCGACTGGCTCGTGAACGAGCATCCCGAGTGGCTGCGCGCCGCGGCGGCCCTGAATGAGGCAGGTGGCATCTCCACCACCTACGGCGGCGTTCGCTTCTATCCCATCCAGGTTGCCGAGAAGGGCTTCGTCGTTTACAAGATCCACGTCAAGGGTCGCTGGGGCCACGGTTCCGTCCCGACTCCCGACAACGCCGCGGTCCTGGCAGCTCAGATCGTGACGCGGCTCGCCGAGCCCGGGCCGCCGCGTTTCACGGAGGCTGTCGCAGTTTCAGTGGCGCGGGCGATCCCGCACCTCACGGCCCGAGCGGCCGGCTCGATCCGGGCACTCATGTCGAGCCCGAACGGCCTCACTGTCCCCGAGCCCGGCGCCATCGATGCCACTCTTCGCGACCTGTGCGACCCGGTCCTGGCCCGCACGATCTCGGCAATGATCCACGACACCGTGTCCGTCGGCATCGTCTCGGCCGGGGTCAAGTACAACGTCATCCCGGGCACGGCGTACATAGAGATCGACTGCCGGACGCTGCCCGGCACTGACGAGCCGGCGATGCGTGCGGAGCTGCAACGCCGCATCGGCGAGGACTTGTGGTCCCGTCTCGAGATCGAGTGCGAGCAGGTAGGAGCGTCCGTTTCGGCGCCGCTCGATGGCGCGCTCTATCCGATCCTCGAGCAGGTCCTGCGCGACCACGACTCCGGGGCCGTGCCGCTGCCGTTCCTCGCACCGTTCGCAACCGATGCCAAGCACCTGGCCCGGCTCGGTGTCCCGACCTACGGCTTCTCGCCGCTCAAGACCGGCCGCGACGACGGACTGCTGCAGCTCATGCACGGCGACAACGAGCGGGTCAGCGTCGAGGCGCTGCGCTTCGGGCTGCCGGTACTGTGGGACGCGGTAACCCGCTTCTGCGCCTGAACCGCCGCGAGCGCCCTGATCGGGCCGGATCCGGCGGCGCCTCGATCGGATCCGCCGCGGTGCCTCTCGGCCCGAATTCGGCGCCGGCGTCTCGAACGAACCCGGCGCATAAGATAGCCGGGCAGATTGCGCCGACTCGAGGACTCGAGCCCCCGCCCCGCCAGTTGAGGAGAACTCGATGACCGTGTCGAGCCCGGCACGAAGCCTTGCCATCGGCGGCGCTATGACCGTCGTCGGTGCCGCGTTGACCATCGTCGGGACGCTGCTCCCGTGGGCGCACTTCGACCCAGTCCTTGCTGCGGCGGCGAACGCCTCCAGTTCTCCGATCGGGTTCGAGTGGGACGACGGCAAGATCTTCGTCTTCGTGGCCGTCCTCACGATCGTGGCTTCCGGGTGCCGGCTTGCCGGCCAGTGGCTATCGCCCCGTCTCGTGGCGCCCGTCGGCAAACTCCTCGGCAGCGGCGCCGGCCTCTCGGCCCTGGCCGGTGGCTACGTGGTGTGTTTCGGCATCCTGAATCTGCGAGACATCACGGCCGAGGCCGACAGACTGAACGCCATAGTCAGCGGTTCTGCCTCGGTCGGCATCGGGATCTACCTCGACCTGGCAGCCGGCATCGTCATCCTCGCGGGTGGGGCGATCGGGCTACTTCTCAACCGCCGGTAACGCCGGTATGGCCGGTAGCGCCGGTAGCACCGGTAGCACCGGTAGCGCCGGTAGCGCCGGCGCAAGACCACAGCCTGGAAGACGCGCTCCGCTTCGACCTGCCGAAGTTCGGGTGGTTTCGCGTCTGATGGACCGGCCCGTTTCGAGAGAGCCGCCGCGATGGGCTCGCTCATGGCTGGTACGGAACGTGGTTAGAGGCCCGGGAGATTCTGACAAACGGCCCACCGGAGAATGGGGCCTGATCGGGTAAGGTGACGAAACCGCAGGCGCTTCGGCGCCGCAATCGATGATGACTCGGGCAGGAACCCGGGACGTGCCGGGCCGAAAGTCAAGTCCAGCTCCTCTCACTCCCGGGAGGGAGACAATGGCTCAACCGTTCGTCGTCCAGCTACCGAACCGACCCGGCGAGCTGGCCCACTTAGCCAAGGGGCTGTGCGCCCGCGGCGTGAATATCAGCAATATCCAGGGCAGTTCGGCCGGCGATCTGGCCTGCGCGCTGATCCACACCGACGACGACGTGGCCACGGCCGAAGTGCTCCGCAGCATGGGCTACCAGTTCGTCACCGGCTCGACGCTCATCGTCGAGATCGAGGACACGCCCTGCGCTCTCGGCGACCTGACCGCGCAGCTCGAGTTTGGCGGGGTCATTCTGAAGGGCTGCTGCATCATCGGCCGGCGCGAGGGTTGCGCCGAGTGGTCGATTTCCGTCGACAACGAGCCGCTGGCCCGCCAGATCCTCGGAATCCCAGAGGTCATCAGCCTCGTCTCAACGCGCCGCTAGGCAAGTCCGGGCGGAAGCCGGCCAGGGCGCCTGCACCTGCTAGCTGGAAGCGGTCACCCAGTCCCAGATCGTGCCGGAGAAGGTTCGGTCGACGAGGAAGGGCCGGCTGCCGAGCCAGTACCGCTGGCCGTCTGAGCCGACGCCGGTCAGGAAGATCCACCACTTCGGGGTGCGGGAGTGGATCAGGCTGATCGGGTCCTCGATCGTTCCGTCAGCACCGACGACCGCCGGCGCCGTGGCATACGGCGCCGAGTAGCTCGTGTCCAGCAGCCCGAGATCGTCTCCAGCCGGGCCGGACGGGGCGCCTGGGTACGCGTTGGCGCGCCAGGCCTCGATGCGAAGGTCGTGGAACGCGGACAGCGAG
This sequence comes from Chloroflexota bacterium, assembly GCA_003152995.1. Lineage (GTDB taxonomy): Bacteria > Chloroflexota > Limnocylindria > Limnocylindrales > CSP1-4 > Fen-1039. The sequence goes on along the minus strand of PMBR01000024.1, from coordinate 15,605 downwards.
GCCGGATCCTGAACGTTGATCGTGGGGGCGCCGCCCACCACCGAGCCTGAATAGCCGAGATTGATCGACTGATCCGGCGAATGCGGAGCCACGTGGTTCCAGCCGATGCTGTCATCGGTGTAGCTGGTGGAAAACCCGCTGCTCCCGCTGGTCACGGAGAAGCCGCCCAACACCGAGCCCAGGACTATCGGGCCGATGAGGAGCAGCCCGCCCACCACGGCCAGCCATGAGCCGGCCACGGCCGGGAAGTGCGCGTCGACCTTGAATAGAGCGCCGGCCGCGAACGAAACCGGGATCGCCAGCTCGAAGCCAACCACCATCCAGCTCTGCTGCACGGTCAGAACGAAGACAACGAGCCACCCCAGCGCGAGAATGCCGGCGAGGGCCCAAAACCGGCCGACCTGGCGGGCCGGCCGGGCGCTGATGGAGGCGCACGCCTTGACCGCCCGACGGCCCGCGACGAAAGCCGGAATCCAGGCAAGGGCTGCCCCCATGGCCGTGCCGACGGCCAGATCGTTCGGGTCGAACTCGATCGGGATGGCGTGGGTGGCGACGAAGTCCACGACGGGCCTCAGCCCAAACCCGATTGTGAACGCCGCGATGAGACCGACCGTCGCCGCGACGATGGTGCCCTGGACCGCCCCTACTCCAGCCGACCACACTCCGCCGGCAGCGCCGGCGAGCAGCCGACGCGGCGTCTGGTGGGCCTTGCGGAGTCGCCGTGCCAGCTCGTCCGGCCGACCGAGACGAACGAGGGCTTCGCCGGTAGCGAAACCGAGATCGCGCCCGTCGGCTTGAATCGCGGCGATCGAATCGCTGAGATGGTCGGCGAGTTCGGCCCGGATCTCTGCCCGCGTTGGGGCGGGCAACTCGAGTTCGGCATCGAGCCTGGCCAGATAATCGAGGGCCGTCGCCGGAAGTGGACCTTCGCCGCGCTCCTCCGGCGCCTTATTGCGAGACGCCGCTCGCGCGTCGCGGTGGGCCAGCTCGACGTCGCCCACGATCGCCCAGGCGAGCAGAACGGCGATGCTCACCGGGAGCGCGAAGCCTCTTGCCCAGACTGCCGTTCCCAGGATCAGGACGGCCGAAGCCAGTAAGGCGCCGACGAACTTAGCCATTGGCCCGGCTCCCGACGGCTCGCGCCATTCCGACCGAGAAGGCGGCCCATTCGGCCTCGTGCTCGGCGAGAAGGCCGCTGCCCTTGGGCGTGATGCGGTAGTAGCGGCGGCGCGGACCCTTGTCACTCTCGCGCCACTCGGCCAGGAGCGCGCCGTCCGCCTCGAGGCTGTGAAGAGCCGGATACAGCGAGCCCTCGCTCGGGGCGAAAGTGCCGCCACTCTTCTCGCGAACCTTCTGGACGATCTCGTAGCCGTACAGCTCGCCGTCGCGCAGCACAGTGAGCACGAGGAGGGGCGTCGTCCCCTTGAGCAACTGGCCCCGTATCTTGCCGGCTCCCATCCCGCCTACCTCGGTCCTGTGTTCGACCCCAGCCACTACCTCATAATCAGAGGTAGATGCTATCGGCCGTTCCCCGGCCATGTCAAGAGTTGCGTTGCCGGCTGCCACGGGCGGGCCGGGCGGGCCGGCAATGCGAACCCAGGTCCGAAGCGGGAGGCCCGCCATGTGGCGAGTCGGCGAGTCGGCGAGTGGCCGAGGTCAGCCGGGTGCGGTCAGCCAGTCCCAGCCGGTCCCGACGAAGTCGATCTTGACGCCCCTCCCGTCAGACAGCCGGTAGCGGGTGCCGTCCGGAGCCTTGCCCGTGAGCACGACCCACCAGATCGGGCCGTCGCGACGCATGCCGACGTCGATAGTGCCCACCACGTTGGGATTGTCTGCGTCCGTTACCTCTTCGGTCGCGGGCCCGACCATGGACGGCGCATGGCTGCCGCCCTCGATCCCACCGTGCAACCCCGTGTCATCCATGACTCCGCGCCAGACCTCGAGCCGGAGGTCGGTCCACTGTATGAAGAAGCTCCTGTCGCCCGTACCGAAGAAGGAGCAGTAGATGACGCCGGGGTCGGATGCGTAATAGTCGACGTAGCAGACTGGATCGAGGACTTGGAGGCCCGGGGGACTCGGTGGCATCAGGGCGGCGGCGGGCGGCGGCCCTGCCCGGTCGATGTTCTCAACCGGAAGGTCGGAGTTGATGGAATCGGCCCGGACACTAGCTCCCAACGGCAGGAGGACGAGGCCCATGACCAATCCCAGTACGACGGTCGCCCCGGCCGCGGCGATCAAGGATCGACCCTGCCCCTCCATGAACGGCATTCGCAACTCCGGCCGGCTGACCCTGTACAGCGATCCGGCCGCGAATGCGATCGGGACTATGAGCTCCGCGCCGAACATCGGCCACGACTGGCGGGTGTGTATCCCGAACAGGACGGCTACTGCCACGAAAGGCGTGCCCATCAACGCCCAGTATCCGCCGAGCGCCGTCGGCGGCCGACGGCTGATCGCCGCGGAGACGCGGACGCCTGTCCTCGCCGTGTAGAAGGAAACGACGCTCAGCGCTCCCATGCCGGCCAGGTGAGTCAGTTCAAATGTCAGCAGTTGGTAGGAGGTGGAGCTCGTAGCTGCGAAAACCTGCTGGGCTACAACGGAGGCCGCAAAGAGGATCAAAGAACCAACTACGTAGCTCGCAACGTAGGCGCCGGGCATCAGGAACACCCCGCCCGCCGCACCGGCGAGCATCCGGCGGGTCGTCTGGTGGGCACGCCGGATGTGCTCGGCGAGGTCTGTTACAGAGCCCAGGCGGGCGAGCGCCTCGCGGATCGCTGCGTCGGGTTCCATCCCCTCCGCCTCCAAGGCGGTGCGACTGTCGTCGATGTGGTCCTTGATCTCCGCCGCCACATCGGACTCCATGCCGTCGGGCAGGTTGAGGTTGGACCGCAGGCGGTCGAGATAGTCCGTGAGAAGCGCGGGTGGCGCCGGCTCGGGAGCGGGAGGTTCGTAGCCGGGCGGTCTCCAGTCGGGCGGCAGCGGCCTGGCCGGCGGAGGGGCTTCGAGTCGTCGGCGAAGTCGGCCGTAGAGCAGGAAGGTGCCCATAGCTGCGCCGAACAACATGCAATAGACCAGGGCAACGAGGGGCGGGAGGTCCAGGCCCGGTCCGCCCAGATCCCACAGCCAACTCGAAACAGGGTCCATCCTCTACGCCACCGATCTCGCCATCGCGGTCGCGAACGAGGTCCACTCCTGTTCGTGCTCGGCGAGAAGGGCGCCGCCCTTCGGTGTGATCTTGTAGTAGCGCCGGCGCGGCCCTTTGTCGCTGTCGCGCCAGGTCGCCTGGAGAGCCCCCCCGGCCTCCAGACTGTGCAGTGCGGGGTAGAGCGACCCTTCCGACGGAGCGAACGCGCCACCGCTCCGCTCGCGGATCCGCTGGGCGATCTCATAGCCGTAGAGTTCGCCGTTCCGGAGAATGGTCAGCACCAGAAGTGGCGTCGTGCCCTTCAGTAGCTGGCCCCTGATCTTCCCCGACCCCATCGAGCCCCTGCCTCACGTCCTGCTACCTCGGATAGCGCGGTAGATAGTAAGTGATGGGTCGCCGGGCGGTCAAGAATCGAAGAGGCCCGCCGGAAGTCCGACGGACCTCGATCGATCGGGTTGGCCTGCTACCGCGCAGGAATGCCCTCGCGCCGCGAGCCTAGACTCGCGTTGTGTCGACTCTGGCCGGGTGGCCGGCTTCCCACACTTCGATCGCCGGGAGCCTGGAGCGGACGTAGCCGATCTCGTCGGTGCCGGCCAGGATCATCGTTCGGGCGAACGGGTCGATCTCGAAGGCGAAGGTGTCGCCACCGGGCAGCGTCACTTTCTGGGTCTCGAGATCCGCGGTCCAATTGCCGTCGGGGTCGGCGGCGACCAGGGCCTGCAGCGCGGCCAACCGCTCGGCGGACACGACGATCGGCAGCAAGGCGTTCTTGAGGGCGTTGCCGCTGAAGATGTCGGCGAAACTGGTCGAGACGATGGCCCGGATGCCCCACGCCCGGAGCGCCCACGGCGCATGTTCGCGCGAGGAACCGGCGCCGAAGTTATCGCCCACCAGCAGGATCTGTTTGCCGGCATTCACCGGCTCGTCGATGAAGGACGGCGGCACGCGGCGCGCGCCGTCCGGCGTGAAGCGCCANNTCGATGTTGGCGCGCGGGATCGAGATCACGCGGCTGGTGACTTTGACGAAGGGCTCAGGCATGTCAGTGCGCCTCCGAGGCGTGGGCCTCCACGGCCGAGGACTGAGTGGCGGGGCCGCTGAAGGCCATCGTTCGCGGATCGGTGACGACGCCGGTGACGGCGCTCGCGGCCGCGGTGAGCGGCGAGGCGAGGAACGTCCGTCCGCCCTTGCCCTGGCGCCCCTGGAAGTTGCGGTTGGAGGTGCTGATGCCGTACTCGCCGGGCTCGAGCTGGTCGCCGTTCATGGCGATGCACATCGAGCAGCCCGACTCGCGCCACTCGGCGCCGGCGGCCTTGAAGACGGAGTCGAGGCCCTCGCTCTCGGCCTGGGCCTTGACCTGCTGGCTGCCGGGGACGACGAGCACTCGAAGGCCGTCGGCGACGTGGCGGCCGCGCAAGACCGAAGCCGCGGCGCGCATGTCCTCGATCCGGCCGTTGGTGCACGACCCAATGAAGACGACGTCGAGCTTCTGGCCGGCGATCGAACTGCCCGGCGTCAGGCCCATGTAGGCGAGCGCTCGTTCGAGGTCGTCTCGGGCGCCCGGCTCGACGTCCGAAAGCGCCGGAATTCGTCCGGTCACCGCCACGCCCATGCCGGGGTTCGTGCCGTAGGTGACCATCGGTTCGAGCTTGTCGCCGTCGATCACGATCGTTCGGTCGTAGGTCGCGCCTTCGTCGCTCGGCAGTTCGCGCCAGCGGGCGACCGCCTCGTCCCACCTCGCACCCTGCGGCGCGAACTTGCGGCCCTTGAGGTAGGCGAACGTGGTCTCGTCCGGGGCGATCAGGCCGGCCCGGGCGCCGCCCTCGATCGACATGTTGCATACCGTCATCCGCTCTTCCATCGACAGGGCGCGGATGGCGTCGCCGGTGTATTCGATGACGTGGCCGGTCCCGCCGCCGATCCCGATCTGGGCGATCAGGGCCAGGATGATGTCCTTGGCGCCGACGCCGGGCTGGAGCCGGCCGTCGATCTGGACCCGGAAGGTCTTCGGCCGCCGCTGCAGCAGCGTCTGAGTGGCCAG
>PMBR01000024.1:0-10360 GCA_003152995.1 Chloroflexota bacterium | reverse complement strand
TGGGCCAGCTGCTTGCGCGCCAGCTCGTCCGCGATCGGGATCGACGGATCGGTTGTGGGGATCGAATGGTCGGCCGTCGCGACGGTCTGGCCGGGCTTTCGAACCTTCAGTCCGCGCTCTCGCAGGCCGGTGAATGCCTGCGGGCTGGTGACCTCATGGACGAGGTGGAGATCGATCGCGAGAATTGCCGGCGCGCCGGTGTCGGACGCCACTACGTGGTCGTCCCAGATCTTCTCCACAAGGGTGCGCGGTTTTTCGGCCATGGTTCCACTCGCGTTTCGATTGCCCCGCCTCACAGTGGACGGGGGTTCCGAGGTTACCAGATGAGCGCAAACGGTCGCGGCCACAGACGGGGAGCGGCGCGGGAATGCGCGCGATTACGGCTGGAACAGCTCGGCCGAGGCTAGCGCCGCACCGGTTGAGGAGTTGCCGCCGCCGACTGGCAGTCACTGCGAGAGATGCGGCCGCCATCGTTGACAGTCTGACGCCAGTGGCACCGTTGCGGCTGTGCCGGCCGCCGACGTGGCTCGGCTCGGCGCCGCGGTTCCGGGCCGCCGCTCTGAGCCGCCGCGGCGGCGTGACGGACCCAGCGGCGCGGCCCGAGCGGCCTCGCGCGTTACTCCAGATCCAGCGCCGCCCGAAGCCGGATGTCGCGCGAAGAGGCCCCGACCTGGATTTCGAAGCGGCCGGGCTCGATGCGCCAGCCGCCGCCGTCGCCGTCCCAGTAGGCCAGGTCGCGATCTTCGAGGGCCAGGAAGACGTCCGTGCTCTCGCCGGGGGCGAGGTGGACGGCGGCGAAGCCCTTCAGTTCGCGCGGCGGGCGCGGGACGGACGACTCCAGATCGGCGACGTAGACCTGGACCACTTGCTTGCCGGCGCGACTGCCGACGTTTCGCAGCCGAACCTTCAGCTGGGCCGAGTCGCCTTCCGGCAGGCCGTCCGCCGCGACCTCCAGCGACTCGAACTCGATCCGCGCGTAACCAAGACCGTGCCCGAAGCAGAACCTCGGCTCGATGCCCGCGGCGTCGAAATGGCGATAGCCGAGGTTGACTCCCTCGGCGTAGACCAGCTGTTCCTGCTCGCCCGGCGTGGTGCTGAGCGCGGGGTAGTCAGACTCGCGGGCCGCGATCGTGAAGGGAAGACGGCCGCCCGGCTCCGACTTGCCGAGCAGGACGTCGGCGAGGGCGTTGCCGAACTCCTGACCGGGCAGCCAGGCGTAGAGGACGGCGGCGACTCGATCGGCCCAGGGCAGGTCCATCGGGCAGCCGGCGTTGACGACGACGATGGTCCTCGGATTGGTTGCGGCCACTCGCTCGACCAGCTCGTTCTGGCGGCCCGGGAGCGTGACGGTGCTGCGGTCGCGGCCCTCCGATTCCCACGCTTCATCGTTTCCGACCACGACGATGACTGCGTCGGCCGAGGCGGCGGCGGCGACGGCCTGCTCGAGACGGTCGGCTTGCTGCGGCGAACGGCATCCGATCGCCAGCAGACACGCGGCATTCACGGCCGAATGCAGCTCCGCCTCGATGAGGACCGGCTTGCCGGCCTGGAGCTCGAAAGTCCCACCGTCCTGGCGGCCTTCGAACAGAGCCGTCGGAACGTCGGTGGCGGGCGGGGCATTCCACAGATCGGCGGCCGGGACGCCGTCCACCTTGAGGCGCCGCCCGCCGAAACCGCGCAGGGCGATCTCGTGAGGGCCGCTCTCGGCCGGGGTCACCCAGCCGGACAGGCGGACGGAGAAGTCGTCCTGGACCAATCCCTGGGGGAGATCGGCGAAGAGGTGCATCTCGCTCGAATCGACGTGCCAGCCGGCGTAGGGCTGGCCGGCCGGCTCCTGGCCGCGCCAGAACTCGACGGTGAGACCGGGCTTGCCGTCCATGTCGCGGACTTCCATCGCGGTGAGCGGTGGCAGGAAGCGATCGATCCTGCAGCCCGGCTCGTGGATGATCTCCACTCCCGGAAGCGCCGCCCGGAGTCCATCGAGCGGGGTCACGGTGGGCGGCGCGGGAATGTGGGCGGCGCCGCCTCCTTGCGCGCACGGCTGGGCCGCGTTGGGCCCGATGACCGCGAGCTTTCGGATGACGGCCGGCAAGAGCGGGAGCGTCCCGTCGTTGGTCAGCAGCACGAAGGACTCGGCCGCCGCGCGGCGAACCAGGGCTGCGGCATCGGGGTCGGACAGGTGCCAGGGCTGCGCGGGGTCGAGCTTCTCGGCGGCCGTCGGCCGCGCCACTCCCTCGCCCGCAACGGCCAGCGCCCCGACTCGCGCTGCGAGCAGGAGCAGGCGGCGCGCGTGGTCGTCCAGGACGGCTTCGCTCACGTCGCCTCGTCGAACCGCCTCGGCCAGTGCCGGACCGAAGAAGCGGGGAGGACCGGGCATCTCGAGATCCAGCCCGGCAACCGACGCAGCGACGGTGTTGTGCGTGGCTTCCCAATCGGACATCAGCACGCCGTCCCAGGCCCATTCGCCCTTCAGGATTCCGGCCACGAGCGGGCCGTGGTTGGAGCAGTGGATGCCGTTCACCCTGTTGTAGGCGGCCATCATCGACCACGCCCCGGCGTTGACGGCAGCTTCGAACGGCGTCAGGTAGACCTCGCGCAAGGTGCGTTCGTCGACCCTGCAATCGACCGTGGTGCGGTGCATCTCGGACTCGTTCGCGACGTAGTGCTTGGGCGTGGCGGCAACGCCCGCCGACTGCATTCCCTCGATATAGGCGGCCCCGAGCACGGCGGCGAGAACAGGGTCCTCGCCGTAGGCCTCGAAGTCGCGGCCACCCAGTGGCGAGCGGACCAGGTTGAGCACCGGCCCGAGCATGTAGTGGACGCCGGCTCGCTTCGCCTCGAGCCCGATCCTGGCGGCGACCTCGGTCACCAGATCCACATCCCAGGTAGCGCCGAGAGCGGTGCCGCACGGCGTGCAGGTTGCGGTTGAACCGGCCGGGAAGGTCATGCCACGGACGCCGTTGGGTCCGTCCAGCGTGACCGTGGGTTCTAGGCCGATCGAAGGCGCGCCGCCCGCGTGCCAGGCGTCGATCCCGGCCATCAGGCCGGCCTTCTCTTCGATGCTGAGGCCCGCGATCAACTCGTCCAGGCGTTCGCTGCTGATCGGGCTATTGGCGGCGGATCGTTCGGCTGGTTTCATCTGTTCCTTCCGAGGTTGGGCACGTATTCGAGATCGTAGCCGAGCCGCGGCAGAGGTAGTGCGCGCCGCGTGCGTGGCCTACCCTTGTCGGCGTCCGGTGCGAGCAGGAAAGGGGAGGCCATGGCGACTACGAGAACGACCGGCGTCGCGGCCGAGACTGTGAGCTCCTGGGGCCAGGGCCTCCCTGGATACCCCGAATGGATCGAGCCGTACCTGCCCGCGCTCCACAGCGGCTTCAACGGCCTGAACCGATATGTCAGCGTTCCGGCTCTCAAGGCCGGTTTGGGGCGGTTCGTCTCCAACCCACTCACCGGCTATCTGATGATCCTGCGGACCCGCGGCCGCAAGAGCAGCCAGATGCGAGACGCTCCGCTCGGGTACGCGATCGTCGGCGATCACGTGTATTGCATCGCCGGCTTCGGGCGCAAGACCCACTGGCTGGCGAACGTCCTGGCGGACCCGAAGGTTGAGGTCATACTGCCGGGCCGGGCGTTCTCTGGAATCGCCGAAGAAGTGACGGACGACGCCGAGCGCCTGAGCGTCCTGCCGCCTTTGCTGCGGAGCATGGGCGTGGTCGCCGGAGCGATTGGGATGGGCAACCCCTGGAAGATGACCCCGGAAGACATCTCGCTCAAGTGCGAGGGACTGCCCCTGGTTCGAATCACGGCGACCGGCATCGCGGCCGGACCGGACGATCCGGGCGGCTGGTTCTGGGTCGTTCCGATCGGCTTCTCCGCGGTCGGGCTGCTCTGGTTCCTGCGAAGTCGCCGCACTAGCCGCCGGCGCGCATGAGCTCACCCTTCGTCGGAGCCTTCGGCGCCGACCCGGCCCGCAATCGCTTCGCCAGGCTGGTCTGCGTGGTAGTGGCCGTCATCGGCTGGGCGAATCTCGCCACCATGGGGCGGGCGATGCTGGCCAAGAACCCGCCCGACGCCGGGTTCGACCTCCAACTCCTGCTCGACGCGGGCAAGCGAGTGGCTGCGGGCCTCTCGCCCTACGACCCGACCGCGGTCGCGAACGGGCTCAAGGCGCAGGATCTCTTCTATTCGTACCCGCCGATCGTGGCGCAGATCCTCGCGCCAATTTCGGGCCTGCCGACGTGGCTCGTCCTGTCTGGCTGGTGGATCGGCGCCGTGGCCGGACTGGCGGTAGTGGCGGCTCTGCTTGCGCGCTCGCCGCTCGGCCGGCCGGCCTCGACCCCGGCCTCGACCCCGGCCTCGACCCCGGCCGCCCTCTCCCTGGACAGCGCGCTGATCGCCCTCGCCGCCGCGCCGTACTTCTTCCCCTTTGCGATCGCGCTCCTCTTCGGCAACGTGGACGCCTGGTTCCCGCTCCTGTTCGGGGTCGTGGCGCTGACCGTGGTGTCGGGTGGAGCAGTTCCGCGGGTGACCTCGACTGCAGGCGGAGCGGCGCTGGCGATCGCCTCGGTCCTGAAGTTGCACCCGGCCACGCTCGCGGTCTCGCTGGCCGGCCGGCGGCCGGGAGTCTCAAGCGGTCGGCGGCCCGGCTTCGTCGTCGTCGGCGTGGCGATGGCGACAGGCGCCGCGATCCTGGCGGTGAGTCTCGTCATCGGCGGGGTCGGTCCCTGGCGCGACTATCTCGACTACCTCCGTGTCGCCGGCAGCGCGGACCTCGCCTCGCGGGTGAACATCGGACCGGCCAGCCAGCTTGCGCTCCTGGCGGGCGATCCAAACCTGGCTCATTCGCTTGCCGTCGTCTTCGCCGTGGTCGCAATCGCCGCCACGATCGCGAGCGCTCGCCTCGTCCGCGACGATCTCGAGTGTTTCGGCTGGGCGGTCGTGGCCTCTCTGGTGGTGCTGCCGGTGACCTGGTACCACTACCCGGTGGCGCTGATCCCTGTCGCGCTGGCGGCCTGGACTCGCAGCCGCGGTAGCTCCGCCGGGCGTCGGGTCACGTGGGCGCTGCTGGGGGCGTATCTCGTGGCGGACGTCGCGATCGTCTTGCCGGTCACACTCTGGCTGGCGGTGGCCTTGCTCCTCGTCGCGGTCCGATGGTCGCGCCCGCAACCGGGCATCGAGCCGGCACCGCGCGCCGAGCCGACGCTTGAGCCGGCACCGGGCGCCGAGCCGACGCTTGAGCCCGCTCCCGGAGCCGAGCCCACCTCTCCAGCGCCGGCGCTCGCATGAGGCCGACCGGATTCGAACCGGCGGAGAGCGAGGACTCCGTCGCGTCGGCGGACGGAATCGCGGGTCGCGTTGGCGGCCTGCTCCGAAGGGCGCTGGTCGAACCCCAGCCCCCGCCCCTGCCCGGCGCTTCGCTCGAGCCCGGCTTCCGTCGTCGCTGGCTTGGCTTCTTTCTGCCGGCGGCGTTCGTCTTCCTGTGGCTTCTTACCTTCGCCGTCGGCTTCAACTGGCAGGCTGTCGGCGTCGACGCTCGCATCTACTACCACGGTTCTGCGGCCTGGCTTGCCGGTGCGGACCCGTGGCAAACCGGGGCGCTCCTGAACGGACGTCTGTTCAGCTACGCCGGGCTGCCCCCGACGGCGATCCTGTTCGCCCCTCTCACGCTTCTGCCGGAAGAGGCGTTCCTCTGGCTGTTGATGGTCGTGTCGCTCGTGGCGGCGATCGTGGTGGTTCGGGCTCTGCGCCTGCCGCTCGTCTGGGTCGCGTATCCGCCCTTGCTGTACGGGGTCATAGCCGCCAACCCGCACGTGATTCTTCTGGCGCTCCTTGTTGCCGGCGGGACCTGGGGCGGAGCGCTGGCCTCTGTGATAAAGGTCGTCGCCATCCCGCCACTCTTTGGCGAGCGTCGATGGCGAGCGCTCATCCTGGCCGCGGTCGCGCTGGGCGTATCGGTGATCCTTGCCCCGGGACTGTGGTCGTCGTTCCTGCGTGAGGCCGGGGCGGTCCAGAACACGATCAACTCCGAGTCCGGCGGCACTCTCAGCGCCTGGGGGAACCTCTATGTGTTCATTCCCACGCTGATTTCGCTCGGCATCCTGGCGCTATTCGACATGCGCGCCGCCGCATGGCTGATCGTCCCCGCGCTCTTTCCGACGACGCAGTACTACTACGCGATGTTCGCGCTCCCGGTCGACCCGTTCCTGGCCGCCGCGATGGCATTTCCCGTGCCGTTGATGGCTCCGCTCGCGACGATCGGCTACACGGCCGTCCGGGTCTTCTTGGTCGCCCGGCGGCGCTCGGGCCGTGCCTCCGGCCGAGCGCGGATGCTCGAGGAGCCCAGCCTCTGACGCCTCGGGTTCCGTCGGAGTGGGCTGGGCCTATTACAATCGACGGCGCCGTCCCGCGATCGTCAGAACCGCCGCTGCAAGGGTAGCCACATGTTCGATCGACTTGGCTGGCTCGTGCTCAGATTCCGGTTCGTGCTGGTCGCCGGCTGGGTGGTTGGCGCGGTCGCGTTCGGACTCCTGGGGCCGTCGCTGTCGCAGGTCGGGTCGGCCGACGAAACCAGCTTCCTGCCCAAGAGCGCCGAGTCGCTGGCGGCTCGCAACGTCGTCGCCGAAGCCTTCCCGAACGACTCGGCGCCCTCGACGGCGCTTGTCGTCTTCTCGCGATCCGGTGGCCTTACCGACGCGGATCGCGCCGCCATCGAAGGCATGCGCGCCTGGTTCGAGGGAACGGGCCACCCCGAAGCGATCCTGCGATATGTCACCGCCGAGCATTCGCCCTCGCTGGCCACGATGTTCCGAAGCTCCGACGGCGTCGTCGAGCTGGCACGCGTCGATCTGGACTCGCCCTCGTTCCTGCCGCGGACCAACACCGCGATCGACGCGATTCGGACTCAATTCGCCGCCCCGGGCGTGCTGCCGGCGGGCCTCGTCGCCCAGGTCAGCGGCCAGGCCGGGATCGGCCGCGACTACCTGCAGGCGATCCGGGACGGCACCGATCGGACGACCCTGGTGACGATCGTGCTCGTCATCGTCGTTCTTCTGCTGATCTACCGGGCTCCGCTGGCGGCGCTGGTTCCCCTGGCTACGATCGGCTGCGCCTTCCTCGTTTCGCGCGGTCTACTGGGCTTTCTCGCACAGGGCGGCTGGAAGCTGTCGTCCGTGCTCGACTCGTTCATCGTCGTCCTCGTCTTCGGCGTGGGGACCGACTACTCGATCTTCCTGGTGTCGAGGTTCAGGGAGGAACTCGGGCGCAACGACCATGAGGCCGCGGTTCGCCTCACGGTCAGCCGCATCGGGGCCGTGATCGCCGCGTCTGCGGCCACCGTCATCGTCGGCTTGAGCTCGATGATCGCCGCCAGCTTCGGGATGATCCAGACGACCGGCCCGGCGCTGGCCGTCACGATCTTCATCACGGTGCTGGCCGGGCTGAGTCTGACGCCGTCGTTGCTGGCGATCTTCGGTCGGAACCTCTTCTGGCCACTCCACGAGCGGACACGGAACGCCGACTCGGACGAGAAAGGCTTCTGGGCGGCGCTGGCCCGGCGGATCACGAATCGCCCCGGACTGCTGGCCGGGCTGGTTCTCCTGATCCTGGCGGTTCCGCTCCTGGCGCTGCCGCAGCTCAAGGAGAACTTCAACGTCCTGGAGGAGCTTCCCGGCGGGGCCGAGTCGCGCGTGGGATTCCAGACTCTGAGCCGGCATCTGGCCGACGGTCAGTTGATGCCGCTCAACGTCCTGGTCCAGGTCCCCGGCGGAAACCTGTCCAGCTCCGCCGCCCTGGCCCGCATCGGGCAGATGGAGGCTCAGATCGCTGCGCTCCCCGACGTGCAATCGGTCAGCAGCATCGTCGACCCGAAGGGTGAGGGCAAGGTCTCCGACCTGCTCAGGCCCGCAATCCAGCTCCCTGCAATCGCGGCCGGCTTCGCGAAGCCGCCGAGCGCGGACATCAACGTCCAGCTGAGCGACGCCTCTCTGGCGGGGGTCGACTCCACGATTTCCTACGTGGGCGGCCTGGAGAAGGCCTATCCGCGCGTGGCCGGCGCAGCGCTCGACGGTGTGAGTGCGGACCTGGCCACTCTCCAGAAGGGGATCGTTGACGGGCGCAAGCGGGCGCTGGTCGCCAACCAGCTCGGAACGGTCGGCGATCAGCTGAAGGCGGCTGCGCTCGCGTCCACGGGCTCGTCTGGCTCGAACGCCGCCGTGGCAGCGCAGCTTTCGGAGTTCGGGACCTACCTGGCCGAACTCGGCGCGGCGGTGCCGGCGCTCGCTACCACCGATGCTTACAAGGCCGCGGAGACTGCCATCCCGCAGGTCGCCGCGACACGCGACGCCAGCGCATTCTTGACGCTCGTTTCGGCCGTGGGCCAGATGCAGGCCTGGTGCCAGGCGCAGCCGACTCCCTTCTACTTCGTCCCTGCGAGCATTCCTCCGACCGCCGATCAGCTGGCCGCCACGAAGGCTTCGGCCGACGCCCGCGGCCGTCTCCCCGAGGAGCTGGACCAGGTCGCGGCCGCTTTCGGCCCGGGCGACCTGTACGCGCCGCCGGACCTGGTGACGGCGTTCGAATCCAGCGCCGGCGACGTGGCGCGTCTCTACGTCACGACTATCACCAACCCATATGACACGAAGGCGTTCGACACGGTCCGCGCGTTGCGAACGCTGGTCGCCGGCCAGGCGGCCGGCTTCGGGCCCGGCGCAACGACATACGTCGGCGGCCCGACCGCCGAGTTCGCCGACGTCCAATCGACGATTTCGGCTGACTTCCTGCGCGTCGCGGTCATCACCATCGTCGGGATCCTGTTGGTCCTGATAGTCCTGCTGCGGGCGCTGACGGCGCCTGTCTATCTGGTGCTCACGGTGCTGCTGTCATACGCCGCCAGCCTGAGCCTCTCGGCCTTCATCCTCCAGAACGTCTTCGGCCAGGCCGGGCTCAACTACTTCATCCCGCTGATGGTCTTCGTGCTGCTGGTGGCGCTCGGCTCGGACTACAACATCTTCCTGATGTCGCGGGTCCGAGAGGAAAGCGCCACTCGTCCGCTGCGTCAGGGCATTCGCGCCGCGTCCGCTCGAACCGGCACGGTCATCACTTCCGCCGGTCTGATCCTGGCGGGCACGTTCGGGGCGCTGATCAGCTCGCCGCTCCAGCTGCTCTTCCAGGTCGGCGTCACCGTCGGGCTCGGCGTGCTGATCGACACGTTCATCGTGCGGAGCCTGCTGGTTCCGGCCATCACGGCGTTCATTGGGGAGCTGGCCTGGTGGCCGTTCCATAGACGGACGACCGCAGGGGCCGAAAGTGAGATGCTCTCACGAGACGCCGGATCCTGATCCAGGAGCGCCGGCGGACCGACTTCCTTGCGGCGTGGCCGTCTTGACCCATATCAATTCATCTCAGCTCGCCCGGCAGGGCGCGCGACACGAGCAGGCGAGGGATATGAAGTTCCCCAACAACGAGGTTCGTTTTCTGCTGCGAGTGGGCGCTGTCACCGCCGTGGTCGTGGTGGCGAAGGTACTCGTACACGCCGTGGCATGGGAAGTGATCTCGCTCAACGCCCTGTTCACCGGGATCATCGCCGCCAACGTCTTCCTGATGGGGTTTCTTCTCAGCGGCGTCCTGTCGGACTACAAGGAAAGCGAGCGGCTTCCAGGCGAGTTGAGCGCCTGTTTGGAGAACATGGCTCAGGAAACGATCGGCATCGGACTCGCGAAGCCTGAAATCGGCGTTGGCCCGTGCCTGGCCCGGCTGTCGACGCTGGCCAACGACACCGTGGGCTACTTCTACAAGAAGGTCGAGATAGCCGAGTTGCTGGAGGGTGTGAACGATCTGACCGTCCAGTTCGCCGGGTTGGATCCGGCCACTCAGGGAACGTGGGTTGCTAGGCTCAAGACCGAGCAGAGCAACCTGCGGCGCACTCTGATACGCATCAACACTATTCGGGAAACGTCCTTCGTCTCCACGGGCTATTTGCTGGCCGACCTGATCACCTTTCTCCTGTGCGTGGGGCTCGTGTTGACCTTCGTGGATCCGTTCTACGAGTCGCTGTTCTTTGCAGGTGTCATCTCGTATCTGATGATCTTCCTGCTGATGCTGATCAGGGACCTGGACAATCCTTTCGGCTACTACGAAGGCTCCTCGAGCGCGGACGTAACCCTTCAGCCTCTGCAGGACACTGCGGGTCGACTGGCGAAGCTCGCCGGAGTGGAAGCCCCTGCCGCCGAGAGGCAAGACGAAAAGTAGGACGGCCGAGCCGCCGAGCCGCCGAGCCGCCGAGCCGCCGAGCCGCCGAGCCGCCGAGCCGCCGAGCCGCCGAGCCGCCGAGCCGCTACCGCGGGTGAGAACCTGGTCAAGCGCC
>PMBR01000009.1 GCA_003152995.1 Chloroflexota bacterium | reverse complement strand
GATCGGCCGCGGCCAGGAGATGGACTACCGGGCCGCCGCCGGGGCCCGCGCCGGGGCCGGGGCCGTCCGGCGCCTCGCGCAGCGAGCGCAACCGATCCACCGCCCCGGGCAGGGCGAACTGCGCCGCACCAAGCCCATCGACGAAGTAGCCGCGTCGGATCCGGCCCGATTCCTCCATCGCACGAAGCACCGGATA
The DNA here is from genome assembly GCA_003152995.1 of Chloroflexota bacterium. Lineage (GTDB taxonomy): Bacteria > Chloroflexota > Limnocylindria > Limnocylindrales > CSP1-4 > Fen-1039. Next base: position 4,465 of record PMBR01000009.1, on the reverse strand, counting down.
AACAGCGCTGAAACCTCCGGCGACTTCTTCGGCGACGACCGACTCGCGGGTGAGCACGCCATGGCGTTCGAGAAGCGCAGTGGCCAGCGAATGCATACGCGTTGTGGCCGCCGCTCCGCCACGTCCGGTGCCCGCGCCCCGCGTCGCGGTCGCGACGGGGCCGGTGGCCGCGCCGCCAGATCCTGTGGCTGCGGCGCCAGGTCGTGTGGCTGCGGCGCCGCCATCGGTCGCATGGACGAGCGACCAACGCCCGGCCGCTTCCGGCGGGCCAAGCTGCAGCCTGCCGGGCCGCGGCCGCCGCTCGCCCGTGGGACGCCGCCAGCGCAAGGCGCGCAGCGGCGCGAAGGTATCGTTCGTGATCTCGCCGGCCCAGACCAGGTTCCACAACGCGTCGAGGACCTCGCGTTCCGGAGCCGCGCCGGCCGCCGACGCCAGCTCGCGATAGAACGAGGCGCCGCGGTCGCGCAGCCGCTGACGCAGCAGCTCGTGCAACTCGTCGCCGGGCGGCTCGGACTCGCCGGCGGCCGGCAGGCCCGTCGCCGGCGGGCCTGCCGCCAGATCGCGCAGAGCCTCGCGGCCGGGGCGATACAGGACGATGCGCCCGTCGTCGCGGCCGAGGCTGCCCCGCCCGACCCACGCCACCTCGCCCAGAGCGCCCAGTTCATCGAGGAGGCGCGGCTGATATCCGGGGATTCGGACGGGCAGGACGTCGCGCTCCAGAACCGAGGCCGGGATGGGCACGCCCGCCAGCTGATCCACCACCTCCGCCAGCCGCTCGAGCGCCGCCTCTGGCCGGAGGGCGTTCGCCGCAGCACCGGCGACCGGCCGGACTCCCTGCCAGGCCGGCAGGAACCGCGCCAGGACGACCTGTTCGACCGGCTCGACCTCGCGCCGAAGGCGGGCCAAAGAACGGCGCCGCAGCTGGCGCAGAACCTCCGGATCGCACCACTCGCGCTCTGTCCCGCCCGGCCGGAACTCGCCGCGCAGGATCGTGCCCGCTTCGAGCAGCTTCTCGAGCGCCAGCTCGACTCGACTCGACGACGCCGCCCATCGCCGCGCCGGCTCCGGGGCGTGGAACGGTCCGTGGCCCCGAGCCCACCGCGCCACGAGGCCGCCGAGAGCGTCATCCACCGGGGCGAGGAATGCCGCCGGCACGCCCACCGGCAGCGCCACTCCGAGAGCGTCGCGGTATCTGGCCGCGTCTTCGATCGGGATCCAGCGCTGGTCCCCGGCGATCCGAAGGGCGACCGCGCGGCGCGAGCCCTCCAGCGCGGCCAGCCACTCTCCTGCGGCCGCCGATTCCACGATGCGGGCGGCGACCTCTTCCACGGATAGATCGCCCAGGCGCCGCAGCATGTCGTGCAACGAGTCCGCGGTCCGGGCGGCTCGCTCCGGGATGAGTGCCTGGAGCGCAAGTTCCAGGTCCGCCAATGCGGCCGGATCGATCAGGTCGCGCAACTCCTCCTGGCCGAGCAGTTCGCGCAGCATCTCTCGGTCCAGGGCCAGCGCTCCGGCGCGCCGTTCCGCCAGCGGGGCATCCCCCTCGTACATATAGGCGGCCAGATAGTCGAAGAGCAGGGAGCCGGCGAACGGCGATGCCGCGACCGTTTCCACCTCGCGGACTTCGATCTCGAGGCGGGCGACTCCGCCGAGAACCTCGCGCAGGGCCGGCAGGTCGAATAGATCGGCCAGACATTCTCGGTACGTTTCCACGATGATCGGGAACGAGCCGTACCGGCTGGCCACGGCGAGCAGCCCCGCCGAGCGCTGGCGTTGCTGCCAGAGCGGCGTTCTCGAGCCGGGCCGGCGCCGCGGCAGGAGCAGCGCCCGAGCGGCGTTCTCGCGGAATCGGGCCGCGAACATGGCAGAGGAGCCAAGCCGTCCGACGACCAGATCCTCGACCTCTTCGGCCGAGGGGAACAGGAGATCGCGCAACTCGCCGTCGTGGCCGCGGCCCCCGGCAACCTCGCTCTCGGGCAGCCGGATCGCGATGCCGTCGTCCGACCAGATCGTCTGCGCGCCCTGGCCGAGCCGCTCCTCAAGCCGCGCCTCGATCGCCATCGACCACGGCGCGTGGATCCGCCCGCCGAACGGTGTCAGCATGACGATCCGCCAGTCGCCCAGTTCGTCGCGGAACCGCTCGACGACGATGCGCCGATCCGTGGGCAGCGACCCGGCTATTTCCCGCTCCTCGGTGAGGTAGCCCAGGACGTTCTCCGCCGCAAGTTCGTCGAGGTCGTGGTGCTCGAGTAGCCGCCGCCTGGCACGCGCCCGTCCGCGCTCACCGCCGGCCAGATCGCCTTCGAGCTCGCGCACGAACTCGCCGACCGCCCGCCCCAATTCGATCGGCCGCCCGAGCATATCGCCGTGCCAGAACGGGATCTTGCCGGGCACGCCCGGCGCCGGCGACACGACCACCCGATCGGGCTTGATCTCCTCGACCCGCCAGCTTGTCGCCCCGAGCGCGATCACCTCGCCGACACGGCTCTCGTAGACCATCTCCTCGTCGAGTTCGCCGACCCGCCGCCCCGACGTGCCTGCGTCGCCGACCATGAACACCGGATAAAGGCCGCGGTCCGGAATGGTGCCGCCGCTCGTGACCGCCACCGTCCGCGCGTCGCGGCGGCCCTCGACTCGCCCCGTCTCGCGGTCCCACACGACCCGCGCCTTCAAGTCCGCGAACTCGTCGCTCGGATATGCGCCGGCCAGCATGCCCAGAACCGCCTCGAACGCCTCGCGGGTCAGGCTCTCGTACGGCGCCGCCCGCCGCGCCGTCTCGAACAGCTCGTCCGCTGTCCAGGCCTCGCGGACGGTCATGGCCACGATCTGCTGGGCCAGCACGTCGAGCGGGTTGCGCGGCAGCTTCGTCTCTTCGATCGCGCCTTCGTGCATGCGGGCCGTCACTACCGCGGTTTCGAGCAGGTCGCCGCGGTATTTCGGGAAGAAGACGCCGCGGCTCGGCTCGCCGAACTGGTGTCCCGCCCGACCGACACGCTGCAGGCCGCTGGCGACGCTCGCCGGGCTCTCCACCTGGATGACGAGATCGACCGCGCCCATGTCGATGCCGAGTTCCAGCGAACTGGTGGCGACGATCGCCGGCAGGCGACCGGCCTTGAGCGCCTCCTCGATCTGAACGCGCTGCTCGCGCGCCAGCGAGCCGTGGTGGGCTCGAACCAGCTCCTCACCGGCCAGCTCGTTGAGCTTGTTGGCCAATCGTTCGGCCAGCCGGCGGGAGTTGACGAAGACGATCGTGGAGTGATGCGCACGGATCAGTTCGAGGATTCGCGGATGGATCGCCGGCCAGATGCTGCTGCGCGCCTCCGGGGCCGTGACCGGGCCGCCGGGCTGCTCCTCAGGCGGCAACAGTTCGCCGAGCTTGCTCATGTCCTCGACCGGGACCCGAACCGACAGTTCGAGCACCTTGCGCGAGCCGGCGTCGACGATCGAGACCTCGCGCGACTCCCCTGCCCTGCCCGGCCCAATACCGCCCAGGAAGCGGGCGATCGTCTGCACGGGACGCTGCGTCGCCGACAGCCCGATCCGCTGGGGCGGGCGGGCGGTCAGCTTCTCCAGCCGCTCCAGGCTGAGCGCGAGGTGGGCGCCGCGCTTGGAGCCCGCCAGAGCGTGGACCTCGTCGACGATCACGTGCTCGACGCCGCGCAGGATTTCGGCCGCCTGGCTGGTGAGGATCAGATACAGCGATTCGGGCGTGGTGATCAGGATGTCCGGCGGATTTCGAACGAGGTGGCGGCGTTCCTCCGTGGGCGTGTCGCCGGTCCGGACGCCGACCTCGATCTGGGGAGCGGGTTCGCCCAACCGCTCGGCCGCAAGTCGGATGCCGGTCAGCGGCGCCCGAAGGTTGCGCTCAACGTCGTAGATCAGGGCCTTGAGCGGCGAGATGTACAGGACGCGGACCGATCCCGGAGCGGCGGCCGTTCGCGATCGTGGTTCACGGGCCAGCCGGTCCAGGGTCCAGAGGAACGCGGCCAGGGTCTTGCCGCTGCCGGTTGGGGCGTGGATCAGGGTGTGGCGACCGGCAGCGATACTCGCCCAACCCTGGGCCTGGGCCGGCGTCGGGGCCGCGAAAGCCGAGCGAAACCATGCGGCGACCGCCGGGCTGAAGAGCTCGAGCGGATCGTCGCCGGCGGATTCAGACGTCTTCACTTCGGGTGGGTCGGACCTGGCAGCCACGAGACGGCCAGTATAGGCGGCGGGTGACGATTAGACCAAGCGTTCTGTTGAGCCGTGGCACTCCAGCGAGCCCGCGCCGTCGCGCGTGCCGTCTCTCGTGCCGTCTCGCGGGCCCGTCTGGCAGTGCGGGCCGCGCGTGCCGGCGCTGCGAACCGCGCAATGGGACTCGACCTTGGGCGGCAACGTCCAACTGTATCGTGTAGCGCCTTGGTGCTAGATCGTGACTCCCAGGAAGGGGAGGTCTGACACCACTCGCCCGGGGGCAATGCCCATG
>PMBR01000064.1 GCA_003152995.1 Chloroflexota bacterium | reverse complement strand
GCCGTTCCCAAGACGATGGACAACGACGTCCAGGGGACCGAATACTGCATCGGCTTCTCGACCGCGATCAGCCGAGCCAAGGACGCGATCAACCGCCAGAGGACCACGCTCGGCTCGCACGAGCGCATCGGCGTCTTCCGAATCTTCGGCCGCGACGCCGGCTTCACCGCCCTGTACACGGCTTACGTCACCAGCGCTCGCTGCCTGATCCCCGAGTTCAAGTTCGATCTGGACCATCTCGTCGAATTGCTTGTCGAGGACAAGAGGAGCAACCCGAGCAGGTACTCCTTCGCGATTGCCGCCGAAGGCGCGCTCTGGGAGGGCGGCGAGCTGGCCGAGTACGGCCCGGCCGACTCCTTCGGCCACCGCCACAAGGCCAACATCGCCGAGGTCCTCGCTTCCGAGATCCAGAGCCGTTCCGGCCAGGAGACGCTCGCCAGTGAGCTGACCTACGACCTGCGCTCGGGCGATCCGGACGCCGTCGACTCGATCGTCGGCATCACCTTCGCCAACGTGGCGATGAACTTGATCGCCGAAGGCGTGAGCGGCCGAATGGTCGCCATCCGTGGCGGCAAGTACAGCCACTCGCCGCTGCCGAACCCCGATCAGGGCCCGCGCTCGATCGACATCGCGTCGATGTACAACACCGATCGCTACCGCCCGATCTACACCAATCGCCAGGGGCTGCCGCTCCTGCTAGGCATCCCTGTCGCCGAGGATCCGACGCTCATCTAGTAGTTGGTCTCCCGCAAGAACTCGAAGGCCCCGGCCAATGGCCGGGGCCTTCGAAGCCTCTCCGTGACCACGCAGGCCGATTCGGGGGCGCCGACCATCGTTTCCAGCGGGACATGTCGAGGATCATCGGGGCCGATGGGCCTAAACTAAGCATCAATCGACCTGCATCCCGCCCTGCTGTGGTGGGCCGGGCGTCCAGGAGGCAATCGTTTGACAATATCTGCCACGCATTGCACGGTTCACAGGTGACGACAACCCCAGCCCCGACTACACCGCTCAACGGCCACGACCTCCTGCGCGCGCTCGATCTCCCGATCGAAGGCCCGATTCTGTGGGGGCGACCCGTCGTCCCGAGCGGAGCGGGCGTCTATATCGTCGAGCTGCCGGCCCCGCAGTCCAAGGTTTCCATCGATCCCGCGGCCATTCGACAGTGGCTCGAGCGCGTCCCGGAGCTGCGCCTCGACGGAAAACGCCCGACCGTCGCAGAGCTGCAGACACGCCTGGCCTCGTTCTGGCTGCCCAACCAGGTGATCCTGTTTATCGGTTCGAACCCGAAGTCCGTCGGGGCTCGCCTGTCGGCCATGTACAAGACGCCGCTGGGTGAGCGACGTCCGCAGCCGTCGGGCTACTGGCTCAAAACGCTGCGCGACCTCAGCCGGGCGCGCATCTGGTGGTCGCCCACCGAGGAGGGCGAACTCTGGGAAGAGGCCCTGCTAGACAGCTTCGTCAAGGCGGCCGGCACGGTGCCGTACGCGCAGCTGGTGACGCCGACTCGGGCGCCGCGGGCCCACGGCCTGACCGCGCCGCTCCATGACGAGAATGCCGGCAAGGCCGCAGCGAAGTCCACGCACGTCACGGTTCTCCCCGACGGTCCCGAGGAGGTCCCGCCGGCCCGAGGTGCTGCACGTAGCGCGCGCGCCGCGGCGGCGCGCACTGCCGTGGCAGCGGCGCGAACCACAGCCGCGCGCAAGGCAGCCGCCGAAAAGCCGGTCTCCTCGCGGGACAACACTCCACGCCGGCGGCCGCTCCCCAAGTACGAACCGACGACTCGCGCCCGCCGCCTCTCGGCGTTTCCGCCGGGCATCGCGGCCGCTCCGACCCACCTCACCGCCGAAGGGCTGGCCAACCTCCGCAACGAGCTGGAGGAATTGACCACGCGCGGCCGCCCGGAAGTGATCTCCCGCATCAAGGCCGCCCGTGAACTCGGCGACCTCAGCGAGAACGCCGACTACGAAGCCGCCCGCAAAGAGCAGTCGTTCCTTGAAGGCCGGGTCCAGCAGCTCGAGCAGATGATCAAGAGCGCCGTGATCATCCATACGACGAGCGAAAGCGGCAGTGTTGTGGATCTCGGCTCGACCGTCGTCGTGGAGACAGACCGCCACGGCGAGGAGACGTTCCAGATCGTGGGTTCTGCCGAAGCCGACGCGACCGCCGGCAAGATCAGCTTCACGTCGCCGATCGGGCGCGCCTTGATGGGCCGCAAGGCGGGCGAGAAGATCCGGGTCGAGATACCTCAGGGCTCGATGGACTTCCTGGTCCTCGAGGTCCGCTAGAGCTCAAGTGTCGAGCGGAACGCCCGGGCGACCGGCGCTCGTGAGCTGACAGCGCCCGGCTGGGCCGGTCCTATGCGCCGGTCGGACCCTGAGGGACCGGAGGCACCGGTCCGCCGTCTCGCCACGTGTCCGAGGACGCGGACCCGTCATGGCCGCCCCGATGCGGCCGCGGCAACAGGTTCAGCACGACGATGATCACGCCCATCGCCACTGCCAGGAAAGGCATCGCGTCGCGCAGAGCCGTGGTTGAGCCGCCGGCGTCTATCCCGACGACGTTCTCGAAGAAGAGGCCGAAGCCGACGAACAGGCCGAGACCCACGGCGCCGGTGCGCAGGCCCGCGTCGACCAGGTCGAGCCGCCGATGCAGCAGCCCGTAAAGCAAGAGCGACACGCCGACCGACCCTGGCGCGACCAGAGCCCAGGCGTAGGACCAGCTGGCATACGTGTCCGTCGAATCCTGAAAGGCAAGGATGAGGCCGACTGTGGTGACGATCCCGCCCGGGATCGCCATGCCCAGGCCGGCCTCGTTCGGGACGGCCAGGCCCAGGATCAGCAGGACCACACCGGGCACGATCACGAACATCGGCCAACCGTATCGGCCCCAATCCACATGGAATTGCTCACTGGCCAGGAACAGGGCTCCGGCCACGATGAGCAGGATGCCCAGAGTTAGCCCGCCGCGCTCACCGTCGCGATCTCGATCGTCCCGCCGGTTGCTCATCGCCCTACCTCGCTTGACCCTCGCCTTCGCCGTAAGCGTGATTCAGTCTACCGATCCGGCCTGGTGCGGGAATCATCCGCGGGTCTGATTCGGAACGCCTACGAACCCTCCCCAAGAAGGACGGCTATGAGGATGCGACGAAGACGGGGACGTCCCCCACCCTCAGGATTCGATCGGGGCCGAGATCGAGCCGGCTGGCCTGGACGGCGAGCGAGACGCTGACTTCGCCGGAGGCGGAGAGCATCGCCCGACCGACCGGTACGCGGCGATCGACGCGAACGTCTGAGGTCACGCTCGGAACGCCGGTTCCGTAGACGAGCAGCTCGTTCATCAAGTGTTCGGTGTCGAGTTTCGTCGGAGACAGAAGAAGCCGAGTCGGGTCGATGACCTGCCAGGTCGTGACTCCGAGCTGTTCCACGAGCACGTGGTAGCCGGCGTTCCCCGGGATCACGTTCACGACGGGCAGCTGGCCGGAGAAACGGATCACGACCCGCGGCGTATCCATCCAGCCGTGCAGCCCGAACGCGTCGAACTCGACGTCGACCGCCGCGCTGGCGCCCCTGATGTCCACCGGCAGGGCCACTACCCAGCGCTGGGCCGGAGCGTCGATCGACGCCAGATCGTCGGCGATGAGCTTGCCGGCGACGGCGCCGACGAGCACCATCCCGCCCGTTAGCGCGCTCGAACCGTCGGCCTGCTCGGTGGTCACATTGGGCATGAACTCGCCGGCGTACGCGCCGGTCCGAAGACCGTATGGATTGGGCGAGAGAGCGTAGTACCGCGCCCGGCCTTCGACGAGAGCCATTCGCAGACCCCGGACCGGCTCCATCGGCACAGGCGTGCCGTCGGCCGTGTAGTAGACGATCGACCCACCGCTGACCACAAAGCCCGCCACCCGAGCGGAGGGCGTCGGTGCGAAGGACGGCGATGGCGAGATCTCGGAGGGCGTCTCCCCTGGCGACCCCGAGGGGGTCTGTGCGGTCACGCTGGGCGACGGTCCGCCGGTCGAGGACGCGTCGGGCCCCGTCGCCGGCAGGCTCGCTGAACCGATTGGCGACAAACCGCCGGAGAACCCGGAGTCGACCACGACCGCGGCAATCCCCAGGACTATGAGGGCTATGGCCGCGGCCGTCAGCCCAACGACGACCCGCTTTCTGGATTCCATCGCCACTCCACTACCGTGCGGAGACGCGATGCAGTCTAGCGGCGTCAGGACAAAGCCACGGGATCGCCCGGGTCAACGACTAGATCCGCCCTCGCGGCGATCGTGCGGCCTCGCGGCGATCGTGCGGCCTCGCGGCGATCGTGCGGCCTCGCGGCGATCGCCGCCCCGGCGGCTCGGAGCCAACCGTCCCTACTTTGGTAGCGCGTGCTCCTCGAGAGGCGTATCCCAGTGGGCCTCGATCAGTTCGAAGCGGCGCTGTTCCTCTCGCTTGAGCTTCTCCGCATCCGGATACAGGTGGGCGACGATGGCCGGGTCGGTGTGTTCTTCCATCGCGGCCCAATCGCGGTAGGTGATCGTGACTTCAAAGGTCCAGTCCTGACGTCCGTCGCCGTGGAATCGCGGCGCATAGGCGTGCACGTCGAGGAGCCGGCCTGCCTCCCATTGCGCCCGCAAGAGCGGCCAGTGGTTGCGCTCGAAGAGCTGCACGAACTCGTCCTGGAAGCCCCAGCGGATCTTGTAGAAGTACTGAACCGTTACCGGCTTGCCGGCTCCGTCGGCCATCTCGTTCTCCTCGTGTCATCTTCGTGGCGGCCAGGTGAGCCTACACGCATCGCAACGGGATCGCCTGCGCCGGTCGGGGGCATGCTGTGGTTGTCGCGGACACTTGCCGGGATCGGCGCCCTCTGCTTGCGTCTCGCCCACATCATCGGCTGAGACGCCGGCGGGACCTGCAACCGCGAGCGACCGAGCCTAGATGCCCAGGACGGCGCGCGCCGCCAGCGCGCTCGCCACCGCAACGGTCACGCTGGCCAGCGTCCCGACGAGGTACTTCTCCGCGAATGCACGCTCGTCGAGCTGCTTGAACCGGGCGAGCGTCTTGGCCGCGATGACCAGCCCGATGGCGGCTTCTGCGTGATCGAGGATCAGGATGACGATGAGCAGCCGTTCGAGGACGCCGACGACCGCGCCGACGTTGTCCGAGGTCTCGACTGTGTTCGGCCGGTCGGGCTCGATACGCCCGGACAAGGGCCCGAACTTGACGCTGTATCCCGCAGCCGCTGGCGGGGCCGTCGCAGCCGCTGGTGGGGCCGTCGCAGCCGCCGGAGCGGTCCCAGGCACCGCCTCGGGCGGCAGCAGGAGCGGCACGAAGAAGCGGGCAGCCCGCCCGTTGACCACTGCCAGGGACCAACCAACGACCACGATGAGGGCCGCGAGGTGGATGTCGGCGGGCGCGATCCCGGCGGTGGCCTGCGCCACTCGATCGACGAACCAGGGGTTCAGCGCCGCATCGCGCAGGAGCACCCACGCTCCGTAGACAAGAGCGAGGTGCGCGACCTGATCGAGCAGGAATAGGCCGGCAGGCCAGGGCGACCAGTCCGTCGGGTCGGCCGCGGCGCGCTGCAGTTCGGTGAGGCGCGTCTTGGCGGCATCGATGAACGGGTGCGGCACCGCGACGACCAGGAGCGCGATCAAGCCCGGTGTCCCGTAGGCGAGCCAGAACGGCGCCATGCACGCGGCGACTATCAGGGCGTGCCGCCCGAAGGCCCGCCGAGCGCGCGGCCCGGACCCATTCCGGTCGGCGACGCTGGCGTTCGTCTGGAGGACGAAGTCGGCCGTGAGGTGGCTCACCAGGAGCCAGCCGATCAGAAGCAGCGGCTCGGTCACGACTCTCCTTCTTTCTCGATTGTTCGGGCGTGGTCGCCGGCCCCGGCGCTGGCGTAGACCGTGCGGATCGCCGCAACGAGCCGCTGCACGGACTGGACCCTGGCTCTCCCGAACGAGACGGAGATAGTCGCTCGCCGCACGCCCAAGCGCTCGGCCACCTCCGACTGGCGCAGGCCTTCGATGAGGGCCAGGCGAGCGACGTCGCGCTGGCGCTGTGTCAGGCCCTCGAGCAGGTCGGCGAGGGCAGGCGTCATACCCGCCAGAAGGTCGTCCTCCTCCGACCGGCCCGTCACGATAACCAGCCGTTCGTGCCCGGCGCGCGCCGCCTCGATCGCGTCTCGCGCGCCTACGAACGCCCGACCGGTGCGCTGCGTCGCCGGTCCTTCGCCCGGATCCACGCCGCCCTTGACACACGCCCAGCGAATCGGCCGCGCCGCCGGACCCAATGCCGCGTGCAGCACTGCAACCAGAGGGTCGGCATCTGCGATGAGCAGCCCCTGCAACTCGTCGCCCTGCGTGAATCCAAACGGGGCGAGCCGCTGGTCGCCGTAGGCCTCGTCCAGCTCTTCCACCAGGCCGCGCAGCCAATCGGCGGCGGCGGTGGCGTTTCGCCGCGACCCGACCACGTCGCCGAAGACCACGAGTCCCTGGATCTCGTCCACGCGATCAGGCTAACATGGCCGCTGATAGCCGACAACGGCTATGTTTGCCTTAGATAGCCGCATACGGCTACATGGGCGACTTTCGAGCGACCGTCGCGGCAAGCGAGTTGGCGATCCGGCGGCGGTTCACTGCCTGGCGGAGTCGCTATCCTGAAGTGGTGACCGTCGACTCCGGCGCCGCGGGCTCTCCCGACTCTCCCGGCGCTCCCGCCAGCCCCGCCAGCGCCCCGATGCCGCGCAACCCAGGCCGCCACGACCTGGGCATGCGGGCAACGCTCGTCTTCCCAAACCGCGAGATCGTCGAGCGCTACTACGTTCCGCTCATCTATACCGCCTGTCGGACCTGCTATTCCGAGCTGGCTCCGGACGACATCTTCGAGCGCGCGGTCGACGGCAGGATCTCGCTCGAAAAGCAGCGCGAGCTTATCGGCCGCGTGATCGAGTCGGGACACGGCTCGACTATCGAGCACGTGGTCTTCACGTTCGCCATCACCGGCGTCAGTCGAACCCTCAGCCACCAGCTCGTCCGACATCGCGCCGGCGTCGCCTTCGACCAGCAGAGCCAGCGCTACGTCTCGTACAAGAAGGGCGCGTCCACGATGCTGCCGGCCACCATCGCCGAAGCCGATCCGGACCTGCGCAGCGCCTACGAAGAGCAGATCGAAGGCGCCCTGGAGCTCTATTCCGAGATGCTGGAGGCCGGAATCCCGGGCGAGGACGCACGCTTCGTCTTCCCCAACGCCACGCGCACGAATCTGGTCATGACCGCGAATCTGCGGGCCCTCATGCATATGTCCGGCCTGCGGCTGTGCACGATGGCCCAGTGGGAGATCCGGCGGCTCTTCCAGCTCATCCGACATGAGGTTTTTGCGGTGAGCCCGTTCCTGGGCAGCTTCCTTGCCCCCAAGTGTGTGGCTCTCGGCTATTGCGATGAAGCGGCCAACCGTGACGAGCACTGCCCCATCCGACCACACAAGGACAACGTTCTGGCGGCCTGGGCCGACAGGGCTGGGAAGGCCCGAGCGGGTCGCGATGGGCCGTCGGCGACTTGAGGGTCCGCGCCCGGGGCGCTCGCCAACTTTCGGACGGTACGTAAAGCGGGAGGTCCTGGTACCTCCGGCGGGGTGTTCGCCAGCAACACCCAGCCCAGGATTCGCAACAGTCCCTCGCCGTCCGGCGCGGGACCCGCAACAACGGGCTGGCGTCTGAGCGCCCGGTGTGCCTTGATTGGGCTGGAGCCTGGTGCGGGGTAGCATCGTGGACCTGCAGTCTCCGTCGACCCGGAAGGGCCAGTGTCAGAGACCATGGAGACCAGCGTGAACGAGTCGGCGCCGCGCCACCCGAACCAGTTCCTTGCGGACCTGACGCAGGCAATGTCTCTGACCGCCCAGGCGGCGCGGCAGACGATCCTCGATCAATCTCAGGCCGACGCCGCGGCGTACGTGGAACAACTCCGCGGCCGGATCGAACACGAGGACCTGCAGAAGGCAGCCGAGGCTGACGTCTCCACCATCCGCGAGCAATCGAAGGCACGAGTGGAGCGTGTTCGCCAGGAAACCGAGCAGCGGATTGCCCGGCGACGCGAACTGCTCGAACAAGAACTGCAGGAGTACAACTCCGCCATCGACCTCGAGATCGTGTCCGTCGAGGAGCGGGTCGAGGCGTTCGTGACGGAGGTCGGCCAATTCTTCGAGAAGCTCCTGCAGGGCGCGGATCCCGCCGTCTTTGCGAGCATGGCGTCGCAAATGCCCGATCCGCCCGCTTTTGCCGAGCTCGACCGCGAGGCGCTCGCCAACGAGTTCCGGGCGAAGCGCGAGCTGGCCGAGAGGGCCGCCAGCCGGGAAGCTCAGGCCACGGGCGCGCCCAACGGCGCGAATCCCGAGCAACCTCGGGATCACTGGTGGATGGACTCCCCGACCGCCCTCGCGGCGCGGAACCAGGCCGAACGCCCTCAGTAGACCGGGCTGCGGGCTCACGGTAGCCGCGGCGACCGTCCGTGCGGCGTCAGATTCGCCGCGAAAATCGCTTCCGCGGACAGTCCCTCGGTCACGGAATTCAGTCCCGTCGCGACCGTGAGGCGGTACGTAAGGGCGGTTAGTCCTGGTACCTCCAGCGGAGTGCCTGCCGGCAACACCCGGGCCATGATTCCGTGGAGCGAAAGTCTCCGGACGTTCGCATCGGTCCCGCGATAAATGGTGCTTGGAGCTGCGGGCCCAGTGCGGTAACGTTCCTGGGACCCAACGCGGGGTAGTTGTGTGATCGGGTATTCTCCGGCGCTCGGCCGGGGCCCGGAGAAACGAACGGGGAGATGAGCGTGAACGAGACGGCCGCGCGTCATCCGAACCGATTCCTGGCGGACCTCACGCAGGCCATGCGTTCGACCGCCGAGACGGCGCGGCAGGCGACTATCGATCAGTGCCAAGCAGATGCGAAGGGATACGTCGAGAAGCTCCACGCCCGGACGGACGACGAAGCGGCATCGTTGCGCAAAGGCGCCGAGGCCGACGTCAGCGCCATCCGTGACTGGTCCAAGGCAGAGGTGGAGCGCATCCGCGTCGAGACCGAGCAGCGCATCGCCCGGCGCCGCGAGCTCCTCGAGCAGGAGCTGCAGGAGTACAACTCCGCAATCGAGCTCGAGATCCAGCGCGTAGAGAAGCGAGTCCAGAGCTTCGAGGGTGAGGTCGCGCAGTTCTTCGAGCAGCTGCTCCAGGAAGCCGATCCTACCGTCTTCGCGAGCATGGCCGCCCAAATGCCCGACCCGCCCACTTTCTCGGACGCAGAGCGGGGATCGTTCGCGACTGAGATCAAGGCGCGGCGCGAGAAGATCATGCACTCCGACGATCTCCTCGGCGCCGAACCCGAAGCCATGATCGGTGGCTCCGCGGCTCAGCAATCCGGCGCAGCCGCAGATGCCGCGGCCGCCAGGGCGGTTCGTCCGGCCCCCGCCCCGAAGCCGGAGGTGGTCCAATCGACCCAGGTCGTGGTCGTCGGCCTCGTCAGCGTGGCCAGCATCGCCACGTTCAAGCGCCAACTGGGCCGCCTGCCCGGCGTGAAGAACGTCGGCGTCTCCTCAGGACCGGACGGCGAGTTCATCTTCACTGTGGGCCACGGCCCGGAGATCTCGCTCGGTGCGCTCATTCAGACCCTCCCTGCCTTCCAGGCCAGAGTCGTGTCCGAGCGCGACGGAGTCCTCAACGTATCGGCCCATGACCCGGAGGCTGAGGGCTAGACTTACGCTGTCGCATCCGCGCACTAAAGGGAGACACGTTTCACAGTGCCCCGGTCAGCAGTCGCCATCGCCCTACCGCCTGCGGAGCTAGTTGCCGTCAGCGCGCAGCTAGCTGAGGCTGGCTACGAGGCGATCGCCGTCAACACTGCCGAGGAACTCGAGGTTCTTCTGAGCACGCGCCGCGACATCGGCGTGGCGATCCTCGACGGCGAGAACGACTTCGATCGAACGATCGAGATGTACAGCCTCCTGCACGAGGAGGACCGCAACATCCCGGCCCTCATGGTCGTGGCGGCTCGAGCTCTGGACCGAATGGGTCTGGCTGGGCGGGCCCGCGTCAGCGATGAGTACTTCACCCGCCCTTACTCCGCCGAGTCTCTGCGCTGGCGGGTCGAGGCGATGCTCATCCGCGCCGAGGTTCCCACCGATGACTCCACCGGCGGTGTGATCGACACCGAGCCGGAGCCCGGGCCGGCCATAGATTCCGCTGAGTCTCGCCGCGGCCAGATCGTCATCGTCTTCAACCCCAAGGGCGGCGTCGGCAAGACGACGATAGCGGTCAACATCGCCGCGATGCTTCAGATCCGCAAGGGCCAGCGCGTGCTGCTCGTGGATTGCGACACGGTGACCGGACACGTGGCCTCGTCATTGGGCATGGAGAACGTCCGCACCGTCGCCGACGCGTGGACGGATGACCTCAGCAGCGGCGCTTCCGAAACCTTCTCGGAGATCGCCTCGCCCCATACCAGCGGCGTGTCGGTGCTGGTGATGGCGGAGTCGCCGCTCCATACGGAGATTCTCGAGCCCAAGCGCGTGGCCGAGGCCATCACCTCAGCGCGACAGGCTTTCGACTGGGTCGTCGTCGATATGCACCCGGACTACGGCCCCCTCAATCAGGTCATCTTCGAGCGAGCGGACAAGATAATCGTGCCGGTGACACCGGACGTGCCCGCCATCCGTGCCGCGGTCCAACTCCGCGAAGTGGCGGTGGAACTCCAGATCCGCGATCGTCTGGCCATGGTCGTGAACCGCGCCAACAGCGGCGTCTCGGTTGCGGACATGGAGCGGACTGTGGGTATGCCCGCCCTGGCCGAGGTCCGGTCCGCCGGCATGCTCTTCGTTCGTGCCGCCAACGAGGGTCGCTCTGCCGTGGAGCGGTTCCCAAAAGAAAAGGTCATCGACGATATCGAGCAGCTCGCGGACCGAATGATCGCGACCGCCGAGCCCAGCGTCGCCAAGACCGGGAGCGGCTTCCTCGGTATCTTCGGCGGCGGCCGCAACACCAACCCTTCGGTGCGCGCCTCGTAGGCTCGGAGTCATTGCTCTCGGGCGGCGCGAGTCGCATGTCACCCCGGCATTCGGGCCGGCAGAATCACCGCTGACTTGAGGCCGGCTCGATCTATTGCCCCTTTGCCTGGGACTTGCCGCCCCGAGCCGGTGGACCGGCTACCACGAAGCGCTGCGGCCGAGGCATCTCGATCCCGTTCTGTTCGAATGCGGTCAGGAGCCGCTTGCGCAGCTCTCCGCTCACGGCCCACTGCTCCGACGCGCGGACGGTCCCAAGGACCTTGAGGGTCACCCCGTATTCGCCCAGCTGTGAGACTCGCTCCACCCGAGGCGCCTCCAGGATTCGTGGACCCCATTCCGGTTCCGACGCCAGCTGGCGCCCCACCTGATCCACCACCGCCGTGGCCTTTTCGATGTCGGTTCCATAGACGACGAGCACGTCTTCGTTCACCCGAGCCCACTCGCGCGTGAGGTTGGTGGCCACGGCGACCAGCCCATTGGGCACCGTGTGGACCGCTCCGTCCTGGTCTCGCAGGGTCGTCCGGCGCAGCGTGAAGTCCTCGACCTTGCCCGAGACGCCCGCGATCTGAACCACATCGCCGATTGAATACTGGTTCTCCACCAGGATCAGAGCACCGTTGAGGTAGTCGTGGACGAGATCCTGTGTGCCCAGGCCGACGGCAATGCCGAGGATCCCCAGGCCGGCGATGGCCGGGCCGACATCGAGACGGAAGGCGGTCTCGAGAACCATCAGGGCCGAGATCACAAGGACGAAGAACTGGACGACGTTGACGACCAGCGTCTCGATCGTGTCCTGGCGCTTCTTCAGCTCGGCGGCGGTCAGTTCATGGGCAGTCCCCTCTACGTTCTCCCGGTTCAGGAGCGCCCGCACGATGCCACGAACGAAGACGTGGGTCAGCCGGATGATGATCGCGGCCGCGACAACGATGCCCAGGATCGCAGCCGCGAGGCCCAGGTACGGGCCCAGATCCAGCTCGCCGCCCCATGGCGGAGTGACCCTGAGATCGAGAGGTGCCATACCGATAGCCTACCGCCCGCTCGGGTCATCCCGCTGGCAGATATGGCGCGACCCCTCGGGAGGGGGACCGAGGGGCCGCGAAAGTGGACTGATGTGGTTTCTCCCGCCCCAGAAGCGGGCGCTGGCCTAGACCGGGGCGACGACGCCGCCGATGCGCTCAGTGATGACCGCGGCCGCGTCGCGTGCGCGCTCAACGAGCTCCGGCACACGGCTGGGCAGGATCCGATTGCCCGAGGCCCGGACCTCGAGGGCGGCCACGACTGAAGTCCGCTGATCGTAGACGGGCACCGCGATGGCGTTGACCGATTGCTCGAACTCGCCGAAGGCGGTCGCGAAACCGCGCTTGCGGACGCGCGCCAGCTCTTCGAGCAGGAGATCGACGCGGACGATCGTGTGGGAGGTGTACGGGGTGAACCCCACCTTCGAGAGGCGAATGACATCACGCTCGGGCTGGTTGGCCAGTAGAACCTTGCCCGGCGCCGTGGCGTGGAGCGGGGAGCTGCGACCCGATCGGTCGCGACCCATCCCCGAGGCATCCGAATAGGCGATCGTCAGGACTGTGTCGCCTTCGAGAATCTCGAGGGTGGTGGTCTCCTTGACGTTGCGGGCGAGACTTTCGAGCTCCGATAACGCGATCGAGCGCAAGTCGAGCGTCCGCTCCGCGTGACCGCCGAGTCGCACGACTGCGAGACCGAGCCTGTACTTGCCCGAGTCGTCGTCCTGCTCCACCAGACCGCGCTTCTGCAGTGTGGCGAGCAGACGCGATGCAGTGGACTTGTGGAGTCCGAGGCGCCTGGCGAGCTCTGTAACGCCTGCTTCGCCCTGCGACTCCCCCAACGCGATCAGAAGTGAGGCGGCACGATCGACCGACCGAACTGCATTCCCGTCAAGCACGACTGCTACTCCTCCCGGGCTGCCTGCTGTGGGCCGCAACTCTGCCTACCTGCAGCGTGGACCCTTCTGTACACTCCGTGCCCGAACCCGGAGCGAGGCTACTTTTGGTTTGTTACTGACCCCGTGATCGGCCCTGACGGCCCTGCGCCGGTTAGCCCTTAGTCCCATCCAGCGGAACGACGTAATGTTTACATAGTTACTCGGGATTAGTCAAGTGGCAGGGGTGACCCCTGCCGAATGGTCCTTCCACTACTACTCGTTCTCGCAGGTATGAGACGCGATCAGCCATCAAGCGCGCGTGTCATGGTTGAGCGGAATGCTACGAATTGATTGCAGCTACAAGCTGGCCGGCCCAGTCCCGCATAGTGAGAGAGGCCGCCGCGAGGTGAGCGGCAGGCAGGCGAACGTGGCCGGCCGGTCGTACCATCGGCGGGTCACCTCCTCCCCTGTCGCGGAGCACCATGCCGGCCGATCGCAACGTATTCGATCCTGGGACAGGCGCCCCCGAACCCCTGGCGGGTCCTCCTGTCGCGCCTCTAACCGAGGCCGCGGTCGCCGAAATCCGGGCCCAATTCCCGGCGCTTTCACGAATGCAGGACGGCCGGGCCTACGTCTACCTGGACGGCCCCGGCGGCACGCAGGTGCCCCGGCAGACGATCGACGCCATGGCGGACTACCTGGCGCGTTGTAACGCCAACCACGAGGGCGCTTTCGCGACGAGCGAGGAGAGCGACGGCATGCTGGCGGAAGTCCATGCGGCCGCGGCGGACTACCTCGGGGCCGCCGATCCCGGCGAGGTCGTCTTCGGTCAGAACATGACCACGCTGACCTTCGCCGTGAGCCGCGCGATCGGGCGAACGCTCGGGGCGGGTGACGAGATCGTGGCCACTCGTCTCGACCACGACGCCAACGTCGCGCCGTGGCTGGCCCTGGAAGAGGAACGTGGCGTCCGAGTCCGATGGGTCGATATCCGCGAGGAAGACTGCACGCTCGACCTGGACGGCCTCGAGCGAGCGCTGGGGCCGAGGACGCGCCTGGTTGCCGTCGGGCTGGCCTCTAACGCTGTGGGCACGCTCAACCCGATTCCGCGGATCGTTGAGATGGCTCACGCCGCCGGCGCGCTGACCTATGTGGACGCGGTCCACGCGGCGCCGCACGTGTCGCTCGACGTCACGGCCCTGGGCACCGACTTCCTGGTCTGCTCGCCCTACAAGTTCTTCGGGCCGCACCTGGGACTCCTCTACGGGCGGCGCGATCTGCTCGAAAGCCTGGCCGCGTACAAGGTCCGCCCGGCCACGAACGAATTGCCGGGCAAGTGGGAGACGGGCACTCCCCCGGGCGAGTCGCTGGCCGGACTCCTAGCCACGTTCGGGTATCTGGAGTGGCTCGGCGAGACCTACGGCGCGGCCGGCGGGAGTGGCGCGG
>PMBR01000082.1 GCA_003152995.1 Chloroflexota bacterium | reverse complement strand
AGGGTGGATGATGTTTCTCGCAGGCCGAGATACTCGGGTGGAGCGCGCCCACCATCGATTGGACGGCGAGTACTCGCCTGGTTCGTCGATTCGGCGATCGTTGGGCTTGCAGGCGGCGCGTTCTTGCTGCTCGCGCTCGTAGTGGGTGCCCTGGGCCCCAACGGATTGGCGATCGATCAGATGCGCCTAGTTCCGCAGACAGATTCCCAGATGGACGCCAGCGGAGTTCATCCGTTCCAATTGGTGAGCGCGCCGCTCCTCCATTCGAACGGTCTCCTTGTCGCACTCATTCTCTTGGCGTACGTCGGTTTCGCAGGCTTCTATTACGCTGGCAGCTGGACGAAGCTAGGGGCCACCCCGGGGCAACGATTGATGGGACTCTCGGTCGCTCAAGCAAGCGGCCGCAGGAGGCTCACGGCCTCTGGCGCACTCTCCCGATGGTTCTGGCTCTCCGGCTTGGGGGCATCGCTGTCTCTCGCATCGGTGAGCGCCGCCATCGTTATCCTCAGCGCAACTGACTGGTTGTCGCGTACGCCGACATACGCATGGCTGAGTACCCCAGCCTCAACGGTTGGCTCTGTCCTGAGCAACGGACTCGCGATCCCGTGGATGACGGCCTACCTAGCGGGATATGTCTGGTCGTTCGTTCTCTTGGTGAGCACGCGTATGAACCGGTCCAAACGAGGGTTACACGACTTGCTGTCGGGTTCGGCGATTGTTTCGAACGGCGTGCCCAAGAAGGTAACCGACTAGTCGCGGTCTAGGCGAACCCCGGATCGCCTCCGGAGAAGTCGTCACCGGACGGCATGGTATCGGAGCCGTCTTCGGAGTCAGGCCGACACCG
This sequence comes from Chloroflexota bacterium, assembly GCA_003152995.1. Classification (GTDB taxonomy): domain Bacteria; phylum Chloroflexota; class Limnocylindria; order Limnocylindrales; family CSP1-4; genus Fen-1039. The sequence continues at coordinate 10,738 of PMBR01000082.1, read as the reverse complement.
TCCGTCGCTAGTCCGACTGCAGCGTCGCCTCGATGAGGTTGCGCACCCGGGCGACCACGCGCTCGTCGCCGCGCTCAACGAGGCCGCACAGGTTGACGAGATCGAGACGGCGCGCGAGCTGTCGCCAGTCCCGCGGGAGCGGTGCGTCCCATCTTCTGTAGCCCTCCGCGAACGCGTCGCAGAAGCCCGCGGGCAGTGCCGCGTCATGGCGCAGGAGCGTGCCGAGGTCGAACAACGACGGTCCCGCGAAAGCGGACGCCCAGTCGACAATGCCGGCTATTCGAGGCCGGTCGTCGACTGACAGCGACCCCTTGGACCAGCCACGCCAGTTGACCCACCCGAGGTCGATCGTGCGGTGGTCCGTGCCGCTCGACGCGTGCACGACCACGTTCGCAGGGATGAAGGCTCCGTGGCAGAGCGCCGCGTCCTCATAAAGCGCGTCCATCTCGGAAGCGTGCCTCGCGACGAATGCGCGAAGCCGGGCGACGACCTCCTCCCCCAGCCGGTTCCCCGCCCCGCCCTCGAGCCGACCGGACATCAGATCGCTCCACGTTTGGAGTGGCTCGCGGAGCGAAAGGTCCGCTCCGAGGAAACCGGAGCGCTCGAAACGGATGCGATGGACCGCGGAAAGCACAGCCCCGAGGTCGCTCGCAAGCATGAGCGCTTCAGCGAGCGAGAAGATCCGCAGCGCGGCGCTCATCGGTCCGTCGTGCAGCCAGGCGAACAGTGACCATGGTGGGTCCGCGTCAGGCGCGGTATGGCACACGGCCGCCACCGGCACTACTCTGGGGAGTGCCCCGAGCACAGCGACCTCGCGAGCGCACGCGGTGGGCTCGGTCGCGTATACGCGCAGGAGCATCGGCGACGGCGCGCCGCGCTGGATGAGGCGAAACGACGCTGTCCCGCGCCTGGTCGCAACCGGTTTCACCTCGAGCACGTCCGCGCCGGGATACACGACTCGCACGAGCCGCTCCGCCTCGTCGGCCTTCAGCGCGACGGGTCCGCGACGATCTCCGCCCAATCGCATCATGCGCCGCATTATCGCGCCATCCAATCGGCAGATTACGCGACGAGTGACCACCAAAAGGTGGATATGGCCGGGGCGAGAGGATTGGGACCGACACACCGTCACGAACCTTGGTGATCCCGGTCACGAACGTTCCGACGCCCAGTCGTCCGGCGTGGTGGGTCGCGTAGGGAAGCAGGTCCCTTCGTATGGTCAGCCGGAGCGGCGTTGTCCAAGCCTGCGACGGGTTGACGGGGTAGACGCGGTCATGGCCCCGTCCACAGCCGCCCGAGAGCCTCGCTCGTGAAGGGCTTGCTCAGGAAGTGGCCGTCCGGCCCGAGCCAGCCTGCGCGCACCCACTCCTCCTTGGTGCCACCAGACATTAGCAGCAGCGGAGTCCCCGGCTGGGGGGCAGCGACCTTCGAGGCCAGTTCGGACCCCGCTGGGCCGGGGTGCACCGTGTCGGTGATCCATAGCTGCACGGGCTCTCGTTTCAGAAGCTGAATGGCCGAGTCACCGTCTCCGGCGGTCAGGACGCGGTAGCCCTTCGCTTGGAGGACGTGGCTCACGAAGCGCCGGACGCCCGGATCGTCTTCGAGGATCAGGATGGTGCCGGTCATCGAACTCTCGTCGCTAGTAGTCTTGGCGACACTCGGCAGGCTGATGGTGAAAGTCGTTCCGTGGCCCGGCTCGCCAATGACGGTCATGTCTCCTCCCGCTTGGCGCACGATGCCCAGAACCATCGGTACTACGAGTCCTCTGCCGGTGGACGGCTCGAAGATGTGCCTCATCCTCTCGGCATCCATCCTAGCGCCCGTATCGGTGACCGACAGGGTCACCACCGGCCCGGCTTGCGATGACGTATGGGTCGGCGCTGCTTCGACCTCGGCGACCTCGATTGTGAGGGTGTCACCGTCAGGCATGGCCTCGCGGCCGCTCACCGCGAGGTTGACGATTGCCTGCTCGATCTGCCCCGGATCAACCATGACGCAGCCGGTACCCCGCGGACCAACGATGGCGAGGTTCACCTTCTCGCCGATGAGGCGGGTCAGCATCGGCCCCATGCCCCGTATGACTTTGCCACGGTCGACAACCCGCAGACCTGTGCAAGTCGGTCCCAGGCTAAGCCTTGCTGGCCTGGTCTCGCCCTCGCCGACCGAACCTGGGGACACAACCTCCCCCGCAGACACGCCGTCGGAACACAAATCGGGATCTGAGCGGCATTTGTCCGCCGCTCGCAGACTGTGCCTTGGGCCTGCGGGTGCCCTCGCCATCTCATCCCCGGAAGCTGGGATAGCCCTGGCGGATGCATGCCGTCAACCCGCACTCAGTCAAGCCCCTGAAGGAGACAAAGATGCAGGCTCGAACATCCACGTGGACTGGATCACCCCAAGCCCTCGACCGGTGGGTCGAGCATGTCGGAAAGCAGGTCCGGCCCATGGTCGCCGGGATCCCCGGGAACGCCGGGGTGTTCTTCTTCGTCGATCGCGCCGCGAACCGGGCGATGACCCTGACGCTGTGGGACGACGAGGCCGCCGCCCGGCAGAGCGATGCGACCGCTGACGCGAGTCGGGCTCGCACGGTCGATGCGACGGGCGTCGAGCTCGTGGAGCGTGCGGCCTATGACGTGGTGACCGACTGAGACCGCCGGGAGGGACCGTGGCGCGAGATCCGGGTCCTCGGGACGCCAGCTAGTCGATCATCCGGCTGGCGCACTCGAGCCTGTCCGCCGAGTCGCTGCGGACGCAGGTCCTCGCGAGGCTCGGGCGGGTCGTGGCGGCCGACGCGGCCTGGTGGGCGGGCGCCGACCCGGCGACGCTCCTGTTCGCCAACGCCCAGCAGGTAGGCCTGCCGGCGGCCAGCACCGGCTACTTCGTCGATAACGAGTTCCTCGCAGACGACTTCAACAAGTGGGCCGAACTCGCGGCCGATCCGGTCGGCGTCCGCTCGCTCGCGCAAGCGACGGCCGGCGACCTGGCCAGGAGCGCCCGTTACCGGGACGTCTTCAAGCCGCTGGGCCTGGGCGACGAGATCCGGGCCGTGCTGCGGGTCCAGGGCTCGACGTGGGGACTGTTGTGTCTCACCGCGAGACCGGCCGACTGTATTCGCGCGCCGATGCCCTCTCCCTCCGCCGGATTGCTCCTCATCTCGCCGAGGGATTGCGGGTCGCGTTGCTGATCGAGCATCTCGACGCATCCTCGGCGATCCGGACGCCCGGCCTGGTCCTGCTCTCCCGGGCCGGATCCCTCATCGGTAGGAGTGGCGCGACTCGCCGCGACGCCGCCCGGCGACGGTGCTGTAGCCAGCGCCGCGCACCGGCGTGCGAGTCATCGGAGGCGATCGCTGGCCGCGGCCATTGCCTCCTGCTCGCCGGGGACGCTGGGATCGGCAAGACTCGCCTGCCGGCCGCCATTACCCGCAGGGCGGCTCATCGGTCGCCAGGTCGGAGGTGAAGAGTACGAGCACGACGGCAGGGAATCGGAGCGTCACAGGTTGCAGGAGGTCCTGGCCGCGCGGAGGGCCTCGAGATCGCCTTGCTGGCGATCCCAAATGACGAAACCCTCATGTGGCTCGTCTGGGGTGGACCCGATCAGCTCGACCCAGGGCCGGTCGTGGCCGAGGTGATCCTGCGTGAAGCCACGAGCGCCAGTGGCTTAGCCGTGATCGAGCGAGCAATCGATGCGCGTTTCGTCTGGCCCGATTCAGGTAAGAGAGCCTGATCGGGCTGCCTTCTCAGAAGGGGCCAGGTCGCGGGTCAGGATAATGCTCGACTGGTGAGGTGGGGGACGACGAGCGTGGGCTTGCCACGGGTAGGTCCTACACTTACCTGAATGGCCGGGGCGAGAGGATTTGAACCGGCGATTCCCACCACTTGGTCAATCGTGCCGAACTGGGTCGCGGCGGCCCTGGCAACGCCCGCTCGAGCCAGTGCCCGACGGGACGACTCCCGCTAATCTTGCTGAATGCAGGCCAATGCACCGACGCATGTCGAAGGGCAATGCCAAAGGCGTCGGCATCGCGGCTACATCCAAGCGATGATCGCGTGCGCCATCGCGCTCACCGCGGTGCTCGGCTGCACGCCCCGACCGGCGCTCCAGTTCTCGCCGGCGACCCTGCCCGACGCCCAGGTCGGCTCATCCTACGCTGCCAACATCACCATCGGTCAGGCTGTGACACCCGTGGGCGGCGCCTCGGTCCAGGACGGCGCGCTCCCCGCGGGCCTCGACCTCGCGTTGGCCAAGGACCCCAACAACACGATCCAAATCTCGGGAACGCCCACCGTCTCCGGCACGTTCAGTTTCACCATCTACGTGTGGTGCCGCGGCACGAACGTCAACGGGCAGACCGCCACCCAGCAATACGTGCTGGTGGTGAAATGAGCTAGTTGATCGCAGCTATGGCAGTCCGCACAACCGAGTTCGACAGCTCCCGGGCCGCTCCAACGCCGGATCCCGAGATGCTGTCCCGGCGCACGTCGGAGCTCGTGGCCGATCGGTCGAGCCGGCCAAGTCCGAGGCGCTCGACAAGCTCGGGGAGGGCCGGCGGTCGCTCGAACTGGGTACGGGGCAAGCTATGGCAACGCTCGGAGGCGTGGCCTGAAACCCCGTCACCATGAAACCATGTTCAAGGCCAGAACAACTCAGCGGAGGCTAGGTCTCCTGAGTCGTTGTAGCCACCGACGACGAGGACTCGGCCGTCCTGTAGGAGCATCGCCTGAGCTGATGAACGTACGAAGGTCATCGAGCCAGTCGGGCTGAACTTACCGGCTACCGGATCGAACAGTTCGGCCGTCGCGTCCATGCCACCTGCGACAAGGACCCGTCCGTCCTTCAGCAGCGTAGCCGTATGTTCGACTCGCCCTCGGACCGTCGAAGCTATCAGGGTGAATCGGCCCGTCGTTGGGTCATAGATCTCTGCCGAGTCGAGCACGCCAGCCGCGACGTCATATCCTCCGACGACCAACACGCGGCCGTCGCGTAGCGCCGTGGCAGTATGCTGGGTTCGTTTCACCACCAGGGAGCCAGTCCGGCTGAACTTACCTGTCTTCGGTTCGAAGAGCTCAGCCGAAGACAACATCACCTGATTGGGCCCGGAGTTGCCACGATCGCCTCCGGCAATCAGGACTTCACCTCCCAGCAGAAGCGTGGCCGTTGCGTTGTCACGCCAGTCCACCATTGAACCGGTTCTCGTGAACTTACCAGTGGTTGAATCGTACGTCTCGGCAGAACCGTTTCTGGTACCCCCTGTGATCAAAACTCGACCATCCACGAGCAGGGTTGCATTGAAACCGTCTCGTTTGATCGTCATGTTGCCGACAGTCATGAAGGCACCAATCGCCGGATCGTAAATCTCGGCTGACGACTGGTTGGGTAGGCCCCCAAACATCACGACCCGACCGCCGGCTAATGGCGTTGCGATGGCTCCGACGCGGACGGTTGACATTTGCCCGGTCGTGCTGAATTCCCCAGTTCGCGGATCGTAGATCTCGGCCGATGCCAGGGCCACGTCTCCGGTTGTGTATCCACCAGCGACGAGAACTCGCCCGTCTGCCATCACGGCAGCAGCGAAGTCGTATCGGGGCTGGGCCATTGATCCTGTCGCTTCGAACGTTCCGCTACGGGGGGTTGACGACGGCGAACCTGTGCTCACTCCCGTACTGGCGCTGGGACTGAAGCTCTGAGCGAATGGGCTCGGGTCCGCTGTGGGTCTCGGTGTGGGGAACAGCGTTCCCTGGCTGGGAGCGCAACCTGCAACAACGAGAATCACCGCCCATACGGAGAACGCTCGGCGCCCGCGACCCGGGTCATGACCCAGGGAGGTGCCTGTTCGCGTGCACGCAGGCAAGCGCCACAACCTACTCACGCGTCGCCTCTTCCAGACTCGATGCACATTCGGAAGGACATATAGGGCCGGTTGATCCGTACTGGGCCACAGGCGCGTCCTTGGCGACCATGGAACATCTCTCAGGCACCACGGTCTCGGGTCACCCCAGGTCCAATGTACCGGATGTATCCGCCGGTGGTGCCGCGTGGCGAGTGATGCAAGGCCCTTCACGGCCAGTACAGCTCGGCCGAGGGACCACCATCAATCGCACCCCCTGCGACCAGGACGCGGCCATCGGATAGCCGAGCGGCTATGTGCTCGAAACGGGGAGTGATCATTGATCCCGTCGAGGTGAACTTGCCGGTGGCAAGGTCATAGAGTTCAGCTGAGGCGAGGGCAACGGCGCCGTCATTCCCTCCTCCCACGAATAGGACTCGCCCATCGGACAGAGGAATGTCAGTGAAGTACTCGCGTGCTGTGGTCATCTCGCCAGTCAGCGTGAACTTGCCGGTGGCCGGGTTGTAGAGTTCGGCGGACGCGAGAGTCTCCGAGCCATTACCTCCTCCCGCCACCAGCACGCGCCCGTCTGCCAGAAGAGCGGCACCGAAGTACTCTCGCGAAGTGTGCATCGATCCAGTAAGACTGAACTTGCCCGTGGATGGTTCGTAGATCTCAGCCGACGCGAGGTACGGGCCCTGCAGGTCCGCTGCCCCGCCCACAACCAGAACTCGGCCGTCGGCCAGTCGGGTGGCTGCCAATCCGGACCGCCCGACCTTCATCCGCCCTGTCTTCATGAATAGGCCGCTGGCGGGGTCGTAGATCTCGGCGGTGCCTGCTGCGTCGCCCCCGGCAAGAAGGACTCGGCCGTCCGCCAGCAGGATCGCGACATGTTCCGATCGAGCCGTCGTCATCGCTCCAGTCGAGCCAAACGTGCCGGTCACGGGATCGTAGAGTTCGGCAGTCTCGTCCGCTCCGCCCGCGATGAGCACCAGGCCGTTTGGGAGCAGCGTCGCCGTATGACCGGCGCGCGCCGTCTTCATCGACCCGGTCGATGAGAACTTGCCGGTGGCCGGGTCGTAGAGTTCGGCAGAGTCAACGGGAGAGTCAGAGAAGGTGCCACCGGCGACGAGAACCCGGCCGTCTAGCAGCGGCGTAGCGGTGGCGAAACTCCTCGCGACGCCCATCGATCCAGTGACAGTGAACGCGCCGCGCTCATGCGAAGGGGAGGGAAGCGACGTCGGGGAGGGAAGCGACGTCGGGAGAGATGTACGGAATGGCGTTGGGCTCTGTATCAGGCGTGCGCTCTGCGTCGCCGATACGGTGGGTGGCGGGCTGGAAGACACTGTCGAGCAACCTGCGAGTTCGAGGACCAAAGCCACTCCGAATAGTGCCGGACATATCCGCCGTGGCTGTCTCCGCCGTCGTGGTATTCCAGCGGCTGCGGTGGCTGCCCTGTTGCAGCTCCAGACGAAGTCGATCACTTCTTTGGTCCCCAAGTCATGTTCGGACGGCATTGATCCGCGGCCGACCTACCCTGCGCTCGAGTGTCCCGGAGACGGCCAGACGAGTTGGTCTGAGCAAAGGCTTCTGCAAGACTCAAGGCGACAAGGTCACGGCGGAGACGAGCTAGGCACGTCGCCGGTCTGCGACAAAGCCGCCTAGTGGCCAGTGAGGGTGGCTGATGGCGGCCCCGAGTAGCTGAGCCATCCTCCAAGGTCTGTGTCGGTGACATGCGTTGGACGGGCCAGGGCGTCGTATGTGGTGCCGATCACCTGGCCGCTAAGCACCTTCTGCCTCCGGCAGCGGTGGTCATGTTGCCGCCGGCCCCTCGCCACTCGGCGCGCGCTACTCCGCGTCTTCCAGGCGATAGCCGACGCCACGTACGGAGGCCGGAACGGGCGCTTTGGCCTCCTCCAGCTTGGAGCGCAGGCGGGCGAGGTGCGGTTTGAGCCATTGCGGGTCGGGGTTGGGCTCGCCCGGCCAGCCGGCGGCGAGGAGCGAACTGTGGGAGACGACGTGGCCGCCGGCGGCAACCAGCGAGGCCAGCAGGCTGTACTCGGTCCGGGTCAGGACGAGTTCCTCGTCCGCGACGGAGGCGGTGTGGCGGCCCCGGTCGAGCACGATGGAGCCCCATCGCAGCTCACCGGCGCCACGCGGCTCCGCCTCGTTGCCACGGCGCCGCATCACGGCTCGGATGCGCGCCAGCAGCTCCTGCTTGCCGAACGGTTTGACCACGTAGTCGTCCGCGCCGGTGTCCAGTGCTTCCACCTTGGCGCGCTCGTCGGACTCGCCGGTGAGAACGATGATCGGCGTCTGCGACATGCGCCGGATCGCGCGGCAGACTTCCACGCCGTCGAGACCGGGCATGGCGAGGTCCAGCAGCACCAGGTCCGGGCGCTCCTCGGTGAAGCGGCGCAAAGCTGCGTTGCCGTCGTACGCGGTCACGACACGATGACCGGCCCGACCGACCAGGGCCGAAACGGCGCCGACCATCGCCGGCTCGTCGTCAACGACGAGGATCAGCAGGCTCGCCTCCGTCACCGGACCCATGGTGCTCAAGTTGTGGCCTCCGCTCCCGTCTGCGCTCGCGCGCTCCGCTACTTTCGCTACCCGTCCGAACCTGCTTCGGACATGACTCCGGCCTCCGGACCGCCGCCATCCACCGAAGTGTGGCGCATCTCGGGCACCGCAACCATGAAGCGGCTCCCACTGTACCCATTTGATTCCAACCACACACGGCCGCCCATCGCGTTCATGAGCCGTCGAGCGGCGTAAAGGCCTATCCCGGAGCCTCGTGGCCGGTTCGCCGTTCTAACGTAGGCGTCGAAAACCGACTCCCATTCGGCCTCGGGAATTCCGGCGCCGTCGTCGGTGACGTAGATCTGGATCTCGCCATCCTTGCGCCACGCCCCGATGCTGACGGACCCGCCTTCGGGCGAGTACTTGACCTCGTTCTCGAGGAGATGCTCGAGAACCTGGCGGAAGCGACCCCCGTCGCCGACGCCCACGAGCTCATCCCATGTGCCGGTGCGGCGAAGCGGATGCTCGCGCAGCAGCGGCGCCATCTCGCCGAGCGTGTCGTTGACGGCGCGGGCAACGTCGAAGGGGACGCGGGCCAGACCGGCGGCCAGCCCCTCGCCGCGGACCGACGCCAGGATCGAATCCACCAGCCGATCCAGCCGGGTGACCTGGCCGATCGCCTGACTGCGCCACTCCTCGACGACCTTTGGATCGGGGCCCGACCCGCCGCCGGCGGCGTCCGCGGCGGCGTCGGCCAGCAGATCCAGATACGCCCGCACGACCGCCAGCGGCGTCCGCAGTTCGTGCGTGACCACCGCCAGCAACTCGGCCCGGGCGCCGTCCAACGCGGTCAGAGTCTGGAGCTGCTCCTCCGCCTCAGCCTGGAGCCGCCCCTTCTCGACGATCCCGCCGAGAAGCGCGCCGATCGTGACCAGGAATTCCACTTCCTCGGGCGAGAAGAGCCGCGTCTCCGTGGCCTGGACGTTGATCACGCCGACGGTCTTGTCGTTCCAGGGCAACGGCACCGAGAGCATCGAAACGAACTGCGACTGGTCGAAACCGGGAACCCACTTGAAGCGCGGATCGACCCGGACGTCCGGCGAAGCGACCGGACGGCCGATCATGGCGGCCCGGCCGGTGAGGCCTTCGCCCAACCCGAGCGTGACCAGACCGATCTGGTCGGCGTCGAGACCGTTCGTGGCCGCCAATCGCAGACTCGAGCTGTCACGATCCATCAAGTAGACCGAGCAGACCTCGACGTCCAGGGCCGTTGTGGTCCGATCCACGATCGTGCGCATCAGCTCGTCCCAGTTACGCGCCGTCGTCAGCAGCTTGGCGAACTCGTGCAGGAACTGGAGCTCGCGAAGTTTGCGCTCGGCATCGAACGGTGCGTCGACATTGGGGTCCGAGAGCCCGGTCGAGCCGGGAGGTCCTTCGGGCTCGAGCGCCTGCCCGCCGGCGGGCTCGCGCTTGGGCGCGGGGCTGGACTCGCGCTTGGGCGCGGGTTTGGGCTCGCGCTTGGGCACGGGTTTGGGCTCGCGCTTGGGCACGGGGCTGGGCTCGCGCTTGGGCTCGCGAGCTGGCGGTCGATCTGGCTCGGTCATGGTCGGTCGATCTGGTGGTGGGCGTTCAGCGTCTCTCCCGCTACTTGGCCGCGGCTCCGGGCGCGTCGTAGACCTTCGTCGGCAGCTCCGAGAGGAGCGGCTCCGTCCATGTCCAGGCAGCGCCGTAGTGGCGGCCGACGGCCCCGTGGCGGGCCGCCTCGGTCCGGAGCGGCAGGCCGAATATCTCGATGAAGCCGACCGCGCTGGCGTGGTCGAAGGCGTCGTCGGCCTCGTAGGTGGCCAGCGCCTTGTCGTACAGGGAGAGCGGGCTGCGCCGGCCGACGATCACGGCGTTGCCGTGGTCCAGGCGGACACGGACGTCGCCGCTGACGACGCGCTGGCTGCTTGCCGCGTAACCGCGAAGGTCGCGGTGCAGGGCGCTGAACCACAGCCCGTCGTACGTGAGCTGGGCGAGCTCGTCGGCCACGACACGGTTGAACCGCAGTGTGTCTTTGCTGAGCGTCAGCCCTTCCAGGGCGCGGTGGGCGCGGTGGATCACCGTCGCGGCGGGAGCCTCGTAGATCTCGCGGCTCTTGATACCGACCAGGCGGTCCTCGACGTGATCCACGCGACCGACTCCGTGGGCGCCCGCCAGGTCGTGGAGCTTCTCGACCAGGACGACCGGGTCGAGCCGCTCGCCGTCGAGAGACACGGGCACGCCGCCCTCGAAGCCGATCACGATCTCGACCGGCGCGGGAGCCGCCTCCGGGTCCACGGTCCAGCGGTAGACGTCTGCTCGCGGCGCGGTCCAGGGATCTTCGAGAATGCCGGCCTCGATCGAGCG